>NZ_NMZQ01000027.1 GCF_010093125.1 Veillonella sp. R32
CGTTTTGTCCTATAACCCCAGAATTCAATGAAGCTTACCCTAATGTAACAGTAGAACTTACTATGGAAAATAGCCCAATATTAAGAGAAAAACTTCTTTCAGATAATTTAGATTTAGCCATTGGTCTATTTGATACCCCTCCCGTAGAATTAAATCATAAATTACTATACAAGGATCAATGTTATCTTTGTATATCAGAACGACTACTTGACAAATATTTTTCACAAACAACCAAGGAAATTCTAAAAAAGAGAAATATTCAAGGGGTTGACTTAAAATCTTTCGAAGAACTACCAATCTTTCTAATGAATTCAGCCAATCATATTGGCCATATCATACAACAATTATTTTTAGAATCAGGAATAAAACCCGATTTATATATGTCTACCAAATCTGATTCCTTAGGACCGCCTTTATGTTCTGCTGGTGTAGCCGCTAGTTTTATTACTCATTCGCGACTCCTCTTTGAATGGAATACAATCGCCAGTGACATAAATATTTTCCCTGTTATGTTTCATAAATCACCTTTATACTTTGATTTATATTTAATTAGTCCTCAAAATAGCCGTTTCCCTAAATATCAACTTTATTTTACAAAATTAATATTAAATTATGTCCAGCGTTTAAATTTAAATCCATTATCAAGAATTATATAATTCAAATAAAATATACTAAACCCCCAACTATTATGTAGCCACATAATAGTTGGGGGGTTCTATTAATAAAGACCTAACCATTTCCAATAAGTTAAAGCCATTACACTAAAAACAACGATTGCCATAGTTGCAATAGGAGCGCCCACTTTAGGGAAATCACTGAATTTCAACTCTCCAGTACCAAAAATAATTAAATTTGAAATTGTATTATAAAATAAGAATAAAGGAAATCCACCAATCAACATCCCTGCTGGTAATGCTAACACCGCAGGGTTTACTTCAGCAACCTGAGCAATACTTATTACTACTGGTATCATCATAGTTGTCATTTTGTCGTTCCCATAAAAGGAATGTGTAAGTATTGAATAATTGCCATAACAACAATAATTAATGCAACAATCGGTACATTCTCGATATTCAACATACTAAATAATGTCATAGCTAACCATTTAGCCGCACCGGTCTTTAACAATAACTCAGCAATAATAAACCCGCCAGCCATAATCATCATAAACTGAAAACCACTAGTCTTTGATACATCTTTCCATGTAACGACATTAGCAATAAATATTAAAATAACACCTATAATTGCTGCAACTGTTGTATTTATACCAGTTAGACTACCTGTTAACCATAATAAAACTACAATTAAAAATATTATAGCTGTTTTCCATTCATCCATACTCATACGCCCTCGCTCAGCTAATTCCTTTTTTATATATTCTACGCCCCCTGGTATCTCATTACATTCAGGCTTATATATTAAACGAATAAACCACGTAGCAAAAAACGCCATAATTAAAGCTGGTGGAAATCCATACATTAACCACTCACCATATGAAATAGTTTGCCCAGTGGCTTGAGCAATAAAACTAACTACGATAGGATTAGGTACAGTAGCCGTTAAAATACCACTACTAATAATGGAGTTTGTAAACCCTAATGTAAGTAGTAACCCTATAGCAAAATTATTTCTTCCTTCAATATTACTTTGTTTCTTATATAATTCAATAATAGCTAAACAAACTGGTAATAATGTAGCCGTTCTAGCCGCAGTTGATGGAATTAAAAATGCTAATATAATATTAGCTATAGTAATCCCTATAACCATCCGTGTTGCTGTACAACCAATCTTAGAAAGTAACACATATACGGACCGTTCAGCTAGTCCTGTCTTTTCCATAGCCGGAGACATCATTAATGCTGCAATAATCAAAAATATAGACGAATTAGCAAAACTACCTAATGCAGGACCTAATTTCATCATGCCAGTAAAAATTACAAACGGTACGAAAACAAAACTTACCATAGGTAAAGGAACTGGTTCTAACGCCCACATTAATATAATAGTAACAAACATACCTAAAGCCTTTAATCCCTCTAAAGACAAACCTTCAGGTAGCGGTAATAATGTGATTAAAAAATATATAAGAAAAATACTAACTAATTCAATAATACGACGTAACATAGATTTTTCTTTCTTATCTTTTTTCATAAGTCACCTCTATTTAAAAGTAGGAAGAATCAATAATTTCTGTATTCTGTTCATTCAACTTCTCATCTACCCATCCTCGTTTTGCTTTTCCCTCAATAGCATCTTTTACTTTCTGTGAATCAAATGCTTGAAATTTAATTGCTTCTTGCAATACTAATTCAGCATCTTGAAATGGAATAATAATAACACCATCTGCATCCATTACAACCACATCTCCAGGATTAACTGAGATCCCACCACAAGAAATAGGGGTATTAATTTCACCAGTGCCACTTTTGTAAGGACCACCAGGATTACTCCCTGTTGCATAAATAGAAATCTTCATATCTTTAACTATAGCAATATCTCTTAAAGGTCCATCTAAAACAATGCCAGCAATATTTTTATGTTCCGCTACGCGAAACATAATCTCACCCATTAATGAGCGATAATCACAACCAGTATCATTAGAAACTACAATTACATCCCCTGCCTCAGCCATATTTAATGCTTTATGAATCATCAAATTATCACCACTACGTGTTTTCACAGTTAATGCTCGCCCTGCTGTAATTAATTTATCAGGATTTGATTTTAATGAAATCCTAGGATGTAATGCACATAAACGTCCCATAGAATCAGCAATATTAGCTGCTGGGATTTCCTCAAATGCTTTTATAACCTCATAATTAACACTAGGACGTTGTAAATATACACGATTTCCAATAGCCATAATAATTCTCCTTTATACCACCTAATCACTATAACTAAATCAGATTGCAATCATTCTTTAATCGAATGTTAATCTAGTAAACTACAAATTACAAACAACAAGTATTTGTCTTTACTACAATTTTTCTTTGTACCCTTATTAAAGTCACCATTTCTAAGACATTAATATATATAAAAAAATTTTAAAACTCATCTATGAAAATAATACATAACCAAATTCTTTTGACAATACATAATATTCCTCATTGACTAATAATAATTAGATTTTGAAGCTATTAATACAAGGGGCTGTAACGAAATACAACTCCTAAAACTATTAATGCGGCTTGAAGATATATAAGCATCTTCAAGCCGCATTATTGCTATATTTATATAAGAAAAAAGGCCCTAAAGGGCCTTTTTTGTTGGTATAATTAATTTATGAAGAAAAACCATATCCAACACGGTAATTATACTAAAATTTCAGGCTTTCGCCAAGTAGTTTTATCTTTGGATTATGGCATTCGGATTGGACCTAATGAGCCGGTGAGATTACTGGATGCTGTATTGGAGGAACTAGACTATACAAAGTTACAGCATCTTTATTCTTCAAACGGAAGAAAATCTTTAGTACCACCGTCTATTTTGTTTAAAATCTATGTATATGCCATGACCGAAGGCATTGTATCTGTTCGTAAAATCGCAGAACAATGCACTAAAAATATCCATTATATGTGGTTGTTACAAGGGTATCCAGCCCCTTCCCATATGGTATTTCATAGGTTTTTCAAACGATTAACCGTTGAAATAGTACAAGATTTGTTGGCACAACTAATAGAGGTACTGAGCCAAGTAGATAGTATAGACTTTTCAGAAGTTTTCATTGATGGTACGAAGTGGGAAGCGTATGCGAATAGATATAGTTTTGTATGGAAAAAAGCAATTATAAAGCAAACGGCTAAACTTCCAGATAAACTAAAGGCATTACAATGTAAAGTAGCTATTGAATTACAGCAGAGTGAGATGACTTCATTGACTGATGATGAGCTCTTAATATATTTAGAGAACGAAATTAGTAAACAACACATTCCGATTGTACATGGTTCTGGTAAACGGAAACATACTTTACAACGCTTATGGGAAGAGTGTTTAGTTATTCGTAATAAGCGTATGGCGTATGATGAAAAATTACAGATACTAGGAAGTCGCAATAGTTATTCAAAAACAGATCCGGATGCTACCTTTATGCGATTAAAAGAAGACCATATGTTAAATGGTCAACTAAAGCCAGCATATAATGTACAATTAGCTGTCCATAGTGAGTATATTGTAGGTGTTAGAGTATTTCCTAACCCTACGGATACAAAGACGTTAATCCCGTTTATAAAGCAATTAGAATCTCAGTATAAACAAAAATTTCAATATGTAGTGGCAGATGCAGGGTATGACAGTAATGAAAATTTATCTTGGCTCTTCGCGCATGATTACAAAACATGTATAAAACCAAGTAGCTATGAACGCAGTAAAACTAAAAAATACCGCGAAGACATAGGCAGAGCTGACAATATGGTATATGACGAAATAAGTGATACCTTTACTTGTGCTAAAGGGCGCAAATTACACTTTGAACGCATTAGAAAGACTAGAAGTAAAACAGGTTTTATCTATGAAAGTAGAGTCTACCGCTGTGAGCGATGTAACTATTGCGGATTACGTAGCCAATGCCAAAAAACATATACTAGCTTTCAATCTAAAGGTAACAAAGCCCTTTATATTTCAACACAGTACCGAGCTATGCTTGCTAAAAACAATGAGATATTTAACAGCCCCTTAGGAAAGCGGCTTCGTGTTAATCGCTCCATTCAAGTAGAAGGCGTATTTGGTGTACTAAAAGAAGATATGATGTACAAACGACTCCGACATCGAGGAGCCGATAACGTAGAAAAAAATCTTCTATTAATAGCCTTTGGTTTTAATGTAATGAAGTTGCACAACCGAATTCAAAAGGGCCGATTAGGAAAGCGTCTATTCGAGATAAAAACAGCTACATAAATATATTAAAAAAGCGTTGCTAAAGGCTTTTTTTAGGTGCGCCTAAAAACTAAAATAAGGACTTCTTTGAGTGTTATCTTATCTCAAAGAAGTCCTTATTTTAAAAAAGAAAAGAAGACTGTAACTTAAATGACAGATAAAATCTGCATTTCGTTACAGCCCTATTTATATTCACTTATTTTCTGATATTGTACTTTCTATTTTTTTAGCTAACAATTCACTTAACCCCTGGCAAAGATTAATAAAGGTGCCTAATTGTTGTTTTTCTTCAACCGTATATAATGCATAATCTTTTAAAAAATTATGTTTTCTCATATAAGTGCGCAACATAACAATCTTATTTGCCGTATGGTCTAACAACATTCGAGCTTCTTCCACCTGATATCCACACTGTTTCAATGATGTAATATTACCTTGAATATTATCAGCTTGCTTAATTGCTTCAGCTGACACATCTTTATTCTTTTTGTACCACTTAGCAATACCTACTAAAAGTGAAATAATACTAATCCCCCAACCAATCGGTCCAAGCATAGATAATATAAAGCGACTTCCTATAAAAGAACCACCTGCAGCAATAGAAGCAAATCCACCAACTACAACAGACATATTAGCTAATCCTGAACCTGTAGCTGCTAGTAAAGTAGAACCAGCCGATATAGAACCGAATGTCGTTGACATTGCTACAGCCATAGACGGCCCCAAACTTACTAGTCCAACACCAACCCCACTCACCATCCCAAATTTAGCCAAGCGCTCACCCAATTGATGTTTCGTTAATTTTTCTAGCTGAGCTACTTCTTCTGAAAATGCCTGTGACTTTAATTGAATATCTCCCATTTCTTGTAATAGCTTTTTAGGTTTATTTGCTATTGTACTCAGAAACAGCTCACATTCTTCGAGCACTTTAACAGCTACTATTTTATGATTATGGAATGTTTCCGCACTTTTTAAAGCATCTGAATAAATTACCGTATAATCTTGTTGCACTTTTTGTAACAGACGAAGGGCTTGCTTCTTTTCACCATAATGAAACATAAGACCCCTCCTAACTCATAAAATCATCCACATCATGCGTTGATTTCACTTGCTGTTCTTCCGCTACTCCTAAACTATCTGAAATCTGACAAGTTGCCTGTAACTGACTATCTAAATTATCCCTATAATCTTCATGACTATACTCTAAATAACTACAGTCATAATCTACATATCCTGCCTTACAACGTCCCCAATCACACTTCGTAAGAGGTTCTACTAATGCCTCAATAGAATCAGTTAATCTCTTATATTCAGCTGTTAACTCCCGTAACTCTGCCACTTCTAAACTTTCAAAAAATTCTTCAATTCGTTCGGCCACATTATACCGCTCTAGCAAGAAAAAGCCTGTAGTCATCATCATACCAGCGATTAAAGCTCCTAAAAATTCAGTCAATGCATCCCCTACTGGTAACTCTGCCACAATAGAACCTAACGAAGTAATAATCAAACTACCAAAAACCACACTACTACTTACAATAAAACATTTTAGAATAGCATCAGTTCGATCAGCTAATGGAATATCTTCTTTTGAAAAAATAACCTTACTTTTTTCCATCACTACTTTTCGCATCTGAAATAAAGCTTGTAATATTACACGAATCGAATGTCGAAATGAATTAATCAGCATAACAACAATATTAAACCAAGTTCCTTCTAATGCTTCTTCTTTAACATATTTCCAAAATACAGGAAAATTACTTTTGGCATTAGTAAAACCAAATTTAATACCCTGCTCCATTTTACGACTAAACTCTTTTATACTTTTTACGGTTGACCACTCGTTAAAACATTTTTCACGAATGCCAAACCATATTTCAGCTAAAAAGAAACCTACTCCTTGTCGAAGAGCCATTTGAATACCTTTATTCAAAACATTTTTACCAGCACCTACCCAATATTTATGATCTGTAAGATGGGATAAATGAACTTGATTTTTTAAACTCCCCTGATAATTGTTATACGTAGTTTCCATATTATTTAAAATCAAGTCTTGTACTATATCATCCAATGAAAATTCTTCCATTTCTACTTCTTTTATAGTTTCTTTAGCCTTCTCGATTTTCCGCTTAACTTGGTTTGAAAAATTCACTAAATTTTTCTTTGGCAGAATAAATGTTGCCATATTCGTAAATTTATCTTGTATTCCCGTTACAATAGACTCCACATATGACTCTTGTGGCTCTTCTGCCATAACCTCATCCATAACACGCTCATAAGCTTCATTAGAAATTGGAGGTTCTACATCATCATTACTTAAATGACATTCTCGTAAATAATCAAGCCCAAACGTAGTAATCAAACTCTGCAACATAGTTTCTTCATAATTTTTTAATAAGTCTAACCCTGACGGTCTGAATGACATTGCCATATCCATACAACTCACCCCATACATACCTTACAACGCTAACCTTAATAACCCCATAATTAGTTAGTTTTATCAATTTGTATATATCGACTTAAATTATTTACCTATATTTATTATTTTAAAATCCACACAAATATATCTTATCTAAATAATACCACATTCTTCATCTTATTTCCATAATTAAGTTTTATTTCTTCTTTTGACTATCTATGACCTCTAAAACCTTTCAATAGATATAATTTGTTTGGACATACTTCATATCACTTGATTAAAAAGCTCAATCTAATACTAGTTTAAGACTCTAACCTTCATTTTGTCAGGCCCCAAGAAGCCCAATAATAACTTACCATTAGACTTTTACAATATTAAGTCTAACAAGTATTGTTTTTTCTTATCATCAAAATAAACTTTTAATATTGTACATATAATTTAAATCCTATTAAAGTTAAATTATCGGAGGTGAATAATATGATATTTACAAATAAAGCAATTACAGTTGGTTCAGAAAATAAGGGAGATGTTTCTATAACACTTGAATTAATAGGTACTACACGTGATATTGAAATAAAAAGCAAATTATCTCCCAAATTCAACGCTTCAATTCAAGCAACAATAAATTATACTCTTGATATATTTAAAATATCAGGAATAAAACTATTAATTATTGATCAAGGTACTTATAACTTTGCAATAAAAGCCCGCCTAGAAACTGCATTGAAAAGAATTTCTAAATTAGAAGGAGCCGATTTATGAATACGCTTTATAGAACTATGTTTTTTGTTCCAGGTAATTCACCTACAAAATTAGTAAAATCCGAGATTTATGGTGCTGATTGCATTATTTATGATTTAGAAGACTCTGTATCAATCTATGAAAAAGATTCAGCGAGAGATCTTGTAAAAAATTTCTTATTGGAATTACGCCCCGCTTCAGCTTTTGGAATTCGTATCAATGCTCAAGATACACCATATTACGAAGACGATGTTAAAACAATGGTTCCGCTAATACCCCAATTTTTACGCTTGCCCAAAAGTGAAACAGCTCAAAATATAAAGGATTTAGATGATTTAATCACACAATATGAAGAAAAATCACACATAGAAATAGGTACAATCAAAATCATAGCCACTATTGAAACTGCATTAGGAGTCTACCATGCTTACGATATTGCCACTGCCTCTCCACGTGTAATTGCAATAGGATTAGGTGCCGAAGACTACAGAACCGATATGACACTAATTAATACTGACTCCGGAGATGAACTCCTGTTTGCACGTCAGCAGATTTCTTTAGCTGCTCACGCAGCTCACGTCATGCCTATCGATTACGTTTTTAGCAACTTTTCTAATGAAAAAATGTTTCAAACAAACGTAATTCAAGGAAAAAATATGGGATTTACTGGTAAATCAGTCATCCATCCGGCTCAAATTCCGATTGTGCATGATATATATGCCCCTACAATCGAAGAGATTAATCATGCTAAAGAAGTTTTCTCTGCCTATACTCAAACGCTCACAAATTCTAGTGGGGTAACTGCCTTAAAAGGTAAGATGATCGATAAACCTATGGTTATGCGTGCTAAAACTATATTATCTTACGCCGAGTCACTCAGAAAGGATATATAACATGATTACACCTCAAATAATGAAGGTTATTAATAATATTTCTGGATTAAAATACAAAAAAATTTACTCCACTCCATATGAGTCTCTATCAAAAAGTCAAATGACCTTTCGTCCAACAAAATATAGAAATCCGAAAAATAGCCTTAACAAAGTAAAATCTCTAAATTATGTTCTTGATGCAATAAAACTAAAGTCAGGTATGACCATTTCATTTCATCATAGTCTACGTAATGGTGATGCTGTTATGTATTATATTTTAAAAGCAATTGCAGATAAAGGAATCAAAGATTTAACTTTAGCTGTCAGTTCTTTAAGTTTAATTCAAGACTGCCTGCTTCCATTTTTCGAAACAGAAGTAATCACAGCTGTAGATACCAGTGGCTGCAGAGGGAATCTTGGATCCTTCATTCAAAAAAAAGGGTTAAAAAAGCCTGCAATTTTTCGAACACATGGCGGACGCGCTAGAGCAATAGAAACGGGAGAGTTACACATAGATGCAACATTTATTGCAGCCCCTATCTGTGACCACTATGGAAATATTAATGGTGTACAAGGTAAATCGCCTTGCGGTTCTTTAGGATATGCAATGCCAGATGCTCATTATGCAGATCATGTAATCGCAGTTACCGATACCCTAAGTAATACTGTGTTGGATTACATAAGCATCCCTCAAACCTTAGTTGACTATATAGTCGAAATACCTTCTATCGGAGACTCAAAAGGTATTACAACAGGCTCAATAAGAATTAGTAAAAAACCCGCAGAGTTAATTATATCAAAGCTTGCTGCCGATGTAATTAAAGCAACCCCCTATTTTCATAACGCTATGAACTTCCAATTCGGTTCTGGCGGTATGGCTATCGCAACTGCATCTTTCATAAAAGAAGCTATGCTACAACGAGGTATTAAAGCTAATGCTGGTGTTGGTGGAGTATCAAGTTTCCACGTTCAAATGTTAAATGAAGGTCTTATCGATACATTCTTTGATCCACAAGATTTTGATTTAACAGCTATCCAATCTTTATATAATAATCCTAGACATCACGAAATTTCAGTATCCGACTATGCCAATCCATTGAGTGCTAACCCATATGTAAATATATTAGATTTTGCAGTTCTAAGCGCTACTGAAATTGATTTAAACTTCAACGTTAATGTCTTAACAGACTCTTACGGCCGTTTAATGGGAGCTCCTGGTGGTCATCCAGATGCTGCCGCTGGAGCAAATTTAACAATCATTACCATGCCACTATTAAGAGGCCGACTTCCTATGCTATTGAATAATGTTACAACTTGTGTTACTCCCGGAGAAACTGTGGATATTTTAGTAACAGAATATGGTTTAGCCATAAATCCTCTTCGAATAGATTTAATTGATATTTTAAAAAACACCTCACTCCCTATATATTCTATTGAGGAGTTAAAAGCAAAAGCTGACAAAATTGCCGGACCAATAACTCCATTAGAATATAGTGATGAAATCTGTGGACTCGTAGAATATCGTGATGGTTCAATCATCGATGTTATTCATAAACTATAATCTCCTAACTTATATGTAAATGTATGATATGCTTATTAAATAAAATAATTTTCTCATATCATATCGGGAGGGGCTATGAATACACGCGATTTACTTATTTTAAAATATCTCAAAGAATTTAAAAACATTACCAAAACAGCTAATGCGCTTTTTATCTCCCAACCAGCACTAACAACTAGAATAAAGCAACTAGAAATTGAGTTCAATACAATACTAGTTCATCGTGACAATAAAGGGGCTTTTTTAACACCTACAGGAATAGAGCTCTTAAAGTTTTCCGAAATTGCCCTGCATGAACTAGATCAATTAAAAGATCGTATTAGGTCAATTGATGATGCAGAAGCAGGTCATATAAAAATAGCCGCGCCTAATATTATCAGCCTTTATTATTTACCACAATTAATAAAAAACTTTAAAATTCTTTATCCTAAAGTAAAATTCAGTATTACTATGGCCCCTAGTAGTCAGGTTTCTAAATTGATGCATAAAGATAGTTGCCATTTTGGATTTCTAAGAGATGATTTTGGCTGGGATAAGGGTGAAAAAAAACTACTTAATGTTAATTATATTTCTATAGTCTCGACATTGCCTTTTGAGATAAAGGATTTGGTACATATGAAACGTGTCGATTATACTACCGATACATATTACCAAAAAATGCTTGATTTATGGTGGCGAAATACTTTCAATTGCGAACCTAAAATAGATATTATGGTAAATAGTTTAGATTTATGCAAAGAAATGGTTTATAGTGGCTTAGGGTTTGGAATACTCCCTTCTGTATTTTTACCAGAAATCCCAACAGCCTATCACTACATTCTAAAAGACCCTCAAAATAAACCTATTGAAAGAAAAACTTGGTTTATTTATAAAAAAGAACTTCTTACAAATCAAATATTAATAGAATTTAAAAATTTTGTAGAAAATCATAACTTTTCTAACTTTTTAAACCTAAGGGGGCAAAAAACAGAATAATCTGAATAAGCTAAGGAGGCTATTATGAATAAAAAGAGTATCATTAAATGGTTATTACTCCTTGTAATTTTAGGTATAATATCCCTAATCCCCGCACCAGAAGGCTTAACACAAACATCTATGTATATCCTTGCCATATATATAACTTCTATTGCAGGTATTATTATCCGTCCCGCTGAAGAATCAGAAGTATTAATTGTAGTAGCCGGTATAGGAAGTTTAATTGTAGGTCCATCTCCTGTATTAAACGGCTTTGCCACTACAACAGTCTGGCTTGTATTTATAGCATTTTTAATAGGTATGGCATTTGTTAAAACCGGTATAGGCAAAAGAATTTCCAATATTTTAATCGGAAAATTTGGAAAAACTACCCTAGGTTTAGGATATATTATGGCTATTGTAGATTTAATTATTAGCCCTGCTACACCATCAAATACAGCTCGATCAGGTGGTATCATTTATCCAATATTTCGTAGTATATCATCTACACTAAATAGCGAACCAGAAAATGACAGTAAAAAAATTGGCTCTTATTTTACAATGTTACAAGCCCTTGTTAGTTTTACAACTGCAGGTATATTTATAACTGCATGTGCTCCTAATTTGATTACAGTAGACTTTGCTCAAAAAATTCTAAATATAGAAATAACTTGGTCACTTTGGGCTATAGCAATGTTTATTCCAGGGATTTTAATTCTAATTTTAACACCTTTATTATTATATAAAATATATCCCCCAGAACTAAAATATATTCCTAATTACAAGAAAATAGCCAAAGATGGTCTATTAGAATTAGGTCCATTAAAACAAACTGAAAAAATACTCATCTTTTTATTTATTTTAGCAATAATAGGATGGGCATTAGGAAGTACATTAAAAATTAATGCAACTGCTGTCGCATTAGCATTTTTGCCTTTGGACTACTTTTTAAACTTTTTACACTAAAAGATGTTTTAAATAACAACGGAGCTTGGAATACACTATTATGGTATGGCTTTATCTGCGGATTATCTGCTGCGTTAGCAAAAGAAAAATTTTTTACTTGGTTAGCAAAATGGATTCAGTCTATTTTAAACTTAAATTCATTTAATGAATTTTTAGTTCTAAGTATTATCATTTTAGTCTGCATCTTCATTCGTTATCTGTTTGCTTCCATGGGAGCTTTTGTTACAGCATTTGTACCTGTAGCCTTTACAGTGGGGTTAGCTGCCAATATATCACCTATGGTACTAGCTTTCATGGTAGCAGCCTGTACAGCTTACGGATGTGCTTTAACACACTATGGCGGAGCACTAGGCCCAATTCTTTATGGCACTGGTTTTGTTAAACAAACAGATTGGTGGAAAATAGGATTTATTTACATGCTTATGAATGTATTCGTTTATTTCACAGTTGGATTACTTTATTGGAGCATTATCGGATTATAATAAAAATCAAAAGGAGTAATGATATGAATAAATATAAATTACCTCCAGGGGCTTGTAATTGTCATCTCCACATTATCGATCCTAAATTCCCTAATGATGGGAAAGCAAAACATCAAATAGGAACTATTTCTGATTATAAAAGAATCGCCAAAAAACTTACTCTAGATAAAGCTGTCTTTGTACAAGCAAAACCATTTAGACTTGACAATACTTGTCTACTTGATGCAATTCAACGCTTTGGAGAAAATTATAGTGTTGGAATTGCAGTAACAAATAATTTAATTACAGATCAAGAGCTATTCGAGTTGCACCTAAAAGGAATCCGAGGTTTACGCTTTAGCATGTGGAATCCTAACAATGCAGTAGTATCTTTTAATGACTGTTTACCTCTTAGTGAACGTATCAAAGAATTTAACTGGAACATACAACTTCATCTAAGCCCAGAACAATTATTAAACTCTTATGATATGATAAAAAATTTAAACTGTAATATTGTTCTAGACCATATGGCTCGTCTAGAAAGTTATACTAATCCAATTTTTAGTAAAATTTGTAAACTTATTGACCTTGGTCATACTTGGATAAAGTTGAGTGGACCTTATTTAAATAGTAAAGAAAATGCTCCTTGGACTACAGTAAACGACCTCGCAAAAACGCTAATATCTTATGCCCCAGAAAGAATGTTATGGGGCTCTGACTGGCCTCATGTAACTGAAAAAAATAAATACGATGAAAAACTATTTATCGAACTCCTATATCAATGGATTCCATCTAAAACCATATTAAATCAAATTTTAGTTAAAAATCCTAATGAAGTATATAATTTCAAAAATTCTTAATAATTATATATAATACCTACATTGAATATGTTATAATCCATAAAAAGGAGGTATTTCTATGATTAAAGAAACTATAATTGAAATGATTAGCTCTTACTTCAAAATTGATGAAAGTAAATTCATGTCCGTAGTCAATAACATCGAAGGTCTTAATGTTAACAGCCTTGAAGATGTAAAGAATCTCGATAGTGCTCAATTACAGACGCTTCTAGAAAGCCTCAAGGATGCGTATGGCGAAGTAAGTGGCAATGAAGATTTAAAAGCAGGTCTTAGCAACCTAGCTGGCAAGTTTTTCAAATAAAACTAATACAATAATAATGCGACTGGAAGAGTGATTTATATCTTCCAGTCGCATTATTTATTTTACGCTCAATATTTTATTCTAAACTCTATATACTGCTTTTCCCTCATTCATTTCCATGATTAACACTAACAATCCCCAAAGTCCATCACCACTTATCTAAACAATGCTTCCATATCCACCAAGCCCATTGGCACTGGTGCCACTAAGAATAAGCTCACCACAGCCAAGATAGTCACCGCAATCGCTGCATAAGAAAACGTCCCACGACGACTAAATTCATACATCCCGGCAAACCGAATCCCAATAGCCGCCCCTACAGCCGCCACCAATGCAGGCATGGAGAAAATAAATTCTGTAGCAAAAATCGCCATAATACCAACAAAGGCCGCCACAAAGGTAATCACAGGAATCATCACGTCTTGCTTACTTGTATAATTACGGCCTAAAGCACGCGCATAGAAGGAACTATCTAGTCCAAATAAACCTAAGAACAAGGTTAAAAAGTTCCAAATCTGTGTCCACATACCGCGAAAAGCATCACGATGTTTAGCCGCATACCAGGCAAACCCAGTGAGCCCTAACATAGCTAAGCCTACTAAAATAAAATAGTACGTTTCAGGCATATAGGCTACCGCAAAAACACCCACTAAACACCAAATTGTAGCAATGACAACACTAGTAAAGACTTGGCTTAATACAGGGCGATCAGCGTCTGGCAAACGTTGATACATATTCATCGCTAGTTCGGCAATGAAGCACAAAATAAAGAATGCAATGGACGCTGGTGGCGCAATAAAGGCCAATACCACCGAACCTACTACAGGAATCGCCACGCGCCAGCCTTTAAATAAAACTAAATGCTTTATATTTAACCGAAAATCTTGAGTTTCAGACGTAAACCCATTATATACAGCAAATGTCAGCATAAACGCTACTAATTCTAATGGTTTCGCCCCCCAATACAACAAAGTAGGGGCGATAATAAACGACAAAGCCACACCTGTGAACCGTGAAATAAGAGCCGCTCCCAAACCTACAGTAAAAAACGGCAACAACGCAAGAATAATATCCATCATACTCTCCATTCTACAACAAAAATACATTATAACGTGCTACTTTCTTGCTTTCTAGTATAACGAATTCAGCCCTCACATTGCAACTTTCTTCCCTATCTACTTGCACGGTTTATTAACTTTCTTTACGAGCCCCACGATACCCCTGCCACTGATCAAGGCGACGTCGTACGGCCGAATATGAACAGCCTAACTCCTCGGCGATTTGCAAGGGACTCTGCCCTTGTTGATAGCGTAAGCACACATCATAGGTATTTAATTTTAGCTGATTACCTCGTAAATGAATCCCTGCTTCTTTTAATTGTTCTGCTACCGTAGCCGGTTTTACCTTATATAAAGTGGCTAGCTCCGTCGTCGACATATGACGCTGCGTATATAGATACACCAATTCTTTTACATTCACATAAATGCGCTTATTACTATGGCGAATCATGACCCCCGCTCGTCGTAAAGTGGTTAACACAGTCCAACGTGATAATTGTAACCGTCTAGCAATCCACGAAGCACTTTGACCATTATTATAAAAAGATATAATCTGTTGCTGCTTACTATAGGTAGGCTCCACATAGGTCACTGGCTTTGACGCTAGTACACCTAACTGACGCAATCGATCGGCCACCGTTGTGTGTGAGCAATGGTAGCGTTTGGCCAGCTCCTTTACCCCTAAGCCCGCTTCAACATATAAATGTGCTAATTCTTTAATGGGCAATGACTTTCGCCGTGTTCGAATGGGAATCTCGTACTCATGCAACCGTCGAACCACCGTATCTTGACTGCAATGTAATTCTTTAGCAATGTCCCACGTCGATAGTCCTTTATCTATATATAAACGTTGTAATAGTGGCCGTGGAATCATCACTTGTCGACCTGTCCCCATAATTTGAAACCTCCTCCTACAAACTGAACGCCTACTAAATTAACTGTCCCCTCAGCCTAGCTAACCACAGTTTAACTAAACTCAGCCTAACTAACCTCAGTCTAAATAACCTCAGTCCAACTAACCTCAAACCTAACTCCCCTCAGTCTAACTAACCTCCATCTAACTAACCTCTGTCAAACTAATCATCGAGCTCACTATTCATTATAAAAAGCCTCCTTTACAGAAGCAATATTTTCACTCATACCATTAGAGTGAGTGTCATACCCGTAGTGGTTAATCCACTGTCAGTTCATTATTTGACGGTAAAACGTTCCCTTTTGACCAAAGAATTCATAATTTGACGCCGCCTATTTTTCTATTTTGACGGTAGTAAAAAATACACAAGACCCTACATTGATTCACAAGGGGCTCTTTGCTTATATCGATATTTTACGGTATACTAATAGATATATAAATTTTACCAAAGGAGCTGTTTATGTCTAATTTCAGTTTATTAAATATTGTAGCTGCCTTACCAGCTATCATCATCGCTATGGCGATGCACGAATATGCCCATGCAAAAGTAGCCGACGTATTAGGTGATGACACGCCTCGTCGCATGGGGCGTTTGACCATGAACCCGTTCGCTCACCTAGATTTTATCGGCATGTTAATGCTTTTACTGTTACATTTTGGTTGGGCTAAACCAGTCGTAATCAATCCTGCTAATTTTAAAAATAAAAAACGTGACGATATGCTCGTTTCAGTGGCAGGACCACTGGCAAATATCGTAGTTGCCTTCGTATCCGCCTTTGTGCTCTTTTTCATTAACAATCATAATATCGAAGTATCACAAGGCTTATATACGGTCATTTCTTTAATGGTTATTATTAATGTAAACTTCGCTCTATTTAACTTAATTCCGATTCCACCATTAGATGGGGCCCATATCGTATCTAATTTTTTATCGCCCTCTTGGCAAATGAAATATTGGCAATGGCAACGATTTGGCTTTTTAGCATTAATTCTCCTTGCCTATACGCCATTTTTGGGTATGGTCCTTATTCCACTCCAACAGAGCATTTTACGCGTATTTAGTCTAGTTCTACAATTTGTATAAAAGGAGTTCCTATGACCGCATCTAAACGGCCTATTCATGTTCAATTTGTTTGCCATGGCAATATTTGCCGTTCTACGATGGCTGAATTTATTTTTAAAAACCTCGTAAAGCAAGCTCACTTAAGCGATTATTTCAAGATTGATTCTACCGCTACTAGTCGCGAAGAAATCGGCCATGATACACATCCTGGTACGAAAGCTAAATTACGGGATATGAATATTCCCTTCACACCACGCCAAGCACGCCAAATTACGAAAGCAGATTACGCCTCGGCTCACTATATTATCATAATGGATGAAAATAACCGCCGTAACCTCGAACGGCTACTCGGACCTGATACAGAGCATAAAATTCACAAAATGCTCTCCTTTATTGGCGAAACCCGTGATGTAAAAGACCCTTGGTACACAGGTAACTTCGATGAAACCTATGAAGATATTGCACCAAGTTGTGAATCATTGCTAGAACAAATTATAAATAAATATAACATATAAGAATTTTACCCTCATTCTAATTCAAAGCTGAACTTTTTTTTAAAGGCTGTAACAAAATGTAAATTTATTCGACATTTTAGTTACAGCCTTTTTACTATCAATTAATTACCAATTATACACATATTGACTTCTTAACAACAACTCACTATAATTTAATTACTAGATAGGTAATTGAATTATAAAAAGGATATACTATTGGATATTGAATATGCCTCGATGAAAGTAAAATTACAATGTACAGATATCAAAACGGCCCACAAGTTATTTGGTAGTAATCAAACTCTCGTAAGAAGTTTATTTTCAAGAATCTCTGCCATAAAAAATGCCCCTATTTTAAAAGATATCATTCTATTCCCACCATTTAGATTTCATACCCTAAAAAATAAAAAAGGAAATAATTTACAAGGCTATTTTGCCATTGATGTAAAAGCAAAAACCGATGCTTGGCGAATCATCTTACAGCCATTAAATAATGACAAAAAACCTTTTATACCTTGTAATATTGATGAAATTGCTACCATAGTTAAAATAGTCGAAATAAAGGAGGTTAGCAAACATTATGAGTAATTATATTGAATACAACAATACGATGGCTTTTCATCCAGGCTATTATATTCAAGAATTAGTAGAAAATAGTGGCCTTACCCAAGAAGATTTTGCTAAACGCCTTGATACGACACCTAAAAATCTTAGTCTACTCATTCGCGGTGAACAAAGTTTATCTATTGATATTGCCATGAAATTATCACGACTATTAGATACTACTGTTGAATTTTGGCTTACTATGCAAAGTGCATACGACACTGCAATAGCCGAATTAAAATCTAACCATGAATTACAACGAGAACGAGCAATCTTCAAATACTTCTCTTACGAATACTTCGCACAACACTATCATCTGCCACTTGAAGCCCAGAGCATTGATGAGCAAATAAAGTTCGTCAGAAAAGTGTTGCAACTTTCCAGCTTATCCATACTCACTAAGCCTAATACAATTGCTAATTGTAAATTAACAACTAATACCTTAACAGAAAGGGAAATTATTTCTAACAATATAATGACACAATTAGGGATTAACCAAGTATTACAATCAGAAGCTCCCAAATTTACGAAAACAAAGATAAAAGATTCTATTAATTTCTTAGACGCCCTTTACTTAGATAAACAATTTAATCAAGATATACTTCTTAATTCTCACGATAATCAACTCAATCGAATCGCTGATTCGCTGTTAGCTTCTGGCATTATTTTAGCAAGCATTCCTAAGTTTCCCGGTGCGACATTAAAAAGTGCCACTAAAAAATTAGGCAGTAAAGTAATGCTCCTTATTAATACGACTCCACAAGAATCGGTCATTTCATTAGATATAGTTTACCAAGAACTTCATAACATTGCTCATGGTGACTATGGTATCACAATAGCAAACTAATGAGTCAAATCATCTATTGCTTCCCAAACGACAAAAAGCCCAAGGCTGACTATCTATTCCTGATAGCCTACCTTGGGCTCTTACTTTATTTACGGGCTGCTGCCACAGCAGCGACGAATTTTTTAGCCGTTTCAGTAATCTCAGCTAACGATTTACCACCACCTGTTAAAGCACCGCCTGCCCCAACAGCGACAGCACCGGCTTTAAACCATTCTGCTACATTGTCGATGCTAACACCACCGGTTGGCATCATTTGAGCTTGTGGCAATGGGCCTTTTACGGCTTTAATAAATTTGCTACCTACTACTTCGCCAGGGAATACTTTTACAATGTCTGCCCCCAACTCAAGAGCTTGAATAACCCCTTGAATCGTAGTTGTGCCAGGCATACAAGCCACACGATAACGATTACATAACTTGATAGTCATTTCATCAAAAGCAGGCGATACGATAAACGCCGCCCCATTTAAAATAGCCATACGGGCTGTTTCAGCATCCAATACAGTACCAGCACCAATCACTACCTTAGCATTCTCTTTGTACTTTTCAGATAATGTTAAAATCGCTTCATGAGCACGTGGCGTTGTAAAGGCTACTTCAATAGCAGTTACCCCACCAGCAATGCAGGCTTCAGAGATTTGCACGGCTTCTTCTGGCGTGTTGCCACGAATAACAGCGACAACGCCAATGTTCTTAACGGTTTCAATAACTTGCAATTTATCCATACGGGTCCTCCCAATCTTATCTTTAGCTCTGTTTCCTACTCTATTATATACATTTCAGCCTTATTCGTCACCACTTAATAGTAGGATTCGTCAGCACTTCGTTAGGCTAACAATATGCTTAAGTATTTCAATTATTCACTTAATTTAGCACTATTCTGATAAGCCACTAATTGTTCTGGTGTAGGTAACCCTTCATTATCCCCTTCCACTTGCACTTGAAGAGCCCCAATAGCTGCGCCACGACGAACTGCTTCCGCCCAGCTAAGGCCTTCCAAACGGCCACTAATAGTGCCTACGGCAAAGCCATCACCAGCGCCTACGGTATCAACTACCTGTTCCACAATATAGGCTGGCGCATAGAATGCTTCCTCAGCTGTTTTTACATAGGATCCTTTAGTGCCAAGTTTTACGATAACAGCTTTAGCCCCTTGTTTTAAATAAAAGTCCGCAATATCTTCAGGCGTTTCAAGACCAGTTAAGAGTTTACCTTCCCCAAGGCCTGGTAATACAATGTCTGCTAAGGAGGCTAAGTAGTTAATGTTTTCACGCATAACTGCTTCCGATGGCCAAAGAGCTGGGCGAAGATTCGTATCAAAGGATACTTGCACGCCATGTTCCTTAGCGGCCTTCATCATAGCAATAGACGTTTCACGGCAACTGTCAGACAATGCTGGGGGAATACCGGTCACATGTAAATGGTCATATTTTTCCCACTGCACCGTATCCACTACGGATGGTTCCATATAGGAAAAGGCGGTGAAACGACGGAAATTAACTACTTCGGGGTCCCCTTCTAAGGTTTTTGCTTTCAATTGCATGCCTGTACGATTCACATCATCTAAGGTTACATAATCAGTGCCAATATGTTGCTCGGCTAAAAAATCTAAAATATGTTGACCGAACGGATCATTTCCTACCCGACTAATATAGGCCGTTTCATGGCCTAAACGGCTCATACCAACGGCAAAATTAACTTCTGCCCCACATACATAGCGACGAAAGGTTGTTACATCTTTTAACGCTTTTGGTTCCGTAGCAACCATTAAACCCATTGGCTCCCCAATTGTAAGAACTCGTGCCATTTTTATTCCTCCTCATTATAGCAAGCAACACCCTGAGCCGACGGAGGCGCAAGGTGTGCTGCTAAAACCTTTAATTATATTACCCATTTACCACAATGCGAGCGGCTTTTGTTTTACCTTCATCACTGAAATGTTTACACCAAAAAGCTGTTACAATTGGTACTAAAATTGATGTAACAACTACGGCCGTAGCTACTAAAGCAGTAGCGGCTGGCGCAATTGGTGCAAAGGCGGGAATCATTCCAGCAATAATGATAGGATTCGTTACGGCAGCACCGGCTGTACTAGAAGCAGCTAGGCCTGCGCCACCATTACCACCTGCTAGGTATTTGTCTGCTAAAATCAAAGGAATACCTGTAATAATAATAACAGCAACACCTAATAAAATACCTAATAAGCCAGTATGAACAACCATCATAAGGTCAATTGTATTACCTAAGGCAAAGCCGAAGAAGGGAATCATAAGCATAGTGCCTTGGCTAAAGAAGGTTTTGCACTCTTTATCAAGATTGCCAAGTGCAAAGCCAATTAAGAATGGTAATACAGCGCCTACAAATAGATGTGGCTCAAAGGTAGCCGCCCCAGTTGTACCAAGAATCATCATGGTTACTAATGGGCCAGACTCAATAGACATCAAAACGAATGCCCCTGCGTCTTCCTTAGACCCGTACTGTGCCATCAAGGAAGCATATAAACCACCGTTAGTCATGTCCATAGCTGTAACAATAGCTAAGGTGGAGAGTCCTGCAAAAAATCCTGTTTCAATCATACCACTAGGCATAAACATAACACAAATATGCCCAACGATCCATGCTACTAAAATCTTTGTTACTACTAAAGTACCCGATTTTTTCAAAACGGTACCTGTTGCTTTTAAATCAATACTGGCACCCATACAGAAGAACCATACCGATAAAATAGGAACGGTGCCACTAATTAAACCATTTGTAAATGAACCAAAATATTTACCAGTTCCAGGCGCTAAGGTATGTAACAAAGCACCGAGTAATAAAGGAACGAGCATGAGCCCGCCAGGAACACGTGATACTGCCTTCATGATATTCATGTTGATTTCCTCCAGTATAGGGGCTAGGCCTCGTAGCGAGGCCCGCCCAAATCGATTATGGTTGTTTACCGATATATGCTAAGATACCGCCATCTACATATAATACATGGCCATTGATAAAGTCAGATGCTTCAGAAGCAAGGAACACAGCTGGTCCTTGCAAATCCTCTGGTGTACCCCAACGAGCCGCTGGTGTTTTAGCAATAATAAAGCTATTAAACGGGTGACCTTCGGTACGAAGTGGTGCTGTCTGAGGGGTTGCAATATAGCCAGGGCCAATGCCATTACACTGAATGTTGTATTCACCATATTCAGACGCAATATTACGAGTTAACATTTTAAGACCACCTTTAGCAGCTGCATAAGCAGACACTGTTTCACGGCCTAATTCACTCATCATGGAGCAAATGTTAATAATTTTACCATGCCCTTTTTTAATCATGCTAGGAATAACAGCCTTAGCCATAATGAATGGGCCTACTAAGTCAATATCGATAACTTGACGGAACTCTTCAGCAGCCATTTCCACCATCGGAATTCGTTTGATAATCCCTGCATTATTTACAAGAATATCTACACCGCCTAATTTTTCCTCAATATCTTTAATCATAGGAATAATTTCTTCTTCTTTGGTTACGTCAGCCACATAACCTACTGCATCAATGCCTACTGCTTTATAATCTGCCACCGCTTTGTCGCGCGTTTCAGCATCTAAACAGTTGAATGCAATTTTAGCACCTGCCCCAGCAAGCGCTTGAGCAATGGCAAAACCAATGCCATACACAGCACCTGTTACGAGTGCTACTTTTCCGTCTAAACGGAATTGTTCTAAGCCGTTCATAAGAGCCTCCATTTAAATCATGTATCAATATATTGTATAATTTTACGAAACCAATCACCGATAAACCGAGCAAAATTCATATGTGTATCGATTTCTAAAAGCGGTAAAAAAATATATTTTTCATTACCACTATTTTTAAACTAGTGCAGCCTATTTACACACTGGTTATTATTTCATATCTGTAATCGCAATATGATCCATGTCATCAAACGCTTGATTTTCGCCGCCCATAGCCCAAATAAAGGTATAGTTGGACGTACCAGCACCAGCATGTAAGCTCCAGGAAGGGCTAATTACAGCTTCTTCATTGTGCATTACAATATGACGAGTTTCCTGTGCTTCGCCCATCATGTGGAACACAACATTATCTTGTGGCACTTCAAAGTAGAAATAAATTTCCATACGACGTTCATGCGTATGTGGTGGCATGGAGTTCCATACACTACCTGGTTTCAACTGCGTTAAGCCCATGGATAATTGGCAAGTTTCTAATACATCAGGATGGATGAATTGGTTAATAACACGATCATTTGCTGTTTCCATAGCCCCCATAGGACGTTTATTAGCTTTTGCCATTGGAATAAAAGTTGTTTTATGAGAAGTATGTGCTGGCGCTGAAACCATGTAGAATTTAGCTGGTTTCGCTGGGTCAACGCTTTGGAACGTTACTTCTTTAGTACCTTTAGTAATGTACACACAGTCCGTATAGGTAAGGTTAAATTCTTCACCGTCAGCTACGATTTTACCATCGCCACCAACGTTGAAAATACCAATTTCGCGGCGTTCTAAGAAAAATTGAGTACCGAAAGTATGCCAAATGTCCATACCTTTTTCAAGATTTACAACTTCGTTAACTGGCATACAACCAAGGGTTACCATACGGTCAACGTGGCTATACACAGCTGTTACTTCATCCGCCTTGAAAATATCTTGAATCAAAAATTCGTTGCGCAACTCTTCCGTTGTATATCGTTTAATGTCGCGCGGGTTTACACTATAACGTGTATCCATGTGTGTGTCACTCCTTTTATATACATAAAATAAATACCTAACAAAATTGTAATAATACTATATAAGAGCTTCTTAAACGAGCTCATTATTACCTAACGAAACACTATATGCAAGCTTACTAACAAAGTCCTATAAAGATTGGCGCTCCACAATGGAACAAGGCAAAATCACAGTTTGTTGTGGCAACGTTTCTTCCGCATTGTCTTCTAAAAATTCCTTAATGCGACCTACTAACAAACGAGCACATTCTTGGCCAATTTCATAGGTAGGTAGTTCAACAACGGAGATACCTGGCCCAATAACATCCATCCAGGTCCAGTTATCATAACTATAAACACCTAAGTCTTTAGGAATACTTAACCCATATTGCCGTGTAATTTTAGCAATATCACTAAGTACTACCCCATTACCAGCAAATACAGCCAGCCGTTCCTTAGCTTCGCGGGCAGCCTCTAACTGAGTCATCACCATATTAGCCAAGCTGGCTTTCGTCGTCTTGTCATATTCTAAGGTCAGCGCTTCCCGGCCTGTTTTAGCTTCATATTGTTTTACAAATTCATCAAACCGTTCCCGACGAATCCCATTAGTTCCGACACGACGCGTAGCAAACAAAATGCGCTCGTAACCTTTACGAAGTAATAAGTCTAAGCTATCACCAGTAATGCGCTTCGTATCAGACGATACTAAGTCACAGTCACAACCAGCAACTGGCCGGTCCGCTAACACAACAGGCATCACCGAACGATTTACTTCATTTAAATACGCTACCTCAGCACCAGTGGCATTAATAACTACCCCATCTACGCCTTGAGCAATCATAGATTGAATATAGCGCCGTTCCTTCTGAGGGTCATCCGCTGCATCCGCCAATAAAACGGTAAAACCATGTTCCTCACACCAATCAGCAATTCCTGAGTAAAGAATAGCAGAGAAAGGACTTGAAATATCTGACACAATAACACCAATCATATGACTTTGTTGCAAGCGCAAACTACGAGCCATTTTATTGGGTTTATATTCAATGGCCTTAATCACTTCACTAATTCGTTCGCGCGTGGCCGCCGACATATATTCATATTTACCATTTAAGTATCTAGAAATTGTGGTCTTTGAAAACCCTGTGCGTTCAGCTACATCGGCAATCGTTACTTTACCCATATAGCAGCCTCCTTTCGTATCTTGCGTATAAAAGGTAAGCACTAAGGCTACTCCATACACGAACTTGTTTAAGCCCTGGTGAGCATAAACCTAACACTAACTTGAAGTCACACGATACTCACAATATAATGTGTATCGATTTACGAAATCGTTTTCGTAACTTCTTCAACATCATAATACAACAACAAGAATGTTTTTACAACATATTTACTATGCTTTATTAACATATACATTTTAGATTTACCCTTCTTTTACCCTATACTTACATAATAAAAGCCCGATTCTCTTAGTTAATGCTAGAGGAATCGGGCTATAGCGTTTTTGCATAGGTCGTCTTTAAATTTTACAAAAAGAGCAAAAATACCAATAAATCATCACTTTACAATTATTATGTTTACTAAATATTGCTCATTTTATAAATACTTGCTGAATGAGTAGCATATATACAATAGTACCTGTGGCAATACTGAGTAACATATTACGTTTGACTAAATGAATCACGACTAAAGCCAGAATAGCTAACAGTTCAGGCAAACCATGAGGATATGTCCATAGTGTCACATCTTTTAAAGAATATACTACTAATAGCCCCATAACAGCAGCTGGTAAAACAGCCCCTAAATACGTAATAATAGCTGGTGGTTTACTCGTTTTAGAAAAAATCAAAAAAGGAGTGAACCGTGTGGCCATGGTCCCTAATACTACAGCACCAATCGTAATTGCTATGTCCCAACTGCTCATAGTTCACTCTCCCTTCTGTCCTTAGAGTCCCACCAAAAAAGCCCACAAAATATCAGCACCATCACTAGCATGGCAGGTAATATAAACAGATTAGGCCCCAATACATAGAGCATACTGAGAGCTACGGCCAAACCGATTAATCCAGACTGATATTTCTTAGCCGTCAAAAGCATATCTAAGAAGATAACCGCAAATAAAGCCGTTAAAATAAATTCAATACCTTTCATATCAAAGGTTAGAAAATGGCTGCCCACAGCACCAAGAGCAACACCACCTACCCAATATAAATAATTTAACCACGTCACATGTAAGTAAAACCAACCCTTGTCAATTTGGCTCGGTAAGTTAATCGTCGCATTAATGGCAAAAGTTTCATCACACATACCATAAATGAGTGGATACTTTTTCCAATCTAAGGGGCCATACCGTGTGAGCATGGTCAAACCATAAAAGATATGTCGTCCGTTTACCATAAAGGCTAGTACAAAGGCCCCTAAAGGATCAAAAGGAGCGGCCAATAAGGCAACAGTAACAAACTCCATGGAACCTGCAAAAATCGTTGCACTCATAAGAAAGGGTAAATACCAAGGTAACCCTTGGCCTACAGCATACAAGCCATAGGATATACCTAAAAATAGAAAACTAGCACAAATAGGTACCGTCAGGGGAAAGGCATAACGAAACGCTTCCCAGCCCTTACCATTATTCTTTACATTATTCTTTACATTATTCTTTACACTATTGTTTACATTATCCTGGACATTTTCTTTGACACTTTCTGTTTCTTTGATTTTTTCTCTGCCATTGTTACATTCATCACTCTTCATAAGGCCCCCAAGCCTTCTCTGCCACACGTTTAATCAAGGCGAGCTTAGCAAACTGCTCGTCTTCCGTCAAATTATTACCTTCTTCGGTAGATGCAAAACCACATTGTGGACTTAAGGCTAATTGTTCTTTTGGTACATATAAAGTCGCTTCTTCAATGCGCGCTAATAAATCTTCTTCTTTTTCAAGTTCTGGGAATTTCGAGGTAACTAAACCTAATACAACTTTCTGATTCTTTATAAAACGAAGCGGTGCAAAACCACCAGCTCGATCAGAGTCATACTCTAAAAAGAAACCATCAATGTTGCAATGACCAAACAAGGTCTCTGCAATTGGTTCATAACCACCCGAAGAGAACCACGTAGAACGGAAGTTACCGCGGCAAATGTGCATGGTCACGGCTAAATCATCTGGTTTCCCTTCTAATGCATAATTAATAACTTCCACATATTTTTTAGCAATATATTGTAAATCTAAGCCACGAACTGCATATTCTTTACGCTTAGTTTCATCACAGAATTCACCCCAAGAGGTATCATCCAATTGTAAATAACGGCAACCGGCTTGATAAAAAGCTTGAATGGCCTTACGATAAGCTTTGGCAATCGCTTCAAACAAAGTCTCTTCCTTTTCATACTGTGGAATCGGTTCATAATGTTCTTCGCGAACACAACAAATTAAGTGAAGCATAGAAGGTGATGGAATGGTAAATTTAACAATCGCTTGATCACCAACGGTGGCTTTCACAAATTTAAAATCCTCCAAAAATGGATGATTATCAGGGAAGTCAATATCTCCTACAATTTTAAGAGTCGCTGCTTTTGGCTGATGTCCCTTAAAAGCAACTGACCAATGATCTGCTTTAATACGTTCAACCCCTACTAATTGTTCTAAGAAATCTAAATGCCAATAAGCGCGGCGAAATTCACCGTCCGTTACAGCTTTTAAGCCCACTGCTAACTCTTTATCAATTAAATCGCGAATCGCCACATCTTCTACGTTACGAAGTTCGGCTTTACTCATTGTACCGGCTTCTACTTCTTGACGGGCCGTTTTCACCGAATCAGGTCGTAAAAAACTCCCTACTACATCATAATGAAACGGACCTTTCCCAATTGTCTGTTTTGCGTTATTCATATTCTCAATCTCCTCTCAAATTTGGCAGATAAACAAAAAAGCCGTCAACAAATGACGACTTACAGTCTTATCATCTGCCGGTTTCCCGTTGGACTTAGCACCTTGCTTATTACCCTAAATAAGTAAGCAGGTTGCCGCAGCATCACTGGGCCAGTTCCCTCAGCTGCTCTAGATGATACTATACAATTATAATTATCTAGGTAATAAACATCACCCTTTAGATATATATTATAATACTTCAAAGCGGAGATACCTGTCAACTACAGACGTACTATACAAAAAGAGCATTGAATCCTGTGACTAACACAAGTATTCAATGCTCTCCTATTAGGCCCTCTTATTCAGGCTTTTTGAATTTAGGGGATGTTGGGCATGTTTCAGGCGTTACATCTTTACGAACACCTAAATCAGCACTACGATCCGTATAATGAGTATGTAATAACTCTTCGGAACGTTCACCTAATGGTTTACCCAAGAATTCTTCATAAATAGCTTTGATTTCAGGATTTTCATAGCTAGAACGAAGTTTCATTTCAGCGTCAGCTTTGTAAATACCTTCAATACGAGCGGATTTTACTTTATCTGCTACTGGCATTTTAACACGTGGCTGACCGCCGCCACCAATACAACCACCACGGCAAGCCATCATTTCGATGAAATCATATTTCTTACCAGTAGCTTTCATATTATCTAAGAAATCACGGATATTTTTGCCGCCATGAACAACAGCCACTTTTAATGTTTTACCGCCGATTTCAACGTCTGCTTCTTTAACACCTTCCATACCACGTACATCTTGTAAGTTAGTGAAAGGTTCTGGAGATGGTTCATTACCAGTGATGAATTTGTAAGCGCTACGCATAGCTGCTTCCATTACGCCACCAGTGTTACAGAAAATAACACTACCACCTGTTTCAGCACCGATATATTTATCCATAGTGGATTCTTCCACTTGTGTGAAATCTACGCCAGATTCACGAATCCATTTAGCAAATTCACCAGTCGTGATGCAGTAGTCAGTATCGCGAAGTTCTTCTTTGCCCCAGTATTCAGCAGATTTATTCTGTTCTGGACGACGAATTTCAAATTTCTTAGCTGTACATGGCGCTACACTTACGGATACAATTTTTTCAGGATCCAATTTCATCTTTTCAGCGAAATAGGTTTTAAGCACAGCTGCTTCCATAGCAATACAGCTACGAGTTGTAGAAATATTTGGTAAATATTCTGGGTAATACGTTTCAGCAAATTTTACCCAAGCTGGACAACAACTAGTGAATTGTGGCAATTCGCCATGACCGTTGATAACACGTTCAATTAATTCGTTCGCTTCTTCCATGATGGTTAAATCCGCACCAAAGTTAGTGTCAACTACATAGTCAGCACCTAAAGCACGAAGAGCACCAATCATTTTACCTTCTAAGAAGGAACCTGGTTCATAACCAAATTCTTCACCAATACCAACACGCACTGCTGGCGCCGTTTGGATTACAACAATTTTATCTGGATCAGCAATCGCTGCTTTTACTTGATCTAATTCACTACGTTCATTCATAGAATCGAATGGGCACGCAGCGGCACATTGACCACAATGAACACAGATAGGTTTATCCCCTGTGGATTCTAAATCATAGTAGTCAAGTACACCCATAACGTCGGCACAAGCACGACGACATAATGTACAGTTCTTACATTTTTCTAAATCATGAACAATCGCAATATTATCTTCAGCAATTGGCACACGACGATCAATATGTTGGAATCGACTTTCGAAACTCATAATTTTGCACCTCACACAATTAATACTAGTTATGTATTCAAATACTCCGACCTCTGTCGGAATGGACATCGACCATGCCGTTCATGGTTGTGAGTGATGTCTCTTTGTAGTATAGCATCTTAAATGTCCTATTTTCAAATAGGAATTAGATAAACTTTCCGCATATTTACTATGCATTTACTAATAGTTTAACCCCATTCTTACTACCGTAAATAGCATCTTACGTCTATAGAATTTTCATTATGTCCATTGTCAAAAGATAGTCGTTTGTCATAGTAAGGGCTACCAAATCAATCCAACCAAAACGAGCCAGCCAGTGCAGGCTTTTCATCAGGTATGGTTTGTTTTTGAAAAACTTCTGCAATTTTTGAAACGTCACTTGCCCACCAGGCGTATTGGTATATCCTGTCACCGCGGCATTTAACGCATTAGGCCGTACTACTTCCTCACGAAAATAACCATGAATAAATAATAAAAGATCCATCACCTTATCGTCCATCCATCTTAAATGGTAATCATTTTCCCAATCTAAAAACTGAACCTGCCCTTCTTCCCTATCATACACAATATCTCGTAATACAGGTCGACCATGACTGAAACCAGCGGCATGAAGCTTAGCTAAACTTTGTCCTGCTGCATAAAAAGCCTCTTCCATAGCTTGCTCATCGGTTTGTTCCGGATGTAACCAATGAGCTAGCGTATCGCCCCCGCTAAGGGTAACAAAATAATCTGGTGTATCTACCACAACTTGAGGCGCTAAGCCGCAAGCCTTAGCAACCGCTTTCATTTTACGGACTTCACGATCATAGCCGTGTTGCCCACCTAAACGTAAACGCCACCGCTTATTGCGTACATGACGTTTCACAAAATATTCTTTACTATCAAAAACAAAAGAGAACACCCTATCTGTTGGATGTTCTCGCGAAGCCTCGACCAAATGATATTCAAATAATGAATCAACTACAAAACTATCTTGCATGCCATCCCCCTAAATTTTACTTTTAATATTTTTAACATAAACACCCTATACCTATTAAAAATTAAACAAATCCATTTATTAAGTAATAGCTTCCTAACTCCGCTTTCATCAGTTTATAAATTGTTTAAACTTTTTTTAAAATTACTTTATATTTTACACCTTTTTTACAAAATAGCAACTTTACTTTGAAATAGAATATTGTATAACAAAATTTATGAAAGTCATCACTTTGTTTGAATGCTCTTATCTTTTGGCGTATAATAGAGTCAATAAGTAGTCTTTTTCACTCTTAATGCCATTTATTTGGCAATCTTAATCTTATGAGGTGATACCATGAAAATTATCGTAATGGAACCATTAGGCGTATCAACCGCCAAAATTGAAGCTGTTTCAGCCCCACTCAAAGCAGCAGGTCATGAATTCTTCTACCCAGAAACGCAAGAGTTAGATCAAACTAAATTATTAGAACGTGTCAAAGAAGCTGATGTATTAATCTTAGCGAATCAAAAATTATCCGGCGATATTATCCGCCAATGTCCTAATTTAAAAATGATTTCTATTGCCTTCACTGGCGTAGATCATGTAGATTTAAAGGCTTGCCGCGAACGTAATATTACCGTATGTAATGCGGCTGGTTATTCCACTAATGCAGTCGCTGAATTAGCCTTTGGCCTTGCTATTTCCGTATGCCGTAACATCGTTCCTTGTGATCATCAAAGTCGCCATGAAGGCACTAAAGCCGGTCTTGTAGGCTTTGAATTATTTGGTAAAACCTTCGGTGTCGTTGGCACTGGTGCTATCGGCAAACGAGTAGCTGAAATCGCCCTTGCCTTTGGCTGCCGTGTTATCGCCTACAATCGTAGTGAAAAACCAGATTTAATTGAAAAGGGCGTTACTTTTGTCAGCAAGGACGAATTATTCCGTCAAGCAGATTTTGTATCCTTGCATACACCTCTTACTGATGAAACGAAGGGCCTCGTTGATGCCGAAACAATTAAACTTATGAAACCTACCGCTGTATTAATCAATACAGCCCGCGGTCCTGTGGTAGATAGTGAAGCCTTAGCGGCCGCCCTCAACGAAGGCCGTCTAGCCGGTGCTGGCATTGATGTTTTTGAAACGGAACCTCCTATTCCAGCGGCTCATCCACTTTGCCATGCGAAGAATACCGTTTTAACGCCTCACGTTGCCTTTGCTAGTAAAGAAGCTCTTGAAACAAGAGCTGACATTGTCATTGAAAACATAAAACAGTGGGAAGCCGGTACACCACAAAATCTAGTATAAATACGCTTGCCTAATAACCAAAAAGGGTTACTCGTTGTTACGCCTAACGACATAAAGTCGCAAATCGTACACAACAAGCAACCCTTTCTTTTATCCCCAGTAACATTAACTATATTCTCCCATTTAATGTTACAGGACAAATTTTACAGACATCTCAAACAAGACAGCCATAGGATTAGCGAAGAAAAGCCCTATCAATTAATATTGTCCATCAATTATCTCCGTGCCCTGTTCTTTTAACTGGTCTTCAATCCACTGCCGCTCAGCCGTCCCCGTTAAAGCAGCATGCACGTTTTCAGCATCCACAGCTTGCAGCTTCTTAGCACTATCGATAATTTCAGCCGCATCTTGCCAAGGTACTACAATAACACCGTCTTGGTCCATAACAATTAAATCACCTGGATTAACTGAAATACCACCACAGGCGATAGGGGTATTGATTTCGCCAGTCCCATTTTTATAAGGCCCCGCTGGATTAGTACCATTTGCATAGACAGGTAAATTCATTGTTGCCACCGCATCACTATCACGAATAGGGCCATCAATCACAACGCCGGCAATTTGTTTATACATGGCATAGCCAAACATGATTTCACCCATCAAAGCGCGATATTCAGAACCACCATCATTCGACACCATAATAACATCCCCTGGTTCCGCTATATTTAGAGCTTTGTGAATCATTAAATTATCACCACCACGAGTTTTTACCGTTAAGGCTCGACCAACGGTTACAGGTTGTTTTGGTGCTGATTTCAAAGAAATACGAGGATGTAATGCACTTAGTCGCCCCATGCAATCGGCTACATTAGCGGCCGGAATACCTTTAAATTCATTAAGTAATTCATCACTTATCATAGGACGTTTCAAGTACACACGATTACCAACTGCCATGTTCATCACTCCATTCATCACATTGTATCACATTAAAAATTCTCTATATTTTTATGATACTCATATTTTTTCAAAATTTCAACGTATAAAACAGCAATCCTCATAGCCAGCCTGCTGCCAAAAGCAGTATAATAAAAGAAAGTCTAAAGCATATCGCACCTTAACAAGTTTTAATTGACTTTACCTAGTTTTTATGTAAAAATTATTTGAATATATCTATATATGGACACGATTAAGGAGGCTCACCATGGCAGATGACAGACTAATTGTTGCCTTAGATGTGGCAACAATGGATCAAGTTACCCAATTAGTAACCACGTTAGGCGATAGTGTTTCCTACTACAAAGTAGGCATGGAATTATTTTATGCAGCAGGCGCGCAAACAGTATCGTATCTTCAAGAGCAAGGAAAGTCCGTATTTCTTGATTTAAAATTACATGATATTCCTAACACCGTAGCCCAAGGGGTCACATCATTAACTCACCTAGGGGCTAAACTAATTACATTGCATGCCCAAGGAGGCCCTGTCATGATGGCCGCCGCTGCCAAAGCCGCTACAGAAGCAGCCGAAGCACTTCAAGTAGAACGGCCTAAGCTATTAGCGGTTACCGTCTTAACCAGTTTTGATGATGAGGCCTGGACAGCTATCGGTGGTCAACTACCAATTCGTGACCAAGTACTACGTCTAGCTAAATTAGCCAAAGCATCGGGCATGGATGGCGTAGTAGCGTCCCCCTTAGAAGCCAAAGCCATTCGTGAAGCTTGTGGCGACGATTTTCTCATCGTAACACCGGGTATTCGTCCGGCATTTGCAGCTGCTAATGATCAAAAACGAATTGCCACGCCTAAGAGTGCGCTTTTAGATGGTGCTTCCCAATTGGTCATTGGCCGTCCTATTACGAAAGCTGATAATCCGCAAGAAGCGGTTCGTTTAATTGTTGAAGAAATGGAGGCTATCAACGCATGATGACAGAACAAGAAGTAAAACAATTATTAATCGACACTAAAGCTATTTTAGAAGGCCATTTTCTCCTTACCTCTGGACTTCATAGCCCAATGTATGTAGAAAAATTTAATGTATTGCAACATCCTAAATACACGGAACGCCTTTGCCAAGAATTAGCAGCCCGTTTCAAAGACCAAAACGTGGAACTCGTAATTGGACCTATGACGGGCGGCATTTTATTGGCCCATGAAGTGGGCAAAGCCCTTGGTACACGTGCCATCTTTACGGAACGTGAAAAAGGTGTCATGACCTTGCGTCGCGGTTTCCGCATCAAGCCAGGCACACGCGTTCTTATCGTTGAAGATATTGTAACCACCGGTGGGTCTGTACGCGAAGTGGTTGATGTAGTAAAAGCCTCCCAAGGCGAAATCGTTGGCGTTGGCTTATTAGTCAATCGTAGTGGTGGTAAAGCAGACTTTGGCATTCCTAATGAAAAAGTTCAAGCTTTATTAAACTTAACCGTGCCAACCTACCAACCAGATGACTGCCCACTTTGTAAAGATCATGTACCAATGACCGAACGTGGTAGTAAACACATTAAATAAATCATACAGCCCTATAACATTAAAAAGTCCCGCTCTCATTAGGAACCATAGCTTACCTAATGAGGGCGGGGCTTTATTGTTATTTAATAAAACGATCAATCGCTTCGTTTAGTTTTTTCAAGGTTTCCGTATCATTATTTTTAACTGCATCAACTATGCAATGTTCAATATGATCCTTCATGACAACGCGGCTTACGCTCTTTACGGCAGACCCTACCGCAGCCAGTTGTACTAATACTTCACTGCAATCTCGGCCACTTTCCACCATCCGTTTAACTGATTCTAAATGACCAACAATTCGAGATAGGCGATTAAGAACAGCCTTTGTTTGCGTATGAGAGTGACTATGTCCATGGCTATGAAGTGCGGCCACCACCTCATCGTGACTATGGTCATGATTATGAATATGCTCCTGAAGAGGGGCCTGCTCAGTCACAGACTCTGCCGTATGATCATGGGCAATACCCATAGCATGCAACAGTTCATGGGATTCTTGGCTCATTCTTTCACCACCTTATACATACATTTCGCTACTTTATGTATTTATTATATCACATCTAGCAAGCCCTCCTTCGAAAGCCCTATCTGGTGATCATATCATTTACATTATCTTTTTCATAATTATTTACGCCGTATACAAATGAAAAGACACTAAACTACTTGCCTAGGTCCTGCCAATTTGCATACGCTTGTACCAGCCGTTGTGCTGTTTTAGATTGTGGTTTCTTTACCAATTCGCTAGCATTGGCGCGTTCCACAATTTGACCGGCTTCTAACACGTAAATATAATCACAAAGTGTTGTAGCCACCTGTAAATCATGAGTAATCACTAATCCCGCTAAGTGTCGTTGTTGCCGAAGGTTCTGCAATACTTGCATAATTTCAAGGCGTACTGCGGGATCTAATGCTGATGTAATTTCATCGCAAAGCAGTAATTGTGGTTCACAACTTAAGGCTCTCGCCAAGGCTGCTCGCTGGCATTCACCACCACTTAATTCATGAGGATAGCGCTTTGCATACGACTTCGGTAATTGCACCTGAGCTAATAAGTTAGCTACTTTTGAAACGATGGTATCACCAGTCCATGAACTAGTATCTGAACCAGCTGAAAAAGGCCCCTCATTACAAAAACTATGCCAGCCTTTAGAACCGCTACGCCTAGTCTGAGACCGCAAAGCTTCGCCAATACTCCAACCGATAGTCTGCCGTGGATTAAAAGAGCTTTGAGGATTCTGTAAAATGGGTTGCACAATCTGCCCAAGTTCGGCTCGAGTAAAGGCCTGCAAAGGTGTTCCCCCATAAGTAATCAGCCCCTGTTGTACCGGTTGTAGACCTATTAAAGTATTAAAAAACGTACTTTTCCCTGCCCCGCTAAGGCCCATTAAGGCAATCCAGTCGCCAGCTCCCAGCCTTAAGGATATATTTTGTAATACAGGCTCAGTCTCTTCATAGGCCACGGATACATCGGTTACAGATAATAAAGGAGTCTCTGAAACAGAAGTAATCTTTGATGGCACCTCAAAGGTTTTCGCAGCACTCCTTTTTATAGAGTTTGCATTTTCAAGATTTATATTTTCAGAACAGGGATTACTTCGACTTGTTTGTAGTAAATTCTCTTTTACGTCCCGTTTTTCTAATTGCCCCTCTTTCATCTCATAAATGGTATGGCTCAAATGAACCGCTAACTCCAATTGATGCGTCACAAATACCAATGCCGCGCCACTTTGATCCTGCACTTGCCGGAGCAAGGCTACCATTTGTTGTTGTCGCACTACATCTAAATTCGCTGTCGGTTCATCCGCCACAATTAACTTTGGCTGCGGTAACAGCGCTAATAACATCACCACTCGCTGTGCCATGCCACCAGATAACTCGCTAGGCCTTTGCTGTAATACAGTACTTGGTAAATCTAATTGTGGCAATATGTGGCGTATCCGTTCTTGCGCCTCGCCCCAGGATAAGTGAAGAACCTTAGCTACATCACGACATTGTGCTTCTATAGTTTTTACAGGACTCAACGAAGCCTGCGACTCTTGTGGCACATACACAATAGCCCGCCCCCGTAATGTATGCCAAGCCTTTTCAGCGGTAGGCCAAGGAGTGCCATCAAACGAAGCCACCTCATAGTCCATTTGGCTATAACTAGGCAATAAACCCAATAAAGTGCGTAATAACGTCGTTTTACCACTTCCTGAAGGCCCTACAATAGCGATACTCTCACCAGCTTGTAATTGCAATTTTAATTTATTTAATACAACTTGCCCGTCATAAGCTACCGTAAGCCCTTGTAGATCTAATAGCCACGGCTCGTTATGCTTCGCCTGCCCGCTATGATTCGCCTGTCTCCGTTGATTCACCTACCTCACCTCCTCTACTTATTGTATATCTACATCCTTAGTAAACTCATAGTAATCGGTTGGATATGCTTTAAAGTTCACAACTTTATGATTCATCACTAAATTCATTTTCAAATGGGCTATATAAATAACCGCCTCATCAGCAAGCACTTGGGCTGTCATTTGTTGTAGCAAATCTTGCCGTGCCTCTGGCGCTACCGTTTCATCCAATTGTTGCATTAAGCTTACAATCTCAGGGCTATTATATTGCCCTACATTATCTACCGCGTCAGGCATAATATTCGTTTTAAAATAGTATGTGCCATCACCCGTTGGGGCTGTTACAAAAGCCTTAGCAAAGACATCAAAATCGCCCTGCTTCAACACCCTTTTATACGCATCCGTAGCATTTACCTCTACTTTAATGCCAATCTGTTTCAAGGTTGCTTGCGCGGACTCAGCTAATAAAGGTAACTCTTGTCGCGAGGTATACGTTAACCAACGAAGCGTTAAAGGCTCTCCATTCTTATCTACATAACCATCACCATCGCTATCCCGATAACCAGCTTCCACCAATAAAGCTTTGGCCTTCGCTACATCATAGGACGGTGCGACTACCGACATTTGCCCTAATTTAGTATTACTTGGAAACGGTCCTACCGCTGGTATGCCATTGCCTTTAAGCAAAACAGATGCAAACTGTGCTTTATCAATCGCGCTAGCTATAGCCTCGCGAACACGCTTATCCTGCATAGTAGGGCTTTTAAAATTAAAGGCCACTTGATAGACCCGTGAAGTGGCCGCCGAACTAATAGTAAATGTTTGTTGGTCTACAAATAAGTTCAAACTACTGTAAGGTAAGCCTTGAGCCGCCTCAATATCCCCCTTTTGCAAGGCCATAGTGAGCGTATCACCATCCGTAATGCGCGTCACTTCGACGCCATCTAATTTAGGCCGGCCACCCCAATAGTTATCATTGCGCACTAAACTTACGCCCGTTTCACTCACCTTTGTCGCTTTAAAAGGCCCTGTACCAATAACTAGCCCATTAGGTGCCCCCTCGCTAAGGTCTACTATAGCGCTATAGGGATCTGCTAAAAATGTCAATAGTACAGCCACTGGATTGGTTGATTGAATCGTAACATACGGGTCTTCGGCTGTAATGGAGGTAATTTTTAAATCCTTTGGAGCTCGATCATGGTCGCGTATTAATTCCTCTAAATTTGTTTTTACCATGGCTGCCGTAAGCGGCTTCCCATTAGAAAAAGTCACCCCTTCACGAATGTGTAAACGTACCGTATGGTCATCAACGAGCTCCCAAGAGTCAGCTAACCAGGGGGCTACTTCCATGGTCTCCGTAAAACGTACCAACGTTTCACCCACACCATAGCGAACAGCGCTCCAACCTTGATACGACACATGGGGATTAAGGCCTGCATTTTCCATGGCAGGTCCATAGGCAGTTGTGCCATAATGCAAGATTTTCCCAGCAGGCTTTGTTTCAGATCCACAGCCAACTAGGGCCAACAAGCATATTCCTAGCGTAGCCAGTATTCCTAGCTCCCGCCACCACCTAAGCGATTGTTTGTACGTCCTTCTTGCTATTGTCATACTATATCCTCACTTTCACAAAACTCACCATGACCGCAACTGTTCCCCCACATAGTGAAACGCTCCGACCGTTATAATAATCGCCAAGCCTGGCCCCCATAAGAGCCATGGTGCCGTCTGCAACAAGGTGCGATTCAAACTTAACATGCTCCCCCATTCAGCCAAGGGTGGCGTTGCCCCTAGCCCTAGAAAGGATAAACCTGCTAATTCCATAAGCACAACACCTAAATCTAAAACAGCCCTCACAATAATAGGCCCTATAATATTGGGCACTATATGGTACCGTAAAATGCCCATTTCAGATTGTCCTTCTAAACGAGCGAGTTGAATATATGAAGCCTTACTAATTTGCAACGTCAAACTGCGTCCCAAACGTGCATATTTAGGCCACAAAACACAAATTAAAGCGAGTGCCGCATGGTCTAAGCCGCCACCTAGCACCGCCGTAATCGCAATGGCAAACACTAAAGCAGGTAAAGCTAGCGCCACATCGGTTATACTCATAATCAATTGGCTCAGCCAATTCTGTCGTAAGGCACTCCATAACCCCAATAAACTGCCTCCTAAGCAAATGCTCATAGTTATGGCCAAGCTAAGCCCTACTGTCAAGCGACCGCCCGCTAAGATTCGTGCCAATACATCTCGGCCATACTGATCAGTACCTAACCAATGTACACTATCTGGGGCTTGTAAGGCTTGCTGTAACGCTTGTTCATACGGATTAAACGGCCACAGCCAGGGTCCTAGGCCAAGAAAAAGGATTAATAGGACTAAAGGCCAACTAACTTGCCCCCAATAATACCACCGATCCTTGCCTGGGCCTGTTATAGCAAAATTTATAGCCGTCATACGGTCATTATACTTCATACTCACGACCTCCAGACACCTTAGTTTGCCAATGCTGTTGCCAACGCTCTACACTGTAATTTAACACCACATAAAATATAGATACCCACAGCACATAGGCTTGTAAAACGGGATAATCACGTGCCGTAATGGCATCAAATGCCATTTTACCAATGCCGTCCCACATAAAAATAGATTCTACAATGGTAACGCCCCCCAAGAGTGACCCACAACTCAACGCCAATAAAGTCAACACCGGTGGCATAATTGCCAGACTCACATAGCGACTCATAATGGTAAACCACGTAAGGCCCCGACTGCGAAGCCCCATAATATAAGGTTTCTGTAGTTCCTCTAACGCTAAGGCGCGCACTTGTTGAATGTATTTCGCGCTCATAGACCAGGTTAGGGTCAGAGTAGGCAATATAATACTTCGCCAATCGCCTTGCCGTGAAACAACAGGTAATAAATCCCATTGTAACGCCACCACATATAAAAGTAATAGGGCTGTGAAAAAATTAGGCATAGTATTGCCTAATAGCGTAATCCCCCGAATTAAACGATCAGGCCAACGGCCCGCCTTATGTGCCAACCACAGACCAAGAGGCAAAGCAATGATAATCGTACTAGCAATAGCACTCACCATTAAAGCCAGTGTCGCTGGTAACTTACTACTAATAATGCGTACCACCGTTTCACCAGTCACTAAGGACTGTCCCAAATTGCCTTGTAATAGTTGTGTCCACCAATGTACATATTGCATGCCCAAGGACACATCTAAGCCTAAGTCCGCTCGTTTTTCAGCTTGCATAGCTACACTTAAACTTTGCTGCTGTGAAAATACCATGTCCACTACATCATCTTGTGTCATATGCATAAGTAAAAAAGTCAATGTCGCTACTAGCCATAAAACAAATAGAGCTCGCCATAAAGGCCCGACACCGATTCGTCTATACCAAGGCCGTTGTTTTATACGGGGACTACCTTCTTTACTAAACAATAGGGCTTTCCTTTTAGGTTGTTCCGCCATAGCCTTTATGTTACGCTTCTTAGGTTGTTCTGCCATTACCTTTATGTTACGCGTCTCCACTGTTCCTGAGCAATCTCTTTTTTCTATTTTCATGGCGTCACCTCCTAACCGCTTATAACTTGATGTTACATTCAAACTAGCATTCACTTTAAGTTCTCTTTTACTTTAAGTTCTCTTCCACTTTACATGATCTTCTACTTTCAGCTAGCTTCTATTATTATCTATTCTCCACTTTTATCTATTTCTAACTTTTATCTATTTTTCACGTTAAGATATTTTTTACGTTACGTTAAGCAAACTTTTACTTTAAAATATCTTATAATTCTAAAATACTAACGTACTTATTTTAGTGTACCTATCTCAAAGGCTCTTGAAAAGCCACCCTGGGGGATAGATATTTGAAAAATAACCCCCACCCCCGCTTACGAAATATAAAAAATTTCTCTATACTACTATAGTAACTACTGGATAGACGAATACATCTAGATAGGCACTAGTAAATATATAACACAGGGAAACAGGAGTCTGTTATGAATATATCTGAACGAATTGAATCTTATTGGGATACACGTAGCGACGCATTCAACAAATTACGTCTCCGTGAATTAAAAAGTCCTAATGCCATAGCGTGGCATGGCCTATTAGCCAAGCATGTACCTTTGGAGCGCCCTCTGCGTATCTTAGACGTAGGTACCGGTACAGGCTTCTTTACCTTTTTACTTTGTCGCCACGGTCATACGGTAACCGGCATTGATATGTCACATCAAATGGTACATAACGCCCGTCGTAACGCAGCCAATTTTCATAGCACCGCTACGTTTGAAAAGATGGATGCTACCAAGCTTCAATATGAAGATGAAACTTTTGATGCTATTTTAAGTCGTAATTTAACCTGGACCCTGCCAGACCCTAAAGCGGCCTATAAAGAATGGCTTCGTGTCTTAAAACCTAAAGGCGTCATTCTTAATTTCGACTCAGATTATGGCAAAACACAATTTACACGCAATGAAGGTCGCGTTCATGCCCAAATTGACACCACCTTACTCGATGAATGTACAGCCATTAAAAATAGCTTAGCCATTAGCCAAGAAACACGACCTGCTTGGGATATGGCTATTTTTAAAGAACTAGGCGCTCAAGAAGTAAGCGTACTTAACGATGTACGTCAAGACGTACAAAAAGATGATAATTTGCAGTATGAAGAAATCGAGATATTCATGATTAGGGTTGTAAAATAAGTCAGTCTTTTTGAGGGTGTAATAAAAGCGTAATATTGGCTCAAAAACACAGAGTTCTTACGAACAATGGTTTTTTCTGCCAATACTACGCTTTTATTTTTCCTTAACCGTTAAAAGACTGCCTGTATGTTACGGGAGAAGCAGAAAGTTCTCACGAACAATGGTTTTCTCCGCCAATACTCCATTTTTATCTCCACAACATAAAGGCTGACTGTATTTTACGGAAAAGCGGGAGGCCTTACGAACAATGGTTTTCTCCGCCAATACTCCATTTTTATCTCCACAACATAAAGGCTAACTGTATTTTACGGAAAAGCGGGAGGCCTT
>NZ_NMZQ01000028.1 GCF_010093125.1 Veillonella sp. R32
ATGTTTTGTTACAGCTTTTTTGTATATAGTTGAGAATATACGTAAGCTCGTTGTATATATGACAGCTATTTTTATATGTAAGACCTACTTTATATATGTCAGCTTACTTTATATATCACTTACTTAATATATCGCTTACCAATATAGATGGCTAACGCAATGAGTGTATAAGCATCAAAGGCCAGAATAAACGGCGTCACATTAGCTACGCGCACAATTAAATGAACATGTAGCCAAATAAGTAAGATACCAAGAACAATGGCCCTATGTAGCCATCGACGTAACTTAGAAGGACGTAACGTCATCATACTTACCATCGCACCTACTACAATGATACCGCCACTTATACCTGTATATACAATCTCCTCATGCATAGAGAAGCTCATACAATAGTGTATCAAACCAAGCACTACACTGAGTGGCCCCAATAAGCGATGTAAATGCAAACTAAAACCTGGCCAAATTTTCGAGGTCATTTGATTTATATAGCTAAAACCGCTCATTAATACAAGCGCTATTAACCAGGCTACATACGCTAAAATCGCTATATTATAACTGATTAGATTATAAGATGTTTCCACCAGACCTTGATTTAACAAGACTAGTAGTGGTAAGCCTAATACAGCCGTAAGTAAAACGGCTACTAACATTATCTGTCCATACTGAGCTAATTTCATTTCATAATACCTATTTTAGTTAACCAATTAACCACCTCTTCTTTAGCCGTCGTAGAGCTAGCTTCACCGCCACGAATAGCTAGACCATCCAAAACGTTTGCCTTAGGATATTGAGCTTCTAATTGTGCTTTTGTATTACCAAGCCCAGACCCTTCATGGGTAGTAAATGGAATCACTACTTTCCCGTTCAAATCAACTTGATCTAAGAATGTACGAACTATCATAGGATACTCTCCCCACCAAATAGGGCTACCTACAAATACAATGTCGTAATCCTTCACATTAGGTAAAGGATTTTTAATAGCAGGGCGTTCATTATTAGCTTGTTCAGCTTTAGCTACCTCTAACGTTTCTTTATAATTCGTAGGATATTCTTTGGCTGGCACAATTTCATATGTATCACCACCAGTAGTTTCTTGAATATAATTAGCTACTTGATGCGTATTGCCAATCGTTGGCGTGTCACCACCATATAAGCCTTTCGTTCTAGAAAAGAAAACAACTAATACTTTTTTACCATCTAACGAATCACTATTGGTTACATTTTGCGTAGCCTCTGTTGTACTGCTACCAGTCGCAGCCGCTACATCTCCATTTTTAGGCAATGTATCAAATACGAATAACCCAATCGCCACGACTACTAAGACAATAATGCCTAAAATACGTTTTACATTCATCAAAATACCCCCTTTAATCCTTCTTTTCATCCTGTCTTACTCAGGACTTACTATTAGCTTACGCCTTGAAGCTAACTCTAAGTCAATACTAAATTGACAATGCCACCTTTAATGCCTTAGTAGCGGCCTCTAATCTTTCTAGTTTTACTACTAACATGAGTCAATTCCATTGGGAACTTCCTAAAAACCGTGTTAATATTCCTATTAAAGATGAAGAAGCCGCCGTTCCCTTCTTTATGAATACCCTAAAAAAGAATCGCCATATTATGGATGAATTACTATAATAAATAAACAAAAAGCAATCAGTCGCCCTAATGTATTGTAAACACATTAGGATATAACTGATTGCTTTTATTCATTAGCTGTAAAAGCTATATAGTCTTACCCAACTATAAAATATAATTAGATAAATCTACGTCTTGTACAATTGTGCCCAATCGCTCTTCCACCATTTCAGCCGTAATAGTAACATCCACTTCTTCAGCTGGTGGTGCATTAAAGGAAATATCTTGTAGTAATTTTTCTAAAATTGTATGCAAACGACGAGCCCCAATATCTTCCGTTTCGTTGTTAACACGATATGCCAATTCGGCAATTTTATCAATGGCTTCTTCTTTAAAGTGAATGGTTACTTTATCCGCTTTTAACAACATATGATACTGTTTTAATAAGGCTTGTTGTGGTGTTGTTAAGATTTCTTTGAAATCTTCCTGTGTTAAGCTATTTAATTCTACGCGAATTGGGAAACGACCTTGTAATTCAGGAATCAAATCGGATGGTTTTGATACATGGAACGCCCCTGCTGCGATGAATAAAATATGTTCTGTCTTAATAGGACCATATTTTGTATTTACCGTAGCTCCTTCAACGATAGGTAAAATATCACGTTGCACCCCTTCACGAGATACGTCAGGACCTGATTGCCCATTACGAGCAGCAATTTTATCAAATTCATCAATGAACACTATGCCTTCTTGTTCCGTTAATTGAACAGCTTTGTCATTCACTGCATCCATATCCAATAATTTTTGTGCTTCTTCTTGGATGAAGATTTTACGGGCTTGTCCTACCGTAGTATGTCGTTTTTTCTTTTTCTTTGGCAATAAATTACCAAACATTTCAGAAATATCAGTGCCCATGCTGTCCGGTGAGCCATTCAATGGCATAGCAAAAGCTTTTGCCTGTTCTTCCACTTCAATTTCAATTTCACGACTATCCATGAGGCCATTTTTTAACTGTTCAAAGAACTGTGTCCGTTTTTCAGACATTTCAGGTGCTTCTGATTCCTCTTTAGCTTCTTCTTTGTTTTCTTCTGGATTTGCAAAGAGCATTTCTAAAGGATTCGTCATTTTCTTAGACGTTTCATTTTCCTTTTTTGGCCAAAGAATTTGCAATAATCGTTTATTTGCTAGTTCTTCCGCTTTCTCTTGCTGTCCTTCCATCATTTCTTCTTTAACCATGCGCACAGCGTTCTCTACTAGATCACGAATCATCTGATCTACATCACGCCCTACATAACCTACTTCGGTGAATTTAGTAGCTTCTACTTTAACAAAAGGTGCTTTCACCAACTTAGCCATACGGCGAGCTAGTTCCGTTTTACCAACCCCTGTAGGACCAATTAACAAAATATTCTTAGGCGTATATTCTTCACGCACATCTTCGGGCAACTGTTTGGCACGCCAACGATTACGTAAAGCAATGGCCACCATTTTTTTAGCTTCTTTTTGTCCAATAACATATTTATCTAACTCAGCCACAATCTGGCGAGGTGTAAAATTGTTACTATCCATTCATATCCTCCAATATATCTTACTTAAGTTCTTCTACAATGACATTGTGATTGGTGTACACACAAATATCAGCCGCAATATGTAGCGCCTTTTCAGCAATTTCACGAGCACTTAAATCTGTGTTGCTCGCTAAAGCACGAGCTGCTGCTAAGGCATAATTACCACCTGAACCAATAGCACAAATGCCATCATCAGGCTCAATAACTTCGCCATTACCAGATACTAATAATATAGTTTTACCATCAGATACTAATAATAAGGCCTCTAAATTACGAAGCATTTTATCACTCCGCCATTCTTTAGCGAGCTCTACCGCACTGCGCACTAATTGCCCATTATACTGATTCAATTTAGCTTCAAATTTATCAAATAAAGTGAAGGCATCTGCTACAGATCCAGCAAACCCAGAAATAACTTTGCCATTGTATAGACGGCGCACCTTCTGGGCCGTATTCTTCATAACTACGCTCTGCCCCATAGTAACCTGACCATCACCAGCAATAGCGATAGCATCATTGCGTTTAACAGCGCATATAGTAGTAGCATGAAATTCTACACTCATCCTAAATATTCCTCCTTCAGTGTGGCTAATGTCTCTAAAGCACGCTGTGCAATGAGAGCATTTTTTTCTTTCTTTTTACGAACCTTGGCAGGCCAAGACTCCATGATACCAAAGTTAATATTCATTGGTTGGAAGTCTGACCCTTCATACTCACTAATATAGTGACTTAAGCCGCCTAAAGCAGTCGTTCTTGGGAAGCTAATAAAGTCTTTAGTTGACAATAATTGACTTACCTGAATGCCTGCCATAAGGCCAGATGCAGCCGATTCTAAATAGCCTTCTACGCCAGTCATTTGACCAGCAAAGAATAAACGATTATCCGCTTTTAATTGGAAAAATTCATTCAATAATGTAGGCGAATTAATATAGGTATTACGATGCATAACACCATAGCGAACAAATTCTGCCTTTTCTAAACCAGGAATCATAGAAAAGACACGCTTTTGCTCGCCCCATTTTAAGTGAGTTTGAAAGCCTACCAAGTTAAACATGGTAGCTTCTTTATTTTCTTTGCGCAATTGCACAACCGCATAGGACTCAGTACCCGTTCGTTTATCTACTAAACCAACTGGTTTTAGTGGCCCATAGCGCAAAGTGTCAATACCACGGGCTGCCATAATTTCTACCGGCATACATCCTTCAAAGTATTGTTCCTTTTCGAATTCCTTTAATTCAGCTACCTCAGCAGTAGTCAAAGCATTCCAAAAAGCAATATATTCTTCTTCCGTCATAGGGCAATTTAAATAATCTGCATCCCCTTTATCATAACGAGATGCTGCAAATACTTTATCATAATTTAATGACTCTGCCGTGACGATAGGGGCTGCTGCATCATAGAAATAGAAATCACCAGTACCTGTTTTAGCTTTCACTTGTTCCGCCAAAGCCTCAGACATCAATGGGCCAGCGGCAACAATAACGATTCCTTCCGTTGGTAATTCCGTTACTTCTTCACGAATAACGGTAATTAAAGGATGATTCGTCAACTTGTCCGTCACCATTTGGCTAAATAAATGACGATCAACGGCTAAGGCGCTACCTGCCGGTACTGCTGTAGCATCAGCACAAGTCATAATAATAGAATCCAATTGACGCATTTCTTCTTTCAGAAGACCTACTGCATTTTCAATATTGCCAGCACGCAACGAATTACTACATACTAATTCAGCAAATTGCTCCGTATGGTGGGCCGGCGAAGTTCGTTGTGGCCGCATTTCGTATAAGGTAACAGGAATGTTGCGTTTCGCTAATTGCCAAGCTGCTTCCGAGCCGGCCAACCCTGCACCAATAATAGTCACTTTCGATGTAGTCACAATAGCCTCCTTTATATTATGCTTCCGTATTAGAAGCTTTTTTTGTTTTTGATTTCGTTGTTTTTGTTTTAGTCGCTTTTGTTTTAGTCTCTTTTGTTTTTGTTGTTTTATCTTTTGTAGCAGTTTCTTTAACTTTCATCTCGGCCTCAGTCGCTGACTCTGTTTCTGCCTTTACGACTACTTCAGTTTCAGTTGTAACGTCCTCTGTTTTCTTTTTGCGGGTACGTTTTTTCGGCTGAGTTGGACAGTTTTCATTGGAGCAAAACTTCTTCGTGGTTCCATTCTTATATGTCTTTTCGGTCATTATGCTACCACAGGTTTCACAAGTTTCATTAATGGGCTTATTCCAAAGGGTAAAATCACAAGCTGGATAGCGATCACAGCCATAGAAAATACGGCCCCGTTTAGATTTACGCTCTACGATAGTCCCTTCCTTACACTTAGGACAAGTAACGCCTGTGCTAACTGTAATTGGTTTAGTATTTTTACATTCAGGGAAATTAGAGCATGCTAAGAAACGGCCAAAACGACCGAATTTATAGACCATAGGACTGCCACAAAGATCGCACACTTCATCACTAGCTTCATCAGCAATTTTAACGCGATCCACTTCATTAGCTTCTTCTAATTCTTTGGCAAACACCGTATAGAATTCATCCAATACATCTTGATACGTTTCTTCGCCACTAGCAATTTCATCTAAATCTTTTTCCAAATGAACGGTAAAATCTACATTAATAAATTTTTCAAAATGAGCAATTAAGAAATCTACCACTACAAAGCCAAGTTCAGTAGGAATAAATTGCTTATCTTGCTTTTCTACGTAATTACGCGTCATAATCGTGTCGATAATCGGCGCATACGTACTTGGACGGCCAATGCCTCGTTCTTCTAGGGTTTTAATTAAACTAGCTTCTGAATACCGTGGTGGTGGCTGCGTAAAGTGTTGTTGCGGATCAATAGCCGTATTCGTAACAACTTGACCGGCTTCCATAATAGGAATGAGTTTTGCCTCTTCCCCTTCTTTTTTCGTATCTTCATACACTTCAGTAAAGCCTTTAAAGATTACTTTACTACCCGATGCACGCAAGGTATATTCGCCTGATGCCAATTGAGCCGTTACAATTTCCGACTGTTGTGGCGCCATTTGACTTGCCATAAAACGATTCCAAATTAAGGTATACAGTTTTAACTCATCACGACTTAAAAATGGTTCAACCATCTTAGGTGGCAATTCTAAGCTTGTGGGGCGAATCGCTTCATGAGCATCTTGACTGCTTTCTTTAGTACCAAACACATTAGGTTTAGACGGATAGTACGCTTGTCCAAAATGACTAATGATATAGTCCTTGGCGGCACTTTGCATTTCTTGGGCAATTCGAGTCGAATCTGTACGCATATAGGTAATCAAACCAACATGACCATACCCACCAATTTCAAGACCTTCATATAAATGTTGGGCAATCATCATCGTCCGTTTAGCCCCAAAATTTAGTTTACGCACCCCTTCTTGTTGTAAAGTAGATGTTGTAAATGGCGCTGGTGCTTTACGTGACCGTTTACGACGATCAACGCTAATTACCTCAGCTTTTTGCTTAGCTAACTCCGCTTGAATGGCCATCGCCGTTGCTTCATCAGCAATAGCAATCTTATCCTCTCCTTTATGAGTTAACTCAGCTGTAAAACTTTCTTTATACTCCGTTTCATATTGACCTTCAATGGACCAATATTCTTCAGGAATAAAGGCTTGAATTTCCCGTTCCCGTTCACAAATAAGGCGAACGGCTACCGATTGCACACGGCCTGCACTAAGCCCCTTACATACTTTTTTCCACAATAAAGGACTCAATTTATAACCTACAATGCGGTCAAGCATACGACGTGCTTGTTGCGCATCTACCATATTTTTATCAATTGTACGCGGTGCAGCAATGGCTTCTGCTACTGCATGCTTTGTTATTTCATTAAAAGTAATACGACATTTAGATGCTTCATCAACATTCAGAATATACGCCAAATGCCAGGAGATAGCTTCCCCTTCTCTATCCGGGTCAGTAGCCAATAAAATAGCCTTTGATTCATCCGCATCGGCTTGTAATTCTTCAATTAACTTTTTGCGAGTCGTTAAATTCGCATAACGCGGTACAAAGCCATTTTCTATGTCAATGCCTAATTGACTTTTTGGTAAGTCCCGCAAATGACCCATACTTGCTTTAACAACATAATCAGGGCCTAAAAATTTTTCTATTGTCTTTGATTTTGCTGGTGATTCCACAATGACTAAGGTTTTGCCATCTGGTTTAAACGTACGTGGCGGCATAGTTTTAGCTAAATCCCCTACAGCCTGCATAACTGGCTTAGCTTTGCCTTTAGCTGAAACAGCTACTTTGCCTTCTAGGCGCCGTTCTTCTTTTTTCGCCGTCGACTTTGTCGCTTCTTTTTCACCTATTACAATGGAACGTTTAATGGACAAACTGATTCCTCCCGTATTCCAATATTATATATCCCTTTGAAGGCGTACGCTCAATACACTGCTTAAGTTCTAAAGACAATAAGCTTAAATGAAGCGCTCCCTCTGAAAGATTTGTCGTCATTGCCAAAGTTTCCAAAGAGGTCTCCTCCGCATTTGATAATGATTCTAAAATCTTTCGCTCCTCCAAACTAAAGCTTAACACACCCATGCCGTTATGGCTACCCATTTTTTTGTAATATATCTAAATCTTTCGGTTCCCAACCATACTGATTTGGCAATTGTTCCGCTTTAGTAAGTAGATTAGCCCCTTGTTCTAATAGCCAATGATTACCTACAAAATCATCAGTTAAAACATTACCAGGCACTGTATATACGTCACGCCCTTCATTATTAGCCATATCCGCTGTAATTAAGGATCCGCTGCTGGCTTTCGCTTCTACTACAATAACGGCCTTTGCAATGCCACTGATAATGCGATTGCGCATAGGAAAATTGCCAGCCCTAGGCGCCATACCAGGACCGAATTCTGACAATAAAAGGCCCCCCGATTCTTCAATGGTATGAAATAATTTAGCATTGCCACGCGGATAGCAATGATCAAGTCCACAGCCCATAACCGCTATGGTTGTACCGTTTCCTTTTAAAGCTCCTTCATGCGCATATGAATCTATCCCTCGTGCACCACCACTGACAATGGTAATACCATAATTCACTAATTGAGCCGCAAATACATTAGCCACATTACGGCCATAGGGCGTACAATTTCGCGCCCCTACCATGGCAATTTGCCTAGGATTTTCTAATAGCTTACTATTTCCCCGATAAAATAAAACCTGTGGCGGATTGAAAATTTCTTTTAACTGCTTAGGATACCGCTCATCAGCTACGCCAATAACCCCCATATGATAACGTTCCATTCGCTTAGCTAGTGCTTCTAAATCTGTTTCTAAAATTCCTTTTACGAGTGCTTGCTTATAGCGATTGGCTACTTCAAGCTCTGGAGCCAGTGCTTTATCTCTTTGCACAACCTCCCATACCTTGTTCGCTGTTTTATAATAGGTCAATACACTTTTTAACGTTACACTCCCCACATTAGGTAAGGAACCTAATGCGGCTAACAATAATGTATCTGTTTCCATAATAACGCCCCTTAATTCATTCGGTAACACTTTTAATATTCCCTTAATTCATCCGGTAACACTTTTAATTCATACGTTAACTCCCTTAATTCATACGATAACTCAATGCCTCGGCTACATAATCAGCTTGTATAGTAGTTGACTCCTTTAAATCAGCAATTGTCCTAGCAACGCGTAAAATCTTGTCATAACTGCGTATGCTCACTTGCAATCGCTGGAATACTTGGGCCAACATAGCTTCTGCCATACTACTTAATTCGCAAGTAGCTATTAATTGAGCGTGTGTTAATTCACTGTTTAACACGGTTTCAATAATTCCTTTTTGTTGTAAGCGCCAAGCCTGAAATTGTCTAGCTTGAATAACTCGCTCACGTATAGTAGCAGACGTTTCCTGTTTTGTATGACCACAAAATTCCTCATACTTTGGCCGAGCCACTTCTATTACCATATCTAGCCGATCTAACAAGGGCCCCGATAAACGACGCCTATAATTTTCCCGTTGCCACGGTGTGCAAGTACAGATATGCCCATCACCGCTATGATACCAGCCACAGGGACATGGATTCATAGCCATTAGTAAAATAAAACGACAAGGAAAGGCATAATTCCCACGTGCTCTAGCAATATGAATAAGCCCTTCTTCTAAAGGTTGACGCAAGACTTCTAGGACCGAACGTGAAAACTCAGGGGCTTCATCTAGGAATAAAACACCACCATGACTTAAAGTTAATTCCCCTGGTTTAGGCACAGAACCGCCACCAGCCATACCGGCTAGTGTTATAGTATGATGAGGACTACGAAACGGTCTATGCTGAACTAAACCAGTAGCAGGTAACAATCCAGCTACGCTATAAATTTGACTAATCGTCAATTGTTCTTCGTCTGTCAAGGGCGGTAAAATGGAGGGCATAGCACGAGCTAACATCGTTTTACCAGCACCAGGTGACCCAGATAATAACACATGATGACCACCAGCCGCTGCAATCTCTAATGCTTTTTTAGCAATTACTTGCCCTTGTACGTCTTTAAAATCTGGCAAGGCCCTGCTAGCTTCATTACTTACAACCCCTTTGACAGCAAACGCTCTAGGCACTCGACCCGTTACCATATTCACTAAATCCGCCAAGGTGTTAGCAATAACAACTTCACCGTCAAAGCCACTTTTTATTTCACACCCCATGCTAGGCGCCGTATATAAGGTAGTCACCCCTTTGGCACGTGCGCCCATAGCCATAGCAAGGCCTCCGTTAACACCTTTTATATACCCTTCTAAGGATAATTCTCCTATAAACAAAGATTCTTCTATGAAACGCTGGGCTTCTACTTTTTTTAGCTTAAAAGCATGGGCTGCCAATAAAATGCCCATAGCCATGGCTAAATCTAAGCCAGAACCATCTTTACGAATATCGGCTGGTGCTAAATTGATAACAATACGCCTCATAGGAAATTCAAAGCCTGCGTTGCGAATAGCTGCCCGTACCCTTTCTTTGGCTTCACGCACAGCCGCTGTGGGTAAACCTACAATCTCAAAGCAAGGCAAACCAGCGGCAATATCTACTTCTACAGTAATAATTTCACTATCCAATCCCATAAGGACTATGCCCTTAGTCTTCGCATACATCCTAACACCCCTCTTATTTAAAAACAGCCTTTTAAATGACGTATATGTTGCACTGTATCAGCCACTACATACACTTCTACTACATCAAAACGAACGAACTCATGACTAACTTCATTTTGTGCCATATAAAGAGTCATACTTTGTCTAATGTGACGCTGTTTAGCAGAATTAACAGCTTCGCAAGGTAAACCATATTGCTGACTACGTCTTGTCTTTACTTCTATAGCAACTAAAGTAGATCCATCTTTCATAATAATATCAATTTCCCCGCACCGCGTACGAATATTACGTCCTAGCAATACATAATCTTGTTCTAATAAATAGGCTACTGCTACATCTTCCCCAAACTGTCCCAATTCTAAATTTGTCACCCTATACGCCCCTATCCAATAAATGTGTAAATATACCTTTTCAAGTATTTACGATAGCAGTTTCATTTCATTATGTAAAGTCAATACAATTCAATAAATCATGTTAACATCAGCTCATTAAGCTTTATTAACTTGACAAATAGAATTTATTGGTTCTAATTTAATTTGTATTTTTATACAAATTAAATAGTAATTCGTTCAACTATGCCCCTAAAAAACTTATTTAATTATCCCCTAAAAATACCTCTAATTATACCTCTAATTATGCCTCTAAAAAATACTTAATTAACAATATAAAAAACCAGCCCTACCGGACTGGTTCATAGTTCCTTATTTATTTGTGTCTGGATAGGTAAAGCCTACCATGCTTTTAATAGGTTCAAAACTTTTACGATGAAGCGGTGTTATGCCTTGTTGCTCTAAAGCTTCTCGATGAAGCGGTGTATAATACCCCTTATGAATAGCAAAGCCATACCCCGGATACTCCGCTTCTAAAGACTCCATATAGCGATCCCGTGTTACCTTAGCAATAATTGAGGCCGCTGCAATAGAGGCACTTTTCATATCCCCTTTAACTAATGACTCTACAGGAATGGCTAACTCTGGCAAAGGCATCGCATCCACTAGCACAGCTTTAGCCGGCACTTTTAACGTACGAATAGCTTCATACATGGCCTCTCGTGTGGCACGATAAATATTAAGCTCATCAATCTTTTCAGGGCTATAGGAAATACAGCTAACCGCCACTGCTTGTGCCATAATTTCCTCATAAATAAGCTCTCGTTTATGAGGTGCAATTTTCTTAGAGTCATTAAGGCCCTCAATATGCGTATGAGGCGGTAAAATAACGGCAGCCACAGTAACAGGCCCAGCAATAGGACCTCGCCCTACTTCATCAACACCTGCCACTTCATAAATACCTTCTTCATAAAAGCTAGACTCATACGTATATAAAGCTTCTAACCGTTGTGCTTCCAGCAATTTTTTCTTCTGACGCATTACATAAGCCGCTGCTAATTTGCGAACCGATGAACGGCTATCTTCTTGAGCCCATAAGAGCGCATCAAATTCAAATTGATTGGATTCTAACAAGGCTTTTATATCTTTTACTTTTAATTGATCAAACTCATTTTTCGTCATGCTCAGTGGTATCCTCAATTACAATAGGTTCTTCCTCGACCCCATCTAAGGTTAAATTTCCTAATTTTTGATTGCGATAATCAGCCAATACAATGCGACGAGCCTTATCTAAATCAACAAGGCCACCGCTGACTAAACAACCACGACGACGTCCAATGGACTCTAATAATTGTTCCGTATCAGCTAATTCTTCTGGTTTCAATTTATAGCGTTCTGCCAATAAATCAGGATTAACTTCCTTCACTTGACGCAATAATTGTTTCATTACGGACTCTAAATCGTAAACATCATCTGATATAGCCCCCGTCATAGCTAAACGTGCTGCTGCTCGTTGATCTTCCAATTTAGGCCATAAAACCCCAGGCGTATCTAATAATTCTAAGTTTTTACCAATCTTAACCCATTGTTGACCGCGCGTATGACCTGGTTTATCAGCCGTACGAGTTGCTGCCGCACCGGCTAATTTATTAATGAGCGTCGATTTACCCACATTAGGAATCCCTAAAATAATAGTACGTACTGATCGACTACGAATCCCTTTCTTCAACCATTTGTCAATAATAGGTTGAGACAAACGCTCTACTGCTTTTACTAATTGCTTGTTGCCCTTGCCAGATTTAGAGTCAATCGCTAACACTGTAGCACCTTGCGCGGTAAAATACTCAGTCCAAGCTTTCGTTGCTTTAGGATCAGCTAAGTCTGCTTTATTTAATACAATAATATGAGGCTTCTCACCAACCACCTCACTGATTACTGGATTGGCACTACTCCTAGGAATACGAGCATCCAATAATTCAATGACCACGTCAACTTTCTTCACATATTCCTTAATCATGCGCGTTGCCTTAGCCATATGACCAGGGAACCAATGTACTACTGGAAATATATCTTGTTTCGTATCTGCCATGCTTGCGCCTCCTATCATTTGACTTTGCCCAATTCATATACATACAAATTGAGCACCTATATTACTTATATATTGGTAGTCTAATTATATGTACTCTATTAATTATAGAATTTAACTTTAAAAATCAAAAATTTATATATTTTTAGGTTAAAAATAAAAATTATGCAATTCGTGTATTTTGTTACAAAAATTAATTTAAAACCCTTCTTACCGCCATTCTTAACGTTATTCTTACCCTTATTCTTACCCTAATTCTTACTGCTATATTAAAAACAAAATAATAACTAATTGAGTAATTAACTGGTAAAATTTTACCTGCCTACTAACACCCATCATACTTTCATTATAGCAAAAAATAAAGGGCTGCCATAGGCAGCCCTCTATCTTTGTAATTAGCGTTTTTCGCGAATACGCGCAGCTTTACCAGTGAGATTACGTAAGTAGTACAATTTAGCACGACGAACAACACCACGACGCATAACTTCGATTTTAGCCAAACGTGGGCTGTGAAGTGGGAATGTACGTTCTACACCCACACCAGAAGCAATACGACGAACAGTGAAAGTTTCACGAACGCTACCACCCTGACGGTTGATAACCAAGCCTTCAAAAACCTGGATACGTTCACGGCTACCTTCGACAACCTTTACGTGTACACGAACGGTGTCACCAGCGCGGAATGCAGGAATGTCTGCACGAAGTTGTTCTTGCTCAAGTACGTTAATAATGTTCACTTTTATTTCCTCCTTATTGTAGACATTCTTACCCATACCTCATAGGCAGCGGACTATCTCAAATTAACGTTACTATTTTAGCACATCCTATGCCATAATAGCAAGTGTTATTTTCATTTTTATTTTAAAGCGCTAATATTACCAATAACAGCCATTACTTCATACGCCAAACGTACTAATTGTAAACGATTAGCTTTCACCGCTGGATCTTCAGCCATAACCATAACAGCTTCAAAGAAATTATTAATAGCTGGTACTAACGTTTCTGGTAAAGATACTACTTTAGCATAATCCTTAGCTTCTAACGCAGTCTGTGACGCTTCATAAGCATTAATAGCCGCTTTGAATAACGCTGTTTCAGCTTCATCTTCAAATAATACTTCATCTACTGCTGTATAGTTTGTATCTTTTACAAGATTGTACATACGTGTAAAAGCCTGTACTAATTCAACATTTTCATCAATGCGATGATTCATAATGGCTTTGGCAAGGCCATCCGCCTTAGCCACGGTTACATCAGCATTAGATAAAACTAATTCAATCACATCATGTGGAATTTGACGATCTAAGTAAATATTTTTCAAGCGAAGAATAAAGAAGTTAGTCAATTGTGCCACGATTTCATCATGTTTAGCCTCTGCTACCCCAAGTAAGGCTAAATCTTTACGCCATAAAGGTTCTAAGGACACATCAAGAGCACTTTCACTAAGAGTATTAAGAACACCAATCGTTTGACGACGAAGGGCAAATGGATCTTGCGAACCTGTTGGAATTAATCCACGACTAAAGGTAGCTACAATATTATCTACTTTGTCAATAATACTCAACACTTTACCAGCTGGTGTTTTTGGTAGCATATCGCCAGCAAAACGCGGTAAATATTGTTCAAAAATGGCTTCCGCTACTTCGGCCGATTCCCCATCAAGCAATGCATATTCTTTACCAATGACCCCTTGTAATTCGGTAAATTCGGTCACCATGCCAGTTGTTAAATCAGTCTTGGCAAGCACGGTTGCCCGTTCAAGTTCAACCATAGCATCTTCGCCAAGGCCACAAGCCTCGCCAAATTCTTCACCCAATGCCAATAAACGTTCTGTTTTATCTGCTAAATTGCCAAGGCCTTCTTGGAATACAATTTTCGTTAAGCCTTCCGAACGATCAGCTAAGGATTTTTTACGGTCTTCATTAAAGAAGAACTTAGCATCATCAAGACGAGCACGTAATACTCGTTCATTACCAGCCGCCACCACGTCAAGACTCTTAGCATCCCCATTACGAACGGTCAAGAACATAGGCAATAATTTGCCTTCTTTTGTTACTAATGGGAAATAACGCTGATGGTCTTTCATTGGCGTTATAACAGCGGCATCAGGTAAGTTCAAATAACTTTCATCAAAAGTACCACAAAGAGCTGTTGGATATTCTACTAAGTACAATACTTCTTCTAGTAAATCTTCATCCCATACAATGGTAGCTTCTTTAGTAGCAGCCAATTCTTTTAATTGTTTAGTAATCATGTCACGACGAACATCTTGATCAACAATGACAAAGTTAGCTTCTAAATTTTTAATATAATCGGCTGGATGCTGTACCAATACGCCTCGTTCCCCTAAGAAACGATGACCACGACTGAAATTAGAAGATCGCACACCTGCAAATTCTACAGGAATTACTTCCGTATCTAATAAGGCTAAAATCCAACGAACAGGACGAATGAATTTATCATCTAAATTGCCCCAATGCATGGATTTAGGAAAACTCAAATCATGAATTAGTTGAGGCAATATTTCTGTAAAAATATCCATCGCTGCTACGCCAGCCGTTTTAGTTTCCCCGTAAATATAGCCATCTTCTACTACTAAATCAGCTACATCAAGGCCTTTACCACGAGCAAAGCCTATAGCTGCTTTAGTCGGATTGCCATCACCATCAAAGGCGATACTAGCAGAAGGACCCTTATGACGTTCGCTCAATTCTTCGGACATATCCGCCACACCATCTACTAACAAAGTAATACGACGTGGTGTACCTAAGGTGCGTAAGTTAGCATAGGTTAAATGATGATCTGCTAGTTTATTCTCTGCTAAAGTTTTAAGCTGGGCTAAAATGCCTGGCATAGCGCCGGCAGGAATTTCTTCAGCGCCAATTTCAAATAATACATCTTTTGCCATATTACTTATCTCCTTTCAACAGAGGGAATCCTAATTCTTCACGTTTTGCCAAATATGCTTGCGCACAAATACGCGCTAAATTACGTACACGGCCAATGAAGGCGGTACGTTCACTAATACTAATGGCCCCACGGGAATCTAATAAGTTAAATGTATGAGAGCATTTTAAAACATAATCATAGGCTGGTAAAATATACCCTTCACCACAAATGCGTTTTGCTTCTTTTTCATACATATCAAATAAAGTAAATAACATATCAGTGTCAGCTAACTCAAAGTTATACGCAGACTGTTCTACTTCATTTAAATGCCAAATATCACCATAAGTAATAGTGTCATTCCATTTCAAATCGTACACATTTTCTACACCTTGAATGTACATAGCTAATCGTTCTAAGCCATACGTAATTTCAACAGACACAGGTTTTACATCAATACTCCCTACTTGTTGGAAATAAGTAAACTGAGTAACTTCCATACCATCAAGCCATACTTCCCAACCAAGGCCCCAAGCACCTAACGTTGGCGATTCCCAGTTGTCTTCTACAAAACGAATGTCATGGTCTTCTGGATGAATACCCAAGGTTTCTAAACTTTTCAAATATAATTCTTGAATATTATCTGGGGATGGTTTAATAATAACTTGAAATTGATGATGTTGAAATAAACGGTTTGGATTGTCCCCATAACGGCCATCAGCAGGACGACGAGACGGTTCTACATAACAAACGGCCCAAGGTTCTGGCCCAATTGCATGTAAAAAGGTCGCTGGATTCATCGTACCAGCCCCTTTTTCAATATCATATGGCTGTTGCAAAATACAGCCTTGCTCTGCCCAAAATTTTTGGAGATTCAAAATTATCTCTTGAAATGTCATGTCCATTCCTCCTAAACTATTATCCGTTGCGGACTATAACTTATGTTACAATACCAAGTCCCGTTTATATTGTCAACTAAAAAACGTCAAGAACCAAGAATTCTCTATTCTAACTTTTCTTAAAACGCTTTAGCTTGCATGTCACGTAAAAAACGTAACGAACTTAATTCTTGCCCTAATTGTACCGTAGCATAGGCAAATAAACCGCGTTCTAATTCCAACCACAAAGAACGAGGCAATTGCACGACTAACTGCGGATCCCAATTATAGTTTAAAACCTCACCTAATGCCGCCTGTGCTTGCCTAGACAGGTTAAATCCCGTACTACCAGTAAACTCAGCTACAAAACGGTCTACCCCATGAGCTTGTTTATACGCCTTAGGCGCCGGCACAAAGCCAGCTATGCTCAATAATTGCCAGCCTAATAAAATGACCGCTAATGGCACAGGTTTAGTCTGGATAAGCTTAGAAAAGCGCTCTACCAACTCATATAAACCCAAATCTAATTCTTCCTGAGCAAACGCAGTACTAATTAATTCGCCTCCAAACGAAGCATAGCAAATACTATCTAAGTCACTTTCAATGGCCCGTATTAAATATACGCCATCGATTTGCTGCAAATCATAATATTCACCATTAGGACTGAGCGTAATATATACTTTACTAAAAGGTTGTAAATAGCCTACATTCTTTAAAGTTTGCCACCGTCGTTGCGGTATAGAACAACTAATAAGGCCTCTTTGTTTCGTCAAAAGCGTAACAATTGAATAGGTTTTACGCTTTCGACGATAGAGTACAATGGCTTCACAATTAATGGTTAATCTGGGCTCGCTCATGTGGGCTCATCCTCAGCCGCTGCCACTTCTTCTTTAGGTGGTGCTGGCGTAGCTTTTAACCGAGCAATACGATAGCCTTGCATTTCCGTAACTTTGAAAATATAACCTTCCACTTCTACCGTATCGCCTACCACCGGCGTTCGTTCTAAAATACCAAAGATATAACCACCGATAGTATCTTCTTCTGGATCATGGAAATCTACATGCATAGCATATTCCACTTCATCTACCAAGACTTTACCATCAAAATCAAAAGTACCATCGTCATTAATCATAACTGCTGGTAAATCAGTTTCATGCTCATCTTTAATATCGCCGACTAATTCTTCAATAATATCCTCTAAGCAGACTAGCCCCACCATACCACCATACTCATCGACTACTACAGCCTGATAAATACGGCGTGTACGCATATATTGCAATAATACGGATAGTTTCATAACTTCTGGGATAGTTAAAATATCACGACGCACTAAGCGCAAATCTTTACGGGCTTTTTCTTTTTGTTCCATTAAATCTTTAATGTGAACTAAACCAATAACATGATCCTTATCTTCCATACAAAGAGGATAGCGTGTGTGACTGGTAGCCGAAATACTCTTCAAGGTATCTTCAAAATCATCTTCTACAAAGATACAATCCACATCTTGACGCGGAATCATAACCTCACGAGCCATGCGTTCTACAAAGTCGAATACATTATCAATTAGTTCCCCTTCCACCTGATCCAGTTGCCCTTCCAAGTGGCTACGGTTAACCATCATGCGTATTTCTTCTTCTGTATGAACTAAATCTAGCTCATTTTTATAAAGTGTGCCAAAACTTTTCAGTAAAATAGCGCTCACATATTGTGCTACTAATACAAACGGTGTCGTAATAGCCCCTAAGGCCACTACAAATTTAGAAGTCCAGCGCACATAACGGATGGGAAACGATAAACCTAATGCTTTAGGAATAATCTCGCCAAAAGTTAAGATAATTAAAGCAAAAAGAGCCAATATAATAATATCAAAGAGGCTCGTAAGCCATTCATTATCTAAGCCTAATTGCTGTTCCCACAAATCAATATAAGGCGCAATTAACGAACTACCTACACTAGCTAATAAAACAATAAAAAATAAAATTAAAAATTGTGTCGTATTAATAAAGCGCTCTGGTCGTTGATATAATTTACGCAAAAAAGTTTTAGCTTCTTCACTTAAATCTTCCATATCATCCAGATGCTCTTCACTAAGGCGAGCAAAGGAAAATTTAGCTAATACTAAAATATTAATCATTAAGAGGCAGAGTACGGCTAGCCCAATTATTAATAAGCTAGCCTCAAGGGGGGTATCGATACCAATCAGTCCTTTCTATTATTCATAACCAAATTCAGAGAGCATGCCTGACTTATTGCGCCAGTCTTTCTTCACTTTTACCCATAAATCAAGATAGACTTTGGTAGCCAATAAGCGTTCCACATCAGTACGCGCTTCGGCACCCAATTCACGAAGCATACTTCCTTTTTTACCGATTATTATACCCTTTTGGGAGTCCCGTTCGCAATAGATAGTTGCACGGATATAGGTTGTCCCATCAGGTCGTTGTTTCATTTCATCTACATCCACCGCAATGGCATGAGGAATTTCTTCTCGCGTTTTAAGTAGAATCTTTTCACGCACAATATCAGCAATAATCAACCGTTCTGGCTGATCCGTAATCATATCTTCGGGGAAGTACTGTGGCCCTTCTGGCAACACCTGCTCCAAGACCTGCAACACTTCTTGAATATTATCTTTTTCAAGAGCTGAAATAGGGATAATGCCTTCAAAAGGATATAGATTCTGATATTCTACAATGACTTCTAAGATTTCTTCTTTCGATAAGGTGTCTATTTTATTGATAACTAAGAATACAGGCACATTCACATTTTTAAGCTGCTCAATAATAAAATTATCACCAGGGCCACGTTTTTCATTGCCTGCTACTAAAAATAACACCGCTTCCACTTCTTTTAAAGAATCCACCGCTGCTTTTACCATAAATTCGCCCAATTTATGCTTTGGCTTATGAATCCCTGGTGTATCCATAAATACGATTTGCTTTTTTTCATCCATATATACACAAACAATGCGATTACGCGTTGTCTGCGCTTTGTCTGAAACGATGACAATCTTATCGCCAATGAGTGCATTAATGAGCGTCGATTTGCCCACATTAGGGCGACCTACTACAGCTACAAAGCCCGATTTAAAATGTGTATCTTTATTCATTATATGGTGCATCCTCCCGCACATAACCTAAATTACCTAGTACAAATTCTTCTTCCTGACGCATTTCTTTTTTATCCTCGTCAGTCATGTGATCATAGCCTAAAATATGCAAACACCCATGAACCGTTAAATACGCTAGTTCCCGTTCAAAAGGGTGTCCATATTCCTTAGCTTGTTCAGCCGTTCGTTCTAAGGAAATAATTAAATCGCCCAGCAAATGTGATTCCGCTTCACCATCATCTTCTGCCCCTTCATTAAGGGCAAAGGACAATACATCCGTAGGCCGATCTATGCCACGATAGGTTTTATTTAATTGATGAATATACGCATTATCGCACAATAATACACTTAATTCTTCTTCCTCACTAAGGCCGTATACCTTACTTACTTCTGCACATACTTTTTGAATAATCTCTTCATAAGTGGCTTCAGTCTTCATGCCTTCTGCATAACTAATTGTTACGTCCACAATACATACTCCTTTATACTGTCTTGCCTCACTATATTAAGTAATTAAATCATCAAGGTCCCCTTGTTCACAATCATTACTCGTTTGTCTCTTTATTCATTGCTTTAACCGCTTCTTTAGCAATATCACGACTCGATTTCAAGCCTTCATAACGCTCATAAGCACGAATAATCTTACTTACCAAATCATGACGCACTACATCTTCATCGGTAAAATGCACCATGGAAATACCCGCTAAGCCTTTTAATACTTTTTCCGCTTCAATTAGACCGGAAATCATACGACCAGGCAAATCAATTTGAGTGCGGTCCCCATTAATAACCATTTTAGAATTATTACCTAAACGGGTTAAGAACATTTTCATCTGTTCTGGTGTCGTATTCTGAGCTTCATCAAGGATAATAAAAGCGTTTTCTAAGGTACGCCCACGCATATACGCAAGAGGGGCTACTTCAATGATACCTTTCATCATGAAACGATCCACTTGCTCTAACCCAAACATGTCATTAAGCGCATCATATAAAGGACGTAAATAAGGATCTACTTTCTCTTTCAAGTCCCCTGGTAAATAGCCAAGTTTCTCACCCGCTTCTACTGCAGGCCGTGTTAAAATAATGCGCTCTACATCACGATTCTTCAGATAAAAAGCAGCTAATGCTACAGCCAAGAAGGTTTTACCCGTACCAGCAGGACCGATGCCAAAGGTAATCGTATTACGGCGAATACTATCGACATACACTTTCTGCCCTTCAGTTTTAGGGGTAATCATGCGCCCTTTAATCGTCACATTAATGGTGTCTTCAAACATGGTATGCAATAAATCGGCTTTACCACTCTTCACCATTTTAACGGCCATACGAATTTGCTGTTCCGTAATAGCGCTACTTTCATTATAAAGGAAGACTAATTCTTCGAGTACACGCCAAAATTGATTGACAATCTCGTCCTCACCTTTCAGTTGTAACGTATCGCCACGACTCACCACTTGGCAAGGTAACTCTTCTACCATAATTTTTAAATGACGCTCTTGCAAGCCTAAAATAGGACCTGCCATTTCATACCGAGGAAACGTAAATGTTCGTTCCGTCATACACTACTCCTTTACTTTAAAAATTTGCGTACCGCTGAGCCATTTAAGTAATTACACAAATCACCCTGACGCACATCCCGTTCTTCCATGCGTCGTTCTATTTCTTCTTGAATACGCCACCAGCCCATGGACCAATTAGTAAACAAGGTATTTTCTTCTGGAGCTCGACCTACTAAGCGCTGCAATACAATCTGTTCATCTAGATTGCGTAAAAAGGCAATGACTCGCTCAATATATTCATCAGCACTAATCAAAGTAAACTGCCCTTCTTCATACCACTTTGCCATAAGTGTGTTTTTGACAATATACAGCGCATGCAGTTTCACCTGATCCACCCCGAGGGCGGTTAGCATGCGAGCTCCTTCTACCGTATCAGTCATGGTATCCCACGGCAAATTAACAATCATATGGGCGCACACGCTAAAACCATAGCGTTTAGTGCGCAACACGGCATCAATAAATTCAGCCATGCCATGACCACGATTTATTTTTTCTAAAGTATGATAATTGACCGATTGCAAGCCGTATTCTAAATATATATCAACACCATAGGTCTCTTTAATATCTTGTAGAATCTCTAAATAGGTATCATTAATACAATCTGGTCGTGTAGCTATAGCCAACCCTACGGTACTATCAATACAACCTGCTTCCATATAGGCTCTAAAACGCTCTGGTTCTAAATAAGTATTGCTAAAGTTCTGATAATAGGGAATATATTTATACGCCTTATATTTGGGCGCAATGTGGGCAATATTTTTAACGAGTTGCTCCTGAACTGTCATAGAAGCTGGCAAATTTTCATAACCAGCTCCAATTTCACCACAGAATACACAACCACCCACGCCCGCTGAACCATCACGATTTGGACAAGTTAAAGGCAAAGCTACCGGTAATTTATATACTTTTTCACCATATTTTTCTTTCAAAAATGTAGATATTGGTCGATACCGTTTAGGTTTCGTTGTATCACTCATTAACTAGCTACTACCTCCGGTCTTACAAACGGCGTTTGCCGTTGTTTTACATCTATAATTAAGGTCACTTTGGAGAGCCCCGCTTTTTCATAAGCAGACATTGACTCCTCTGTAATAGCGCCTAAAATGTGAGCCGTTCCTAAGGTTACTGTATGCTCACAATAATCTTGACGAATACGTCGCCATTCTACAAAGCGATATGTCGGTATATACTTACGTACCAAGGCTTCATCACGCCAAAACGCTTCACCAGCTTGCAGTAATTCTTTCGTTTGTTTTGGCAAGCCTAATTCATCACCGCGCACTTTACCACCAAAGCTGACTAAGCAATCATATTCCAATAACTCTTGGCTAATCACATCGCCTTGTGCTTTAAAATAGGCATGTAAAAATGCCATTTGGTCGCGATCATTCAATTTGCGCTGATGCAAACCCTGTTGTAACCAGGCCTTAGTCAACGTTTCAAAATAATGAAAAGCGCTTGCTTTTTCCTTAATAAGGCGCTGGCCTAAATAACCAAATACAGTCCGTAAACGCTCACTATTATAAAAACGTTCAAATACATCTTCAAAATGTTTTAAAAAGCGTATGTCCTCATAAGGCATCACATGACTTGCCAATACTTCATACGGCGCTTTTGGATCATACACATAGTGAAACTCATCACTACGCTCTAATCCAGACCCTTGTAACAGCTTTAAAAAGCCTATTTGCAAAGCATGGGGCGTTAAACTAAATACATCATTAAAGGATTGAGCAAACCGTTCATACGGCTCATGAGGTAAGCCTACAATTAAATCCATATGTACATGCGTACGTCCAGCTTTAATGACTGGTGCAATGACTTCACAAATATGCCCCCAATCATTATACCGACGAATTGCCTTTAATGTATCAGCATTCGTACTTTGTACGCCCACTTCTATCTGCATGCGTCCTTTAGGAGCGGTGCTTAACAAAGCTACTTCTTCAGCCCCCATAAGAACAGGCTCCATTTCTAAATGGAAATTTGTATTTGTATCAACATCATGCATCCACTGCATCAGTGGTAAGTGATGATGCTTCGCACAATTAAAGGTACGGTCTACAAATTTAACTTGTTTTACCTTATGATCCACAAACCATTGAAGTTCTTGAAAGGTCCGCTCTTGTGGAAAGAAGCGCACTGTATTCGCATTGCCTGACAAGCAATATTGGCAAGAGAATGGACAACCGCGTGACGATTCATAATAGATGATTTTATGCTCTAAATCCACCATATCAGATTCATCATAAGGAAAAGGAATACTCCCTAAATCAGCGACTTCAGCTATCGTTTCAGAGCCCTTAATTTTTGTTACGCCTCTATCAGCAGTCATAGTCAATGCTGAATTATTAGAAGCTAAGATATGAAGGTCGTCACTAGTCTCACGTCCTAGTAGACCCGTAATTTCAGGTTCAAACGGAGATTGGTTGGCTTCAAGGCGAGCCACTAATTCAGCGAATACTTCCTCCCCTTCACCTTGTACAATGTAATCAATATACGAGTGCGCCTCTAATATGCGTCGAGCCGTATAGGAAACTTCTGGACCACCTAATACGATTTTTACCTTTGGTTTGACGGCTTTTATCAAAGATGCCACATGAAGGGTCATATCAATATTCCAAATATAACAAGCAAAGCCAACTACATCCGCTTCATGCTCGGTTAAATCGCTAATAATATCCAAAACAGGCATATTAATAGTGTATTCCACTATATCATATGCCTGTCCACGGGTGCGCCCATAGGCACGCAAATAACGCAGTGCCAAGGACGAATGTATAAATTTTGAATTTAAAGTACTTAATACAACTTTCATCGATATCCTCATCATATGATCGCAGTAAACTACACTGCCACTAACATAGTTATTTCGCTTTATTATACCACAAATTAGGCCAACTATGATAGTTATAGCGGAAAGACAATTATGTTTTACAGAAGTTAAAAGTAGGTAAATACGGCTATTAGTGTTACAATAAAAATACAGATGACAAATTAAGCAACTTTTGAACACAAAAATATGAAAATACATTTATTTTACATACTATAATTATCCAGTGAGGTACCTATGCTAAACGAAGCCAGTCTTACCCCAGAACCAATAGAACCAAATATTTTCCAAAAAGGCCGTGAATATCTACCGGCCGTGTGCCACATGGTCAATGATACAGCCCAAGGTTCGCTACCAGCACTCCTACCTTTATTTATTACCAATTATGGCTTAACCTATGAAGAAGTCGCTATCATTATTTTCTTCAACACAGCCCTTGCTACTATAGCTCAGCCGTTTTTTGGCTATTTAGCAGACAAACGAACATTCTGGCCCAGCGTACCTATAGGTATTATGATCTGTTGCCTTAGCATATCAGCCATTGGTTTTGTCAGCTCCTATGAAAGCATTATCTTATGCTCCCTAATTGCAGGCTTTGGCTCAGCCCTCTTCCATCCAGAAGCTGCTCGATGGGTAAATGCCCTTTCAGGACAAAAGAAAGGAAAGATTATGGGCTATTTCTCTGTAGGGGGCCAAGCGGGCTTTGCAGTTGGTCCTATTTTAGCGAGTACTGCTTATATCTGGGGCCCACAAAGCTTAATTCTCTTTTCAATCATGGGGGCTCTTTTAGTTACCTTTTACTTATTAGCCAAACCTTATAAATTAGTAGCGGCTCGCCAACAACAAGCCAAACAAACCCAAACTGTAGTTGCCCAAAACGATTGGCGTAGTTTCAACATACTATTTATTGTTATTGCTGCTCGTTCCATTATATTTTCCGTGCTAAATACTTTTATTCCTATTTATTGGATTACCCAATTAGGACAAAATACAGCGTCAGGTAACTTTGCCTTATCAGCCTTTTTTATCTGCGGTGTTATAGTTACCCTTATTGGTGGCACCTTAGCCGATCGCATCGGGTTTGTTAAAGTCATTCGCTATTGTTATATACTACTTGTACCAATCATGTTAGCTTTTACCCTCAGTAATGAATATTGGCTATCTATGTTGCTTTTATTACCTTTAAGTTTTGGTGTGTTCTCACAATATAGCCCTATTGTTATTCTAGGGCAACAATATTTAGCCAAAAATATTGGTTTTGCCTCGGGAATTACCTTAGGTCTTGGTATCACCTTAGGTGGCATTGTAACACCATTAATTGGTAAATTAGCAGATATCTATGATTTGCAAACCGCTTGGCTAACCCTCAATCCAATTTGTTGGCTTGCTTTACTAGCTACCTTCTTAATTACAGACTTACCTCGTTTCAAACAAACTACGAACAAATAGCAAATACCAAATAACAATTAATGATTACCAAATAACAAATAAACAAGTAATAAGTAATAAGTAACAAATAACAATTGACAAATAACTATAATCTGTACCTTTAATTTATAAACAAGGAGACTCTATGATTCGAATTGGTATGGGACAAATTGAAGTCATCCCGGGCAACCCAAGAAAAAATAAAGAAACTATTTTACAAGCCATTGCCTATGCTAAAGCTTTGCGTTTGGATTTATTAATCTTACCCGAATTAGCCCTTAGTGGTTACTTAATTGGCGATGTATGGGATCAACCAGCCTTTGTGAACGAGTGTGTTACCATGGGTGAAGACATTATAAAGGCAACCCAAAATATAGCTGTTATTTTTGGCAATGTTGGCGTGGATACTACCAAACACAATGCAGATGGTCGAGTTCGTAAATACAATGCGATTTTTGCTGCTCAAAATGGCAAGGTCATTGCCCCTCAGGAATCGCCCTATCCCTTTGTCATTAAAACCTTAGACCCTAATTATCGCTTTTTTAACGAAGCTCGTTACTTTACCAACCTCACTACGGTTGCCTACGAATTACACCGGCCAGTGGAGGAATTATTGGGCCTATTGCCATTTTCGTTTAAAGGGGAGCCTTTTACAGTAGCTCCTTTGCTCTGTGAAGATAGTTGGGATGAAAATTATTTAATATCACCTACTACAACACTACAAGAAAAAAGTCAGCTCCTAGAAACACCTATTGATGCGTATATCAATATTTCAGCCTCACCATTTACCTTAGGTAAAAATGAGCGCCGTCATCGTTTATTTCAAACTAGGGCCAAGGAACTCAATGCCCCCATTTTCTACATCAACTCCATAGGCCTTCAGAATAATGGTAAATCTCTTTGCACCTTTGACGGACAATCCACCGTGTATACAGCGGAAGGTCAAATAGGCGTACAATTACCTGCTTATGAATCTACTATTCAACCTGTATTACTGGAAAAATTAGCTACTACTTATGAGCCAGTCAATTTATTAGAGGGACAGCCCGTTAAACGAGAATTGCCCCCACTGCCAGCACCTAATGAAATAGAGCAAATTTATAATACCTTACACTATGGGATACGTAGCTTTTTAAAACAAACAGGTATTAAAAAAATTGTCATTGGCGTGTCCGGCGGTATTGACTCCGCATTAAATGCTGCTTTATATGCCACAATCCTTGACCCTAGCCAAATTTATTTAGTCAACATGCCATCTCGTTTCAACTCCCATGCGACTAAGGACTTAGCGGCTCAACTGGCCCACAATTTAGGCTGCCACTATGCCGTGTGCCCTGTAGAAGATAGCCTCCAGCTAACAACTAATCAGCTAAGTGAACTAAGCTTTAGCCGTCCCACTGGTGAAACGGAGAGTCTTACCCTTAGTTCCTTTGTCAAAGAAAATATCCAAGCTCGTGACCGCTCTAGCCGTATTCTAGCTGGTATTGCTGCCGCTGTAGGTGGTGCCTTTACCTGCAACGGGAACAAAACAGAGTTTACCATTGGCTACGCCACTTTATATGGTGATTTAGCAGGCTTCCTAGCCGCTACTGGTGATTTATGGAAATACCAAGTATATGGCCTAGCACAATATTTAAATACAGTCATCTTTAAACGCCAGGTCATTCCCCAAGGCACGATTGACATCATCCCTAGCGCTGAACTATCTGAAAACCAAGATATTACCAAAGGCCAAGGTGATCCATTACAATACGAATATCACGACCGATTGTTCCGTGCCTTTATCGAACCTTGGAATCGCCTAAGTCCAGAAGATATTCTCTTAGCTTATAAAGAAAAACGACTCGTTTCATTACTTGATTTACCGCAACCAATCGAACAGTATTTCAAATCCGCTCACGACTTTATTGCTGATTTAGAACGTTGGTGGAATTTATTTAGTGGTATGGCCGTAGCTAAACGAATTCAAAGTCCTCCGGTCATTGTAGTGAGTCGCCGTGCTTATGGTGGCGACTTACAAGAATCCCAAATGAAACCCTATTATACAGATGCTTACTATTCATTAAAAGCGGAACTTTTATAAGCTTATAAGGGATCTTATAAATACAGTGTGCTTATAATACTATACTACAAATCCCCTAATACTAGCCTTAACGCTACTATTAGGGGATTTTTAAATTACTTTTCAATTATTTATAACTTATTATCAGGCTTTTTTAAGCTTATGCTTACACTTAAATACACTGCAAGGCTTCCACTACTTTTACTTTATCAATAATCGTTTTAACAATACTTTCCAACCGACTATGTTCTTCATAATCAGCAGGAGTAATAAAATTAACGCGATTATCTTTCACCAACTTAGTGGCCGAAGCCAACCCAGTTTCATTATCACGATTATATACCGCAATAGATTGTCCGCCATTGACTTTAACCAATTTCATACAAGGCACGTCAGTAAGACCATCGCCAATATAAATCATATTGCTAAATGGCACCCGCCGTTTAGCCTCAGGCGTATATTGATTCAATTCTTTATCACTGTGAGTGGTAATATCTAACACACCCTTATTGATGCGGAATAAAAACTGCGTTTTCGCTGTATAGTTAACGGCTACCTTCGGCCACTCAATGAGCCCATTATAATCGTATTTAAACTCACAGGCATAAATCTTCTTAAAATGTTTAGCTATGCTAGTGCCATCAATAATTTCTTTTACCCCGGACGATACAATATAATGCTCTACTTCCACACCTTGTGAAGCACCATACGCATTAATCCGGTCAAACCAAGTAGCTACACCAGGGAAAAATTCAATGCCTTTACCAAGACTATTAAGCGTTTCTCGAGTAATACGTACTTCATGGCGTTGACTCATTTTAACCATCATGAACATATACGCTAAAATACCGTCCATCCCTTCACTATCAGTGAGACCATTAGCCTCCTGCCAAAATTCGGCCGGCGTCAGTCCAAGTTCAGGAATAAAACCATATTCTTGCATATCCTTGGTGCAGAGTGTTTTATCAAAGTCATACATTAACGCCACAATAGGCTTCTTTATTTGCTCCATAATTTTCCTCATTCACTTATACAATTTCATCTATCCAATCAAATAAATCAGGCAAATCATAATCGCCAGCATGGGCCACACCCCAAGGCATAGCAAAGTTCACTTCATAACCATAATTAGCTAAACGAGTGGCTACAATTAAAGGCACAGCCATAGACGTGTTATTATCAATTTCACCATAGCGAATACGCCAATATTTTGAAGTATCCGATGAAGTTGCCGTCATATCTACTGGCGCCATCTTATACGGGTGAATATAATTTAGTGGATTCATTAGACGAATGATTTCATTAGCAGCTACGCTCGTACCATCCCCATGAATTGCCGCAAATTCTGTAAAATGCTGATTATCTATGGTCGTGGTACCAAATAAATTATTTTCACCGGTAGAATTATTACGTGCATCAAAAGCACCGGGTGCCTTCATGCGCCCCACTGAAGTATTATAAACGAGCCAATTAATATCAACAATTGTTTCCGGATGCTGAGTATCATACACTAGAAAATCAGCTGTATTTATGTCAGTGCCCTCAGCGTTAGCCTTATTAGCACTATCAATAATAAAAGATTTAGCATAGGTCATAAAAGAGCCCGTCCCATCCGGCTGTAACGTTAAAGTCTGGCCTTTTACATCCTTAAGTTCTAAGCTATTTACATAAGCAGAAAAGTTCTTTTTTAATAACTGGCTATATGCCATAGCATCAGCATCTAAGGCTATGGTCTTCCCTTTAGGCATAGATTGATCTGTTACATTAAGCCCTAATGCAGGGTCTGGGGGCTCCATTTGACCACCTAAATCAGGCATACCCGTATAACTATTAACGCCATTATACGACCACTCGTAAGCCATATCAGCATGATCTAAATCTGTTATAGGACAATACGCGGATACTGCATAAATATCAGTACGGCCTTTAGCCGCGCCTAGCTCATTCAAATACGGTGCATACTCAATATTATTTCCGGTAGCCCCTAAAAGTAGTGAAACAGCGCCACCGGCACTGGTACCATTAGAAATAATGCGATTAGCATTACCTGCCATGCGTTTATCATTGCTATGTAAATAGGCTACAGCTGCCTTTAAATCCACAATAACAGCAGGCGCTTTACCGATGTATTCACCAGTTTCGTTAGTATTAGTACGCCCTCTAGTAGCTGGCGCGGCTACTACTAAACCACGACTCAAAGCATATAAACTTGCATTAGGATTGCCTTCTTTATCAAGAGTTGGTGTAGCTTCACTATGTAATACAGCCCCTGTTAAGTGTGTGGTATCGCCTACATCAACAGTAAGACCACCAGCCCCAGCATATATCCCCGCCTGACTCGTAACACTCGCATACTGGCTCTGTATATTACCTGAATTATAGGCTCCACCAATAGATCCTATACGACCAGTTGGTTGAATAGACACAGACAATCCTGTTTCTTTAGTCTTCGATGTATAATCCTTTTTATCTTGTACACTCTGTATCGTTAAGTTTTGCCCCGCCTTAACCATAGCCCTATCGCCCTGTAGCATAGCACCTACTAACGATATATCTCGGCCAGCCTCTACTGAAACGTCTTCGTTTGCCTCTACGGTCATAGGCGCATGCGTAACAACTTGACTCACTGTGTTACCACGGCCACGAGATACACTAGCCTCTATCCCCAGTATACCAGTTGTACCTAAATTAACGCCCAATGAGGCTCCTGAATTTGAACTTCGTTCTTCTATATACTGTGTATTAGTAGCACTCTCTAAAGATACATCCTTAGAGGCCTGTAATAAGACACTATTTGCCCGTATAGCTTCACTAACGGCCTGAATAGTACCTTTTGTATCATCATCGCTCGTAGCCGTAATGGATATCTGACCCTCTTTCGAAATGACAGTACCACCCGTATACGTTGCCGAATGGAGTGATTGCGATTGTGATGAAGTATGCGCGCCCACACCAATTTGAAGATGAATTAAATTGTCTCGCCATACTCTAGCGTACCTAATAATGTATTGTCTCGATGGTTCCCTTGACTAATATAATTACTAGCACTTTGCAATACAGATGGCACCACGCCCCCTAAACTAACTGTTAATCCGGAGCTAGAACGCTTAGCATAATAATTTTCATCTGCTGTATTATAGGCACCATCTAGAATTACATCTTGTCCCCCAATTATAACATCTTGTCCACTCGCTACATTAGTCGTAGTCAAATGAACCGTATCACCTGCCTTAATCTGCGTATTCCCCTTTACGCTCCCAATAGTAGTACCTACTTGTGTAATATAAGAACCACTTTGTGTATCAGTGGACTTTTGCGTTCCAATCATAAAGCCCATACCAGAACCCATAATCCCAGATTTCTTCACCTTCACATCGGCCATAGTGTAATCATATTGCTCAGCCGAATTAGCCCTTATATTACTACCAGCCTCTATGGTCGTCCCTTCTAGGGAGCCAATTTGAGCGGCTGTCATAGATACATCACGACCAGCCTGTAACAATAAATATACTTCTTAATAACTAAAAAATAACGGGCTTCAACGAATATGCAATGTTATATTGAAAATTAAATCTAGCCTTAAATATTACTCCTAGCAAAAAAATTATTATAATAAAATATCACCAACCAATCATTTTCAAATTCTTCTTTACCTGTAATCTTACTTTTTTTCATTATTGGTCCTGCTATAAAGCCATAATTGTCATTATACGCTCTAAATCCATAGTAATTTCTATCTACTTTACTAATCGTCCACCCCATCCGCTCAAACTGTTTATTTAATTCATTTAATATTATATCTGGAGAGTCATTAGTATGTACTATAAAGCTTATTTTCTTCTCAATCTGCAAATAACCTTTAACTTTCATTTCACTATGCTCATATTTTTGAACAAACTCTATTTGTTCTGCTGCCTGCTTCAAGAGTTCCACTCTCTGATTAATATAAGAATAAAAAACAATTTGATACAAGCATCCCAATAAAAATACAGAAATTAAAACACCTCCATATATATACCCTAATTTACGAATAAATTTTCTCATTTTATAAATCTCCTTCAACTTATTAATAATAATTATTATTAATATTTCCAATATACCATGTATAGCCAAATTCAACACTTAATTCTGCATTAGCACCGGCATTTAATTCAGAAATTATCCCCGCCTGAGATAAACTAATATTACCTCCTATAACGCCTCTTGCTGTCCCCGCTCCATAAAAACCTTCCATTGCACTTATATAGTTCTCACTTATCGAACTTATCGATGATGGTAAATACCCCTTACTAATACTCCCTGGCAATCCTGCTGTAACCCCTGGAGCCAATGCTAACGAACCATATACATTGCCAAATTTATCCACGATAGCAACACCTGCAAGAGTTTCCACAATTGGGGTGCTAATAGAAATAGATATATAGTCAGAAGACATACTAGTTATTACCTCAGGATGATCTTTCAACAATACTTTCACTGCATAAATAACTTCATTTGCAGCCTTTTGTTTATTATTCCAAATAAGTTGTTGTAATTCATTATAATTACCAATTCTATCTTTCGTTCTATCATCCCAACCAGAATATTGTT
>NZ_NMZQ01000029.1 GCF_010093125.1 Veillonella sp. R32
CAAAATTTGACAAAGAGCCCTTTTACTTGTTCTTATTTAGTTTTTTTCCAATACCTGTAACAATAAGTCACGATGACGACTCACGTTTTCAGGATTATAAGCAGATACTTTTTGTAAGAATTTTTTATTCCGTTCTTGATGGAACGGTAATTCTTTATCATAGGCATACATACAATGCATCAAAGCATCAGCTCCATCATAAGCATCAAACTCACGATAGTAGTATCCTATATTCTCTTTCGCTAAATATTCCGAGTTGTGCACCAATGGATAATTGCCATAAATCGTTTCATAATACAGATAATTTAAACCACATTCCCATTGATAGGATAACACAATATCTGCATAGCGACTCAAAAATTCAGGGGTCATGAAACGAGCCTCAACGGTCATTATATTTTCACGCACTAGGTTTGTGAATCCAATAAAATTAAAGAATGCATGGACATCTTTTTTATCAATGGTGCCACAAAGATATACGTGATCGAGTAATTCCTTATTACGGCGATGTGTTTCTTCTACGATAAGGACTGGTGTCATACAGTTTTTTAAAACGGAAATATTCGGTTCCATAACAGCAATGCGACGTTTCACAGGATCTACTGGCTTATACCCAAAGGCACCGGTTAAATTAAGTTCTTTTATCTTTTGCTCTAAAAATAATGGCTCCCACAAATGAGGCACTTCATGGGCCGTTACGCCCGTAATGATTTCAACATACGGCTTATTAGTTTTCATCAAGTGTGGCGTAATCCAAACAGAATCATAGCGTGTCCCATTAAAGGCACGACCATTCTTCTGCGCATGGACAAATTTTTCCATATCCATTATAAAATCATTGCCCATACGATAGGTAATAATCTTGGTACCATGTTGGCGGAATAAGGCTTCTAATTGTGGCTCAATGGCCAAGGTCCCTTCAATCAATACATCCGTACGATTAATAACTTCAGAATACTCATAAAATTTGAGCTTTGAATCGCCCACTTTAAATTGTTCTGGTAAGGTATCTAGTGTATTTCCCCAATATACAAAATAGACTTCATTAACGAAATCAATTTGCTCTAAACACGTTTTAAGAAAAAACATATTCTGCCCAGCACCATTAGACCAAATATGTTGATAGGATTCACCCCAGAAAAAACTAATGCCTATATTTATTTTACGCTCCACACCGTTGCCTCCTCTGTCCTCTATATCTGCTCTCTCGATTACACAACGTGCTCCCTATTCACAACTGTTCATAGGGAAATCATAGCATAGAAATAAGGTTGTGTCACGTTTATTGTTTATACTTACACTCCCTTAACATTTTATTTTTTATTGATTCATTTATATTTTTTTCATAAAGTCGTAAAGTATCTATAATTACAGAAAATTCCACTGTATTATTAAAAATCATATTTTTCATAATTTTAAAATCAGATTTAAAGATTTCTTCACCTTCAACTTGAGGAACTAATTTTATTTTTGCGCATTTAATGTCATCATACCTAGCCCAATTACAAGGATAAAATTTTTTCTTAAATTCAACAACATCAAATAATAAATTTAGTTTTTCTAAACTTACATCCTTCAAATCAGTCTGTAACATCTATTCGTTTTAAAATTTCTTGAATCCAAAATGGAAGTTTTAATATAGATTTACTAATATCTCCTTTAATTTTTTTGCGAAAGACTGATAATTTTTCAATATCAGAATCTTTAATATTGTATTGCCCCAACGCCTTTATTGCTTGAATTAATATAGCCAATTCATAAGGTAAATTACTAATATTTCTATTTGTAGTATGTTTAAAAATAATATTCCTATTTTGATAGATATATTCACGATATGGCCCATCAGAAACAAATACATATTCATTCGGAACTTGAGTTGATAATCCTATAATATTTAATGCAACTACACCAGCAGGTGTAATTGTCCAAGAAAACTTTTCAGCAATTTTATAAGCTACATCAGTTGCCGTTGGATAACTAAATTCTTTTAAAATATTACTATATTTAGGTGCTGTATATAATCCATCTACTAACCTTACTATTTTTTTATTTTCATGAAGTCTATACAATATAGATTTTATGGTATTTTTCTTTCCTAAATCGTAAAAATCATGAATGGAAAAAATTTCACCTTGATTAGACGTAATTCTCTCCTCTATTAGATTATTTAAACTTTCCAAAACTATCACCTCTTTTGCACCTAAAATTATACACTTTTGGGTGCAAATTATCAACTCAAAAGAGTAAAAGCTCAATGTATATGTACTTTAAACCATATACATTGAGCTTTATTTATTTTATATTTTTAAATTGTTTCACTACTTCTGTCACGTTGTTAGCTTTTGTAATCGCTGAAATAACGGACACACCATCAGCCCCATGAGCTCGTATAGTAGCTGTGTTGGGCACTGTTATACCACCAATAGCGACTATTGGAATCTGTCCATCAACCTCTCGCACCGCTTGAATGCCTGCTGGCCCTATAGGAGCTTTCGCATCCCCTTTCGATTGTGTGCCATATACAGGGCCTACCCCAATATAATCCGCTAAATCGACACGTGAATGAGCATATTCTTCTGGTGAATGAATCGATAAGCCAATAATTTTATTAGGAAACCGTTGACGTACAGCTTCTATGGGATCATCGTCTTGACCAATATGAACTCCATCTACATCTAGTGTTTCCGCCAGATCCATATCATCGTTCATAATAAATGGCACTCCATATGTTTTACAAAGAGCTTGTACCTGTTTAGCAAATTCTAATTTTGCCTCACCTTCTAGTGAACCAGCCCCTTTTTCACGCAGTTGAAACATGGTTATCCCTGCTTGTAGGGCTATTTCAATACAATCTAAAGCAGCCCTTACCGGATTATCTGATTCCTTGAAGTCCTGCGTGCCACAGATAAAGTATACGCTTAATTCCTCGCGATTAAAGGGACGTTTCCACCGTTTGCCTTTATTGACGTCTTCATCGGTCAAGCGATATAGGGCATTGATAAATTCCGTTTGAAAACTTCCTGGCTCCACTCGCTGATACAAAGTTTCACAAGCTTTAGCAGCCATTTCACCAGCTAAGGAAAACGCAGTTAAGCCCCATAAGGCACTATTATATAAATGATTCGGCGCACTTGCTTTACTACCAATAAAGGCAGCTAATACGCCACCCAATAAACAGCCCGTGCCAACTACTAAAGGCATCATTGACGAACCATTTACTATTTCTTCGGTCGTAATGCCATCGGATATACCATCGATGGGCCCTGTGACAACGGTCAACACATCAAAAGCCTGTGCGCATTGTGCCGCTAATGTACCTGGCGTAGCTATTGACGAACTGTCAACACCTTTAGAGTTAACGGTAGCTACTTCATTAGCCGCCGTTTCACTAGCAGCTTCTTTATGATTCCCTCCGTTATCCAAGGCATATTTAGCTTGTACTAAAGAGGCGATTTCACCCGCATTACCACGTAATAAGGTAATCTTATGCTGTAATAATAAGTCAAGCGCTATATCACGGCGAAAAACACCTGCACTACAAGCTACGGGGTCTAATACTACCGGTACGTTTAACTCATTAGCCAATGCCACCGCTTTTTTATAGGTAATTGCTAGTTCTGGATTAATAGTTCCTATATTCACTAATAAAGCTTGCGCATAGGGTAGTAAATCTCGCAAATCTTCAATACAAGAGCTCATGGCGGGAGAAGCACCTATCGCTAACAAGCCATTGGCGGTAAAATTCTTTACTACATCGTTAGTTAAGCAGATAACTAGCGGATTCGTCGCTCGTAACGCTGCTATATATGTCATATTTCTTCTTCTTTCCATTTAGCGTATTCATCTTAAATAATTAATTTTATATAGTAATCATGTGATTCACCGGGCCATGACCTTTACCAAGACCAGAATTTTCTTTAATGGCTTTACTAATAAACTCTTTACCAATACCTACCGCTTCTGGTAAGGACTTGCCCTTACTCAATTCAGCGGTAATAACGGCTGAAAAAGTACAGCCTGTACCGTGGGTATTAGGCGTATCATAGCGAGGGCTGTCATAGGTAATACAAGACTCCCCTTTTATGTATAGATAGTCTCTGGCCGTTTCACCAAAATGGCCACCCTTCATAATCACGGCCTTTGGTCCCATTTCCTGCAAAATAAATTGCGCTGCTTTTGCTAATTCCGTTTCAGATTCAATACTAAAACCTACTAAATATTCAGCTTCCGATAAATTGGGTGTCACTAAGGTAGCCACTGGCATTAATTCCGCTTTAAATTGATCGCGTGCTTGCTGATCAATTAGGCGGTCGCCACTGGTTGCTACCATCACTGGATCCATTACATACGGCACTGAACCATCTACATACTTACGAATGATGTGCATCATCTCTACATTAGGAATCATGCCTGTCTTTAACGCTCTCGGTGCAATATCGCTAAATACGCAAGCCAATTGTTCTTCCAACATTGGTAAGTCTACATTTTGAATCAGACGCACGCCCATCGTATTCTGTGCCACTACGCTGGTAACAACGGCCATGCCGTATACTTGCCGTGCCTGAAACGACTTCAAATCGGCCATAATGCCAGCGCCACCAGAAGGGTCAGTACCTGCTATGGTTAATGCCGTAGGAAAGCTATTTAGTTTCATGTTGTCCTCCAATTACTACAGCAATAGACTCTCCTCAATCCATTGCCTAAACGTATATGTCGAACCCAATACTTAGTTCTATTTTACGTTATTCTGTGGATTTTGACAAACTTTCCAATATCCGCCCCGATCAGGACCAATCCGTCTAATGTAGCCATATTTTTTTAAATAGGAAATATTATTAGCTACCGTAGAACTGCTAATAGCTAATTTGGCTACTAATTGTTTTTGTGTAACAAAAGGATCTTCCTTCATATAAGCTAATATTGCATGTCTTGTCTTATTTAAGGGAGCCACTTCTGAATTAAGCATGCCATAATTACTTTTTGCTTCTGACACTATATTAGTTATTTCTTCCACCTTGTTAGAGTCCATTCTATTAAAGGGTAATGTAACTGTAATTGTATTTTCGTTAAATTCAAATACATCTCTACTATACGCTTCTATAATAGTAGGAACACCCCGACCAGACCGCTCGCTAACATGGAGTTGTAAAAAAATATTGGCTAATTCTGTATTTACCGGTACCGAAGCCCCTCTAAAAAAGCCCTCTTTAGTTTGTTTCGAAGCTAACGTTCCTCGCGATAAAATTTCTATTCGATCTGAAAAAACACTTATCATAGGCGCATTGCCATCCGTCCATTTATTATGAACAAAAGCATTTATAATAGCCTCTCGATAGGCATTAGTATTAAACAAGGGAATATCTTTGCGAACAGCTACACGATGTCGCTCATCCGCCTGTATAATATTCATAACATCGCCATATTCAAGAATTTGTGTTACAGACACTAATAAACAGCGATTGCCAAATTCTTTAACCATATATAAGGGGGCTGCTTTAGTAGTCCCTGAAAAAACAGATAATCTAATAGGAATATGTGAATCATCTGATAATAATTGAGCTAACATATTATATTGCCCATCATCCGTTCGTAAGCCTAAGGTTACTTCAAATGTATCAAGACTTAATTTTATGCCTGCACCACTGTAATAGTTAAACAAACTGGTAAATTGCAAATCTTGATAGTCCGCCACCATATTCTTCAATGACATCGATTCACGGCGCAATTCTTCAAATAATTTAGCTTCTCGTTCTGGATATTTCAATAAATTAACTTTACTTGAACCAATTCGTATATATCTATTGTTCTTAAACGATACAGGAATTTTATTAGCCCTAGGAACCTCCAGGAGGACTAATCGTTTATTTAAAAAATGAAACTCATGGAACAAAAAAGCTGTATCGGGTGTCAATTGTCGTGCTAAATAATGTTCTAATGGCTCTTTATTAACCGCTACCGTAAAATCAAAGCTTGTTCCTACGATGTCATGCGTATCATCTGTAATACCCCAAATCAAATACCCATATGGCTTATTATTCATCGCAGCGGCATTAGCTAGCGCCGATATATACTCACCTAATTGATTGGGCTCATACCAATTTTCCTTAAACTCAAACCATTCCCCTTCATTAGCATTCTCTATTAAATCAATTAGAAGTTTCTTATAATCCCTCATTTACCTTCACCCCATTCCCTATTAGCATTACTAGCTCTCTTAGTATTAATATCACGATCACGCTCATGACCACTATCACGACTACTATCACGACCACTATTAGTATTAGTATTAGTATCACTATAATTATATTATACAACTCCCTATATAATGTGTATATAGAAACTGTATAGAAACTATATAGAAACTATATACGCAGAATATACGGCGTCTTTTATCTAATATCGCTCTGTACACAAAAAGTAATAGGTTCCCTTAACTACGACTTGTTCGCAAGAACTCGGAGTAGTGTGGGAACCTCTCCCTTCCATCTCCCAAAATACACCAGAATACACAGCGTAATGGACTATAAATTAAATATAGTTCTAGGCAAAAAAAGTAATAGGTTCCCTTAACTACGACTTGTTCGTAAGAACTCGGAGTAGTGTGGGAACCTATTACTTTTTACTTAATACGAATTAGAGAACATTACGCGTATATTCTGCGTATTTTGCTTCCAATTCCAACATCTTTTCATTCATTTCCATTTGTAATTTAGAGGCAGCATCATAATCTTCAGCAGCAATAGCTTGGGCAATGCGTGTGAATAAGGACGTTTCAGATCCAGAATCTTTAGCTAAGTAGAAACGTAATTCATTAAGCGCATCCCAGCGAGAGGTATCAAAACCATCTTCCCCATGGATTGGTTTCATCGCACGGATTGTGTTGATATTAGCTGGAATTAAACGGTTAATTAATTCCAATTTCCAACGATTTAAGATACCAGCAATGAAGGATTCCATCAAATCTTTAGCAAAAGCACCACCATTAACAAGGGCTTCTACTTTAGCAGGATTATTTTTATAGCCTAAGATATTTTCCCAAACAGTAGCTGGTGGCATACCATAACGACTATTGCGTTCTTCTTCAGAATAATCATCAAATACATTCTTTTCAGAACGATACGCACGACCAGTTTCTAAATAATCAGCTGTATCTTCTGGCGCTTTGGAAAGTTCAGCCAACAAAGCGTCTGGCGTTTTACCAGAGGTAATAACATAGCGTAACCCATCAAGTACAGCCGAATAAATTAAAGCAAGGGCTGTATATGTATTCGTGTAAGGGTTTGGCGAACGAAGTTCAAAACGAGTTGCCATAGGATTATCAATATCACGAATTAAGCCACAAAGGATTGTACGGTTACGGCTTGGTTCGTCTGGCTGATTACCAAGGGACGTTACAATACAAATTGGTGCTTCAAACCCTGGTTTCAAACGATTTAAAGAGTCTGTTGTGGAAGAAATAAATGGATTAATAACTTCGTAGTTTTTCAAAAGACCCATAATAGCGCCGATACCAAGTGGGCTCAAGAAGGCTTTTTTCATATCTTCTGGGCTGAAAAGGTTAACCATTTTACCATTTTTAAGTTTAGCCATTAAACCAAAGTGAGTATGTTCCCCAGAGCCAGCTACACCGATAATTGGTTTTGCTTGGAAGGTTACATCAAGGCCATTTTCACGGAATACTTCACGAACGATGATACGGGCTTGCAATTCATTATCTGCTGTTTGCAAAGGATTGCCCGTATATTTCCAGTCAATTTCAAGCTGTTCCAATACATGGTCCATATGACCTTCGTCATCGATTTTACCTTTTACGCCACCTACTTCTTTGTGACCCATTTCGGCATTTAAACCATATGCATCAAGCATTTCTACAGCCTGTTCCATGGCTGTACGAACAGCCCCGTGAGTACGTTGCCAATATTGTTCTTGTAGTTTCTGAGAGGTAGATAATTCCTTAGTGCTGACTACTTTAGATGGTGTTTTAACCCAGAATTCCAATTCCGTAGCCGTCGTAAATACTAAATCAGCAATATCATCAACCTTTACATGTTCCATGCCTTTAACGGCGTTATTTTTTAACAAGGTCATCAATTCAGCTTTAACGAAGTCCAAGGTTTCTTTTAAGATGGAACGTGAATCCACATAACGATCACAGTGTTTCAAGAAAGCAGGAATACGAAGGGTCCCTGTTGGTAAACCAGTCGCTGGATCAATGTTTTCATAATTATAATCTACGAACCAGTTAACGCTTGGATCGCCCCACATATCTACACGAGCGTTATTCAAAGTCGCAATACCGGTTAACACAACGGAGGAACCGTCAGTCTGAACAGCACGACCTTCAAAGAAGGCTTCATAGTCATCAAAGAACATCGCCATTGGAATTTTTTCGTCAGTATCATTACCAGCTAAGTCAACGCCAACTAATGATACGAATTTGATTTCAGGATGTTGTTCTAATAGGGCTAATACCCCTTCTTTACCATACTGTCCAGCTGGAATGTAATACAATAATTCGTTTGCCATAGTAATTCCTCCTTGTTATAAGCAAAAAGACCCCTTAGCACTGCTGAATCAGCAATGCTCAAGGGGCCTTCATTGACCAGTTATTATCTTTAAAGGTATATTAACATACTTAACTTAGTATGTCAACAACAGGTTAACCGTTAACCTTTGCAATTTCTTCACGAACAATCGTATTCACAAGTTTGCCATCAGCTCGACCTTTTGTTTCAGGCATTACTTTGCCCATTACATCACCCATTTTAACAGGCGCTGTAAGGCTACCAATAGCATTTACTACGATAGTGCGAATCTCGTTTTCACTAAGTTGAGCTGGTAAATATTTCTTCAATATTTCCATTTCCTCTTTAGTCTGAGCTACGAGATCATCACGCTGACCTTTTTCAAACTCAGCCAGTGAATCTTGGCGCATTTTCATTTCTTTCGCCAAAATACCTAGTATATCTGTATCGCTAAGCTCGCGCTTTTCGTTAATTTCCGTATTTTTAATTGCTCCGTTAACCATGCGAATAACAGCTAAGGCCACTTTGCCCGCTTCGCGTGCTTTCATGGCTTCTTTCATATCCGCCTTTAACTGTTCTTTTAAGGACATACCGTGCCTCCAAGATAAATCTTACGCTCTGAATTTGCGCTTACGTGCAGCCTCAGATTTTTTCTTTCTTTTCACGCTTGGTTTTTCATAGTGTTCGCGTTTTCTTACTTCAGACAAAACACCCGCTTTTTGGCAGGAGCGTTTAAAACGGCGAAGAGCACTTTCAAGCGTTTCATTTTTACCGACTTTAATTTCAGACATCTATATCCCTCCCTCCAATTATTCGATGGAAGTGCAGGTATTTACTATACGCACATAAAGATATTATAATATTTGACATTATGTTTGTCAATATTAGAAGTCCATTATGCACTGTATTTATACGCTTTTTTTAGATTTCTGGCCAGCCTAATTCTTGGCCACCTAAAATATGTGCGTGTAAATGGAACACACTTTGCCCTGCTTTGGCCCCTGTATTGAATACAACTCGATAGCCATCAGCAGCTAGACCAGCCTCTTTAGCTACGTCTTTAATGAAAGATAAAATGCCTTCTACATAAGCGGCTTTTTCTTCCGTTAAATGCGCAATATTAGCTACATGATTCTTAGGAATTACTAAAATATGAACTTTAGTAACAGGGTTAATATCGTGAAACGCCAAGAATTTATCGTTTTCTAATACTTTGTTACAAGGAATTTCACCGTTAATGATTTTACAGAAAATGCAGTCACTCATGTGCTATCGCTCCTTTATGTATATCACTGGATTGGCTTTATTATTCAATGACTACCGTTTCACCATCTACGGCTACTACAGTGCCACCAATAATTGTGCCCACTTCATAAGAACTTTCGTCTTTCTTTATTTTACCGTGAATGTATTCATTAGTAAAGCCTAGATAGTAACCATCTTCTTCGCGTTCAATTAGAATTTCAGCAGGTTTACCAATCATAGCTTTAGCAAAGGTCAATAAACCTTTTTGACCCAAACTATTCAATAAAGCTACGCGCGTCTTTTTCACAGCTTCTGGTACTTGGTCTTCCATAACAGCTGCTGGTGTTCCTTCACGCTTTGAATAAGGAAAGGCATGAATATGGGTGAAACCAATTTCTTCTACAGTCTTCATCGTTTCTTCGAAATCTTCATCCGTTTCACCGGGGAACCCTGCAATAATATCGGTCGTAATGGCTAACCCTGGAATACGACTGCGTAAACGGGCTACTAAGTCTTTAAATTCTTGCAAGGTGTAATGACGATTCATAAGTTTCAAAATATGATCGGAACCTGCTTGCAACGGTAAGTGTAAATGCGTGCAGAAACGCGGTTCTTTAGCCATTAAATCAACTAATTCTTCAGATACTTCAACGGATTCAATAGAGCCTAAACGAATACGCTGTAATTCAGGAATTTCAAGTAACGCTTTTACCACTTGGGCTAAATTAGGTTTTTCTGGTAACTCAATCCCATAGTTACCCAAGTGAATGCCCGTTAATACAATTTCATGATAGCCATGTGCTACTAAGCGCTTAGCTTCTTTTACAATATCTTCAATGCGACGAGATTTTAATTTACCGCGCGTATACGGAATAATGCAAAAAGTACAATAATTGTTACACCCTTCTTGAATCTTCATAAACGCTCGTGCCTTGTCGATTTCATTACCGTATAAAGGCATTTCTTCAAAGGTCGCTTGTTCCATAATGTTACGGACAATACTAATTTGTTTTTCCGTTGATTCTAACTGTTCTACTAATTCAACCACTTGATGGCGGTTGTTAGTGCCAATTACCAGGTTAACCCCTTCAATGGCCGCAATCGCATCTGGTGCTAACTGGGCATAGCAACCGGTTACGATAATATAGGCCTCTTCATTGGTTCGTTTGGCCTTACGAATAAGTTGACGTGATTTTCGTTCCCCCATATTGGTAACGGAACAAGTATTAATTACGTAAATATCCGCTTTTTCATCAAAGTCTACTGGCTCATAGCCTTTTTGTATAAATAAACCACGCATAGCGTCTGTATCGTATTGATTAACGCGACAACCTAAGGTAGTAAATGCTACTGTTTTCATTATTTTTTTGATTAGCTCCTCTCGATTTACATATTTAATTCGTATTGCAACATACTTACCGCACTAATAGCGGCTGTTTCAGCCCGCAAAATAGTAGAACCTAGCGTTACTACTTCAGCGCCTAGTGCCATCATTTGCGCTACTTCACTTTCACTTAGACCGCCTTCAGGACCAATAATAATAAGCACCCTTTGGGATTCGTCTTGTTGTAATGCTTCTTTTAAAGTATGACTTGCTTCATTTTCGTAAGCTACTAATAAACGGGTCCCTTGCTGGGCTTCAGTCGTCAATATATCAGATAAACTCTGGCCTACTTCTAACTTCGGCAATTGGTCACGCCCACATTGCTGGGCCGCTTCTTTCATAATCTTTTGCCAACGATCTACCTTTTGTGGTAATTTATTAGCTTTATATTGTGCTACACAATGCTTCATCGGCACGGCATATACTGTATGCACATTAAGCTCAGTCGTCTTTTGTAGTACCCATTCTAATTTATCGGCTTTTAAAAAGGCTTGGACCAATACCACTTCTACATCACCCGTTGAAGTAGTATCTACTTCGCCAATGCGTTCGGCCCTAGCGACCCCTTCAACTACGTCTAGGATGCGATAGGTAGCCGTACCACCATCACTACTACTCACGCGAATAGGCTTGGCTATATTATGACGAAAGACAGTCAATAAATGATGGGTTGTCTCTTTCGGAATTATGATTTCAGTATCTAATGGAGTGGCAATAAAGATTTTCTTCATTAAATACTCCTTTCTTACAATGTTAATAGCCCTTTAAAATAGGGTTATATATTAGTATACCATGTTTATCGAGGTTTCTCTATGGGAAAAACCTCCTACATACGAACAAGAGGTTCTTACGCAGGAGGTTTTCTTACTTTAAGTTAGGAATATAACATTTTAACTATTCACAACGACCTAGATAAGATAACTCATACGCCCTATGTATACGAAATTATATGTAAACAACTATACGCCACGAGCTGCCATGATGACTTCAATTTCTTCTTCGTTAATGCCAACCATAGCTTCTCCTAAATCTTCAGACACTTTGGCAATAATCTCTGGATTTTGGTAATTTTTAACAGCTTCAACTACCGCTTTAGCACGTTTGGCAGGATTACCGGATTTAAAAATTCCACTACCTACAAACACCCCATCAGCTCCGAGACGGCGCATTAAGGCAGCGTCTGCAGGCGTAGCTACGCCACCAGCTGAAAAATTAGGCACTGGTAACTTGCCATGCTCATGTACATACTGAACTAATTCATAAGGTACTTGTAAATCTTTCGCCATTACATAAAGTTCGTCTTCGCGAAGAGCCGTTACGATATTGATTTCTTTAATAATTTGGCGCATGTGTGAAACGGCTTGCACTACATCTCCTGTACCAGCTTCACCTTTAGTGCGAATCATCTTAGCACCTTCATTAATTCGGCGAAGTGCTTCGCCCAAGTTACGAGCCCCACAGACAAACGGCGTTTTAAAATCCCGTTTATTCACATGATACACATTGTCGGCTGGTGATAATACTTCCGATTCATCAATAAAATCAATGCCAATGGCTTCTAATATTTCAGCTTCTACAAAATGACCGATACGAACCTTCGCCATTACTGGTATGTTAACAGCCGCCATAATCTCACGAATCATTTTAGGATCACTCATTCGTGAAACGCCACCAGCAGCTCGAATATCAGCTGGTACGCGCTCTAAAGCCATAACAGCCACAGCTCCAGCGGCTTCCGCAATTTTAGCCTGCTCCACATTCGTTACATCCATAATTACGCCACCGTTAAATTGCAAAGTATCCATTCTCTGTACCTCCTACGCATATACCCTACTATTCCCTAATCTGTATGAGCTACCTAAAGGGTAGCTACCGCAAATTGTATACTCCATTAACCAGTAATGTATATAACAATTCGCGGTTCAACTTGAAAACAGTATAACTCATTACTGTATCCATGAAAATAGCCAGAATTAACAAAGTATATAGGTACAGATGTAGCTTGGCAACAAATGATGATTGGCAGCTTGTAGGTTGTAGGTTGTAGCTTGTAATTTATTCCTTATGAGCCAGTGCCAAGGTATGCCAGCTACCTTTAATTACTTCCTCTACGACTTGCCAATGTTCAGTAATAAACGGCTTAATTTCTTCGTAGCGCTCGTCTATAATGCCACTAATGATTAATATCCCCTTAGAGTCTAACTTCTCGCTAATTGTAGGTAACAGCATCTTAAGAGGATCTACCGTTAAATTGGCCAAAATTAAATCAGCCGTACCTTTAAAATCAGTAGCCAAATCACCACAGATAAGTTTTGCATCTACTGCATTCGTTTCACAATTAGCATCTGCCTGAGCTACAGCACTAGCATCAATATCAATGCCAATTAGCTTAGGAATGCCTAAATGGTGTGCTACCAAGAGTAAAATACCTGTGCCTGTGCCAATATCTAAACAGGTAGTAGCCTTAGTACCGTATTTAGCCATTAACTCCGCACAAGCCTGCGTAGTTTCATGAGCCCCAGTACCAAAGGAAAGATCAGAGTCAATGGTAATCACTTGATCCTCCTCTTTGGGAATATATTCTTTCCAGGCAGGCCGAATTACCAGATGAGGTAAAATTTCTGTTGGCTCAATATATTGTTGCCAACTATTATACCAATCTGTATCCGTCACTTCTTTAGCCTTCAAGTGTTTAAAATTGAATTGAGCTTGTTCCAATTCATGACCAATGAGGGTTTCCCATTCACTAGTACTTTTAGACGTATCACCATATAAAGTGATTTGTACCCAATTAGGTTCATTAGGTACATCTTCTTCTATAAAACCGTTGCTACTCATAGTATCAAAAAGAGTAGTCACTTCTTCAATGACTACTCTTTCAATGGCAACGGATATTTCAATCCATTTCATATATACCTCTTTAATCAAGACTTAAGGCATCTTTTACTTTGTCGCCAATTTTTTCTAAAATGCTCTTACTCTCTTGCAAAATTGTTACATCTTCTTTGCCTTCTTTAGCAAATTGTACTAACAATTCACGCTGTTTATCCGTCAACTTCTTAGGGGTTGCCACCGTAACTCGTACGTGTTGGTCACCTCTTTGACTTGGATTGCGCAAGTATGGAATCCCTTTACCTTTCAAGCGGAAGATAGTACCAGTCTGTGTACCTTCTGGGATTTTTAATTCCACTTTGCCATCCAAGGTATTAACCATAATCGTAGCACCAATAGCGGCTTGAGCAAAGGTAATCTTTGCTTCGCTCACGACTTCATTACCTTGACGTTCAAATTCGCGGCTTGGTTTTACATAAATGTAAACATATAAATCCCCTTTAGGGCCACCTTTAATACCTGGTTCCCCTTCATTAGCTACCCGTAAACGCGAGCCACTATCTACGCCAGCTGGGATTTTAATTTCAATTTTACGACGAACCACGGTTTCACCGCTACCATGACATGTTTTACATGGTTTCTCAATGGTTTTACCAGAGCCATGACAGGCCGAACATGTACGGGCAGAACGCATTTGACCAAATGGCGTGTTTTGTACCACCGTTTCTTGACCAGAGCCATGACAACGAGCACAAGTTTCAACTTTGCTACCAGGTTCACCACCTGTACCATGACAGTGATTACATTCTTCATGACGTTGAATTTCAATCGTCATTTTACGACCAAAAGCAGCATCTTCAAAGCTAATTTCTACATCATGACGTAGGTCATCCCCTTTTTGAGGACCACGGGCTTGTTGGCCACCACCGCCGCCAAAGAACATGTCAAAAATATCACCAAAGCCGCCTGCTTGGCCACCGAATCCACCAAAACCACCTTGACCGCCAAAGCCGCCGAAACCGCCGGCCCCTGCGCCACCCCCTTGGGTGAACGCATCATGACCATATTGATCATATTGGGCCCGCTTAGTTTCATCAGACAATACTTCATAGGCTTCATTGGCTTCTTTAAACTTTTCTTCCGCCTCTTTTGGATTGTCACGGTTTACGTCAGGATGGTATTGGCGAGCTTTCTTTCTAAACGCTTTTTTTATTTCATCTTGGGAGGCATTTTTATTGACTCCTAAGACGTCATAATAATCCTTCGCCATTAGTTACCGTCCTCTTAGTCTTTTTTATCGTCTTTTACTTCAGTATATTCAGCATCTACTACATCATCTTTAGGTTGTGCACCTGCTGCATCAGCGCCTTGCGCACCACCAGCCGCTTGTTGTGCAGCTTGAGCTTGTTCATACATCTTAGTGGACAATTCATATAATGGTTTTGTTAATTCTTCGCTCTTAGCTTTAATATCTTCTACATTACCAGCTTCGATAGCAGATTTTAACGCATCTTTAGCTGTCTTAACTTGTTCTAAAGTAGCAGCATCCGCTTTACCTTCAAAATCTTTAATTGCTTTTTCAGCTTGGTATACTAAAGAATCGGCGTTATTTTTAACTTCGATTTCTTCTTTTTTAGCTTTATCTTCTGCAGCATGTGCTTCTGCTTCTTTTACCATGCGGTCAATTTCATCCTGCTGTAAACCGCCGGAAGAAGTAATCGTAATAGCCTGTTCTTTGCCTGTACCCATATCTTTAGCTTTTACATTTACGATACCGTTAGCATCGATATTGAAAGTAACTTCAATTTTAGGTACCCCACGTGGAGCTGCAGGGATGCCAGTTAATTCAAAACGACCTAAGGTTTTGTTATCAGCTGCGAAATCACGTTCCCCTTGTAATACATGAATATCTACAGAAGGTTGATTATCAGCTGCTGTGGAGAATACTTGGCTCTTAGAAGTAGGAATTGTAGTGTTGCGGTCGATAATACGAGTGAACACACCACCTAATGTTTCAATCCCTAAGGACAATGGAGTTACGTCAAGAAGTAATACGTCTTTAACTTCACCAACAAGTACGCCACCTTGGATAGCTGCACCAACAGCTACACATTCGTCAGGGTTAACGTTTTTAGTAGGTTCTTTGCCAAGTACGCGTTTAATAGCTTCTTGAACAGCTGGGATACGTGAAGAACCACCAACTAATAAGATTTTATCGATTTCACCAACGCTAAGGCCAGAGTCTGCCAATGCTTCACGAGTTGGTTCGATAGTAGCTTCTACTAAATCGTGAGTTAATTCTTCGAATTTAGCACGAGTCAAGGTTAAGTCTAAATGTTTAGGACCAGTTGCATCAGCTGTAATGAATGGTAAGTTGATATTTGTGCTCATTACACCAGACAATTCAATTTTAGCTTTTTCAGCAGCTTCTTTTAAGCGTTGATCAGCCATTTTATCTTGAGACAAGTCAATGCCTGTTTCTTTTTTGAATTCTTCAATCAACCAGTTCATGATACGTTGGTCAAAGTCATCGCCACCTAAATGGTTGTTACCGCTTGTAGCTTTTACTTCAAATACGCCATCCCCAAGTTCAAGGATAGATACGTCGAATGTACCACCGCCAAGGTCGAATACAAGCACTTTGCCTTCTTCATCTTTGTCAACACCATAAGCAAGGGCCGCTGCTGTTGGTTCGTTGATAATACGAAGTACATCAAGACCAGCAATCGCACCAGCATCTTTAGTTGCCTGACGTTGGCTATCCGTGAAGTAAGCAGGTACAGTAATAACTGCTTGTGTTACTTTTTCACCAAGATAGGCTTCGGCATCAGCTTTCAATTTCTGAAGCACCATAGCGGAAATTTCTTGTGGTGTGTATTCTTTGTCATCAATTTTTACTTTGTAGTCACTACCCATGTGACGTTTAATGGAAGAAATCGTGCGATCTGGATTGGAAACAGCCTGACGTTTTGCCAACTGACCTACCAAACGTTCCCCATTCTTTGCAAAGCCTACTACGGAAGGAGTTAAACGAGAACCTTCTTGGTTCGTAATAACAACTGGTTCGCCGCCTTCCATAACAGCTACTACAGAGTTTGTTGTACCTAAGTCAATACCAATTACTTTTGCCATTTTAAATGACCTCCTATTTATATGTCTTACTATCTATTGTCATGTTAATTCTGAAACGACTCTTTGCTGTAACAATTACGCCTTAGAATTAATCATTATGTACTACTTTTACCATGGCTGGCCGTACTGTTTTACCATCTACGGTGTAGCCTGTTTGCATCACTTCACACACTGTATCATCTTCATATTCATCAGACGGTACACGCATGATAGCTTGGTGGTAGTTTGGATCAAACGGTTTACCTACAGCATCAATAACGGCTAACCCATGTTTACTTAGCATAGCCATCAAGTTTTGATGAATCATAACAAAACCATCTAAAAATGCTTTTGTTTCAGCCGTAGTTGGTGCCCCTAAGGCCCGTTCAAAATTATCTAACACACCAAATAAATCTTTCATCACATCGGCTTTAACAAAGCCGGCCAACTGATCTTTTTCTTGCAACGTGCGTCGCTTGAAATTATCAAAGTCAGCTTGCAAACGAACAAAGCGTTTCTCTGCTTCGGCTAAGGCTGCTTGCACAGCATCAGCTTCCGCACTTACTGCTTCACTAGCTTCATTAGCTTCGCTAGCAGCTACGTCGTCCGCACTTTCTACAGTTACTTCAGGTTCATTAGCTGTTACTTCTTCCGTTGCTACAGTGTCTTGGCCCTCTGTTTGTTTCATGTCGTCTGCTCCCATCGTGAGTATCACCTCATTACTTTCTATTTTTATTTTCCGCTAATGCACGCATAAAATCTTGCATATACGATAAAATACCAATGATGCGACCATACTCCATACGAGTTGGTCCTAAAATAGCCAATGTGCCAATGCGTTCATCATTATCACCAAAGTCTGCTTGAATAACGCTTAATTCTTTCATTGTTTCTGCCTTATTTTCGCTACCAATAGTGATGCCGATGCCATCTTTTTTAGAAGAAGCGAGTAACTTATTGAGTTGATCCTGTTCTTCTAATAGGGATAAAATAGGCTGTACCTTTTTTATATCCTTAAATTCAGGCTGCTCCAATAGCTCCGTAGTCCCTACAGAATAGAACAATTTACGCTTAGCAATGGCTCGATACAAGGTCTCAGCTAATATCATCAAGACCGCTCGCGGTCCCTCAATCAACTGAATGGTCGCTTCTAAACTATGTAAGGTTAAATCACAGATTCTAACGTCTTTAAGGGCATTAGTAAAACGCATTGTAACAGTCGCCAACGTGTCATCAGACACAGCCTCTTTAAAATACATCGGCTCATTATCTAAGGCACCTTGGTCAGTTACCACTACCATAATGGCGCGATTATCACCAATAGGTAGTACATGAATAAATTTTAACACCGATGTATCATGAGCCGGTGCTAAAAATAAACTCATATTGTGACTAATCTGTGAAATTAACTTTGCCACATTTAAAAAGAAATCTTCAAAATTAGCTGGCTTTTGTTGCCATATTCGATTAATTTGTTCTGCATCTTCGCGCTCTGTACCGTTCGAATGCAACATGGCATCTACATAAAATCGATAACCTTTTGCCGATGGAATACGACCTGCTGATGTATGCGGTTGTTCCAAAAAGCCTAGGTCTTCTAAATCAGCCATTTCATTGCGAACCGTAGCAGGACTAACACCTAAGTTGTAATTCTTCGCCAAGGTACGTGACCCTACTGGTTCCGCTGACTTTATGTAGTCTTGTATGATTGCGTGTAAGATGCGTTGTTTACGTTCATCCATAATCACACCTCATTGTTAGCACTCATTAAGGTCGAGTGCTAATCACAGGTATAATGTTATCATAAAACGTCAAAATGTCAAGCAATTCTTTTAAAAATATTTCCTAAAAGTTCGCTTATTTACTGATTAGTCAAAAAATCAAAGAGGCGTTCAATAGTCAATGACTACTGAACGCCTTTTGTTATAAGACTTTTACTATTTATGTGGATTATTAATTTGTCATTATATAGTATTTTACAAATATGCAAACACTATTAAAATAAACTATGCAAGCACTATTGTGCTGTACGTTTACGGGTAGCTACTTTGTAAATTAATACACAAAGAGCTAAGTAAATAACAATCCCTAAATAAGTCGCTTCTGGTGTTTGTTCCCAAGCTTCTAAGAACCAATCAACGCCAGCAATGCGAAGTACCGCACTAATTAAACTACCAATAGCACCACCGGCTACGAAACCAGAAGCAATGGTACCACCTTCATTAACACGAGCTTCCCCTTCAGCTTCGTCTTTCGCACTACGTTTTACTAAGTAGGAAATGAAACCACCAAGTAAGATTGGTGTATTGATTTCCATTGGTAAATAAGTACCAAGGGCAAAAGCCAATGGAGGAACGCCTACCATCCATAATAATACGGCAAATACAGCACCAATGATGTAAAGTGGCCATGGAGCACTACCACCTGTCATAAGAGGTTCCACGATAGCTGCCATAGCATTAGCTTGCGGTGCATTCAAAGCCCCTTCACCAACGAAACCATAGGCATTATTTAAAAGGATTAAAACGCCAACGGATACAATACTGGATACAACAACACCTACTAATTGCCAAGTCTGCATTTTAGCAGGCGTAGCACCCGTTAAATGAGCTACTTTATGTTCAGACATAAAGTTACCAGCTACACCAATGGTAGTGCCTAGGAAGGCAGCCATCATCAAAATAGCAATAATCCCAGTAGTACCACCCATACCAACGCTGGTTAATACAACAGCACTGATAAGAATCATGAAGATTGTCATACCAGATACTGGCTCGTTACCAGTAAAAGCGATGGAACTAATCCCTACTACGGATAATAGGAAGGACATAATCAATACGATTAGGAAGGCTAACACAGATTGCATCAAGGTTTCTGCAAAATAAATGTGGAAGAAAATACCGAATAAGACAGTTGTTAAAATAATACCTAAACCAAGTACGGAGTTTGGTAAATCCCGTTCCGTACGTAAAATATTAACTGTCGTTGTTTTACCACGGGAGAACATATCCACAATAGCGCGTTTCATAATCTTGCTAACTACATTGGACATGGTCAACAAACCGATAACCCCAGCCATTGCTAACATACCGATACCAATATGACGTACATAAGTAGTAAATACAGTACGTACTGGTGCATCTGCAAGCAGAATCTCTTTGCCCCCTACGGTCATTAGATGATCGCCACCAATGAAGTAGAATACAGGAATACATACGAACCAAGCAAAGAAAGAACCAGCTGCAATAATGGCGCCATATCGTAAACCAGTGAAATACCCTAAACCTAATAAAGCAATATCACTATCTAAGGAAAAGGATACTTTTGATTTATCTTGTAGTAATTGACCCCATTTAAAGGTAGTCGTCGAGAAAACTTCACGCCACCAACCTAAGGAATTAAGTACAAAGTCATAGAATAGACCAAGCAAACCACTTAAAGCCATAAGTTTAGCTTTGCTACCATCGTTACTACTCAATACTTCAGCCGCGGCACGACCACCTGGGAATGGATACGCATGATGCATTTCTACACAGAAATATTGGCGGAAGAAAATACAAAGGAATACGCCTAACATACCACCAAGGACGATAGGTATAATCATTTGTAAAATCGTTACATGATGAATATCTAAAATAAATAGTGCCGGTAAAATGAACATAGCCCCGCACAATACATTGGTACCTGAACTAGCAATTGCTTGGATGTGTACCGTTTCAGGGAATGCATTTTTACGCTTAAATAATACCGCCATCCCCATGGATAGAATAGATACTGGTGCAAATGCGTCAACCGTTTGACCAATTTTCAAACATAAATAGCCAACCGCTAGCGCAAATAATGCAGCATAGAATAAGCCCCAGAAAATAACATAGCTGTTAATTTCCTCATAATTCTTGGTAGGATCCATAATTGGACGAACCTCATCATGTTGTCCTGACGCTGCCATTTCATCAACTCCTTACTACTAAAAACACAAAAAACATACGCTACCTAAAACAGAAAATACCTGAAATATAAAAACATAAAACACAAAAAACTAAAAAATAAAAGATCTAAACACATCAACCCTTACAGTCGGCTTATTACACTATTAAGTCTTACACTTTGTACTAAGCCATACTAGCACTACACGCTTCAATAAAACCATTAAATAAGGATTTCGCTTCTGTAGAGCGATTAATCATCATTTCTGGATGAAACTGACAGGTTACTAGCCATGGATACTCCGTACCTTCCATGCCTTCTACTACACCATCTTTCGCTACGGCTGTCACTTTTAAGCCTTCCCCTAAGCGATGAACCATTTGATGATGATGGGAATTAGTCACCCAAGTAGTGCTGCCAATTAGCTGGGCCATTTTTGATTCTGCTTCAATATCAATTGTGTGAAATGCCATAGATGGAGTCTGGTTCTGTACATGTTTTAAGGTACAATTACTATCATATTTCAAATCTTGATATAACGTACCACCCATATAAACATTGACAATCTGATGACCGCGACAAATCCCTAGAATAGGAATCTCTTTTTCCATAGCAGCCTTTAAAAGCATAAAATCAAATTGATCTCGCTCAGGCCATACTTCCTCTAAACCTTGTAATGGTTCTTCCCCATAATTTAATGGAAAAATATCATGCCCACCAGACAGTAATAAACCATCCAACCTAGCAATTGTTTCGCTTATCACCTCTTCATCCAATGTTAAAGGAATAATAACAGGTACCCCACCTTGTGATTCAATGGAACGTACATAATCGAGATTCACATAAGAACGTTGTAAATCAACAAACGAACCGTGATCATCACGTAACTGACTACCGGAAATACCAATAAAAGGTCTTTTCATAGTGTCCATCCTCTCCGCTTTCACAACTAATACTGTTACATTTTTAGCAATAACTCGGCCCCTCTCAAAGAGCTATTGACAGTGAACAAAAATCCAGCCAACGCGCACAAAAGAGAGGGTTATCATGCTACATGAATAGCCCTCTCTTTTATCTAACTTGATTATATGTTGTATTATTATGAATGTCAATTACTAGTGTACAATTGATAACAAATTAGCATATTACCCCCTAAAGTTGGCTTACTTTTGTGATATTCTCATTGCGCCCAATGAGAATTAGCATATCCTCTTCACTAAGTGGCTCTTTAGGATCTGGTGGCGCTAGCACTTCCTTTTGTCGCTTTATCGCTACCACATTAACGCCATAGCGACTCCGTAAGCCTAACTCTAACAAAGAGTGCCCCACCATAAATTGTGGTGTATTCATTTCGACTAAACCAATATCTTGTGATAATTGGAAATAGTCCACAATATATTCACGAGTCAACATCTGAGCTAACCGATCAGCCATATTCATTTCAGGGAAAATGACTAGATCCACACCAACTCGTTCCAATAATTTACTTTCCATATGACTGGAGGCCTTAGCCACCACATAAGGAGCCTTTAATTCTTTTAAAACCATGGCTGTTAATAGCTTGGCCTTTAAATCATCACCAATGGCAATAACCACTACATCAAATTCCTGCAAATGTAAACTACGAATTGTATCTTCATCACTAAAATCGGCTACTAGGCTATGCGTAAGGAACGGCGTATATTTTTGTACGACCTTTTCTTCAATATCAATGCCACACACTTCATGTCCTAACGCAGCCACTTGTTTAGCTAAAGTACCGCCAAAGCGTCCTAAACCAATGATACCAATCGTTTTACGTTTCATATTAATACTCCTATAGCAATACATTGTCTTCTGGATAATAGGCAGTCGTTGTGCGACGACGTTTCATGAAAAAGGCTCCAATTAATGTGAGTACCCCTATACGGCCTGTATACATGACTACAATGAGAGTTAATTTACTGATTTCAGATAAATCAGGCGTAATACCAATGGTTAAGCCTACCGTCGCAAACGCTGACGTTACTTCAAACAGCAAGTCTAAAAACGGAAATTGTTCAATACCCGCCAGTATAAAAGTGGCTAACACCACTAAGATAGACGAAAAGAAAGCAATGCCACAGGCCTTATAAATAACAGCTTGACTCAAACTTCGTTCAAATAACTCTACCCGCCGTTTATTGGTAAATAACGACCAAGAGGTAGCCCATAAAACAGCCATCGTACTAATTTTGATACCACCACCCGTAGAGTTCGGCCCGGCACCAATGAACATAAAGACAACAGTAATAAATACAGTAATAGGATGTAGCTCTCCATAATTTAGTGTAGGAATACCAGCCGTCCTAGGTGTTACCGCTTGAAACAAAGCACCTTGTAGCTTTGTAAGGATTGGTAAGGACTGCAATGTATTATTCCATTCAAGGCCTAAAATAGCAAGAGTACCACCTATCACTAAAATAGCTTCCCCAACGAGCATAACTTTAGTATGTAAAGCAAAGCTCTGAAAGCCTCGTTTATAGTTTTTAAAAATATCAAAGGATGCCATATAACCAAAACCACCAATAAGTATTAAACTACAGGTGGTTAAGGTAAATCCCCAGTTCCCCACTAAATCATAAGGTAAATTATTATCAAAGAATACAAAACCTGCATTACAAAATGTAGAAATGGCTTGATAAAAGCCATAGTAAATGGCACTACTTCCTAAATAGGGCCATAAATCAGCGGTATAGGCCAGGCCGCCTAAAAATTCAACACCAAAGGTCAACAGCGCGATTTGTTTCAACACGGTATGCACCGAAATATTGTCTTCCCCTATATCTTCTTGCAGTAGTAACTTATTTTCAAGCCCCACTTTTCTACGAAGAATTAAAAATATAAAGGTCGTAAACGTCATAGTGCCTAAACCACCAATTTGAATCAACAAGATCATAATGGTTTGACCAAATATACTCCAGTGATGAAACGTATCAACCGTAGTTAAGCCTGTCACAGATACACAAGATACTGCTACAAACAAAGCATCCACCCAGTGTGTACTAGTGCCGTCGTTCGTCGCTAATGGCAAAGTCAACAAAGCCCCACCGAGCAACATTAGAATAGCAAAGCTAAGTGCTAACATACGCTGTGGGTTATTCATGAGTGATTCGCGCCATATTCTTCGCCACGACTTAGGTTCATTCTGTAAATTAGGTTTTAAGAGCATAGTGAAACCTCAATTATTCATTGACTGCAAAAGGATTACCTAAACGACTTAAACAATGATCAAACTTTTCCTTTGGCATAGCATTTTCTTTATACCATTGTAATAAAAACTCAATTTTTGCTTGTGCTTCTTCTGCCGTTAAGCCTTTAGCTAGTGGCTCACCACCTTTAGGGCGATTGCCACTTTTACCACCTGCTACCAATACAAAGCCATCAGGCATACCATAAACACCAATATCTTTAATCATCGATTCAGCACAACAACGAGGACAACCGCTAATACCGATACGCACTTTATTTGGCATAGTTTCACCAAAGTATGTTTCATCGATATATTTAGCTACAGGAATGGTTTGCATAAAAGCATGGGAGCAACCATCGGTGCCACGACAGGCTACCACCGAATTAACAGCCGCATGTTTTACTGGTTGCACACCTTCTGGTAATCGTTGTAAAATCGCAGCTTTAGCCTCTTTGGTAATGTCATAAATCTGAATCCCAGTTACTACTACTCGAAAATTGCCGTTAAATTCATCGGCTAAGTCCATAATGGCATGTAATTGTTCACGGGAAAATTCACTAAATAAAGAATGTAGAATAATAGATGTTTTCATGAAAGCTCCTTAGTTAACTAATCAATGAGATTACTTATATCGTCAAATCAAACTTACACTTACTTATTTGTATCATATTACTATTCTACAAAACCGTGATAAATATCACCAAATAACCAAAAGTTATGACTAACTAGCTTATACCCTAATAGAAATGACAAACTTACTTATAGCTTAGTAGAAATGACTAACAGGCTTATAGCATAGTAGACATAGTTTCCTCGTCAATAGTTTCCAACTTGCGTCGCAAATATTTACGCCATATATATTCAGCACTAGCTGTAGCATATAAAAGGAAATAAAAATAAGCGGCACTAGATAAAGCCATAAAAATTAAAGAAAATCTTGTAATGACTTCACTGTCACTAACTTGCCCAGCTTGTAATTCAGTCATAAACAAGGCCACACAAGCTATATACAGCAACGCTAACACAATAGCTAATACAAGGGCAATAGCGTATAAAATAAATAGAAACGCACTACGGGAAATATGTGTATCAGGAAAACGTTTTTTTAATCCTTTCACATAAAAAGGTCTACATACTAAGGCAAATACTGTAATCACTACAAATAAAATAATACCTGCCGCTATATGAAACTTGTCGCCAGGCAATAATTGATATAACCACTTATAGGAAAAAAAGACCACAGCTAAACTTACTAAGTCAAAACCAATGCTGGCAAAACAAGCGCGCCAGCCAAACCTTACATAATCTCTCATCTTGCAAACTTCCTTACTTCTTTTTGTAAATCTCTCGACGATGTGCTACTTCAAATAAAAAAATTTTCAAAACTTCATGGTCTCCCAATAAGCCTTCTTTCTTTCAACTTTGTATTACAAATATAACACTATTCTATAATATTATCAATCATTTCAGCTCTAATAAAAAAGACCTATTGGACATATTACACAAACTATACATCCAATAGGTCTTTTGGCAAGTAACAATCTACTGCACATTTAAGCGCAATAATTTGATTTATAAATCTTATCGTTTAGTTTCTTTAATTAAGTTACCTTGTGCATCAAATCTTAAATCATATTTTTCACGAGCACCCGCTACAGTAATCATAGCTGTAAATACACCATCATTAACGGAGTACGAATAAAATACGCCATTCTCCACTTCGCCACCTTCTATACTTTTCGCCTTCTCTTGAGCTACTTTATACATATCAGGTATTTTATTAAAGTCAATGGTACTAATAGCACCTACATTGTCAGCTAACACACCATCACCTGTTAATTGAACTGGTGATGGGCCATTCCATTTACCATTTTCATATTTATAGCCATCAACTTTATCAGTCGTTCCTGGTTTTTGAACTTGAATTATTACTATATTGCCTAGCTCTTTGTAATAATTAAAAATAATACCATCCATAGCTTTTAAATCATGCCCTTTTAATTCGTCTTTGTTTTTTAGTTCATCAATAACCTTATTGGCTAAACCTGGCTCGGTAAGTATATTACTTTTACTACCGCCTGTCAAACTACTGACAGTATCGCCGCACCCCACTAAAAATACCATTGAAAATACCACTAGTAACATTACCCAAAGCTTTCTCATTGTCATGCCTCCCTATTAATTACAATACCAATGAAACAACCTCAAATATTCATTTATATTTCATATTATACCTTGTCCGTGAATATTTTAATAATACCTATCTTGAAACGCTCATTTTTTATTCAAAAAAACTTTCCCCTGACTTTTTTATCAATACTATTACATTTTGAATTGTAGTAAATAAAAGCGATAGATTAAGTAAATGTAAATTTTGTCCTATAACCCGGATTAAAACTTTGAACAATTTCATAGTCGGTTTTTATTTATTAATGCAAAAAAATGACACGTGACAACTACGTCGCATGTCATTTCTAAGAATGCATAATCTCTTTAGCGCC
>NZ_NMZQ01000003.1 GCF_010093125.1 Veillonella sp. R32
CGTTGCCCCGTCAGACTTTCGTCCATTGCGGAAGATTCCCCACATCTGCCTCCCGTAGGAGTTTGGGCCGTGTCTCAGTCCCAATGTGGCCGTTCATCCTCTCAGACCGGCTACTGATCATTGCCTTGGTGGGCCGTTACCCCTCCAACTAGCTAATCAGACGCAACCCCCTCCTTCAGCGATAGCTTATACATAGAGGCCACCTTTCATTAAACTTCGATGCCGAAGCTTAATCGTACGCGGTATTAGCAACGGTTTCCCGTTGTTATCCCCCTCTGAAGGGCAGGTTGGTTACGCGTTACTCACCCGTTCGCCACTAAGATTGATAGAAGCAAGCTTCCATCGCTCTCCGTTCGACTTGCATGTGTTAAGCACGCCGCCAGCGTTCGTCCTGAGCCAGGATCAAACTCTCCAAGATATCTTGGAGCTATTTGCTAGCTCGTTTTTGTTGTTGTTAGTTTAACCGAAGTTATCTAACTTAGAATTTATTTGGTTGGTTTCAACGTTGTTGAAACCCGCACTCTGGCTATGTTCATTTCGTTAGAAATGATTACCTTACATTGTTCAGTTTTCAAAGATCTGTGTATCAGGCTTTTCAACTTTCATCGCCTGACGACTTAATTAGTTTAACAGTGAATGTTAATTATGTCAACCACTTTTTTACAACTTTTTTACTAATTTTGTACCTTCTAGCTAAAACCCTTATAAACAAAGGCTTTCTGACTACTCAAACATAGTTTTATGCTTGTTAAAGCCAACTAGCAAGTACATTTCAATAAAAGAGTTAGAAAAAGCACCGTCAAAAGACAGTGCTTTTTACATGGTGACTCACCCGCGACTCGAACGCGGGACACCCTGATTAAAAGTCAGGTGCTCTGCCAACTGAGCTAGTGAGTCATGTTGGCAGGGGCGGCTGGGATCGAACCAGCGCATAATGGAGTCAAAGTCCATTGCCTTACCACTTGGCGACGCCCCTATAAGTGGGGTGAGTAGTGGGGATCGAACCCACGCGTAACGGAGCCACAATCCGCCGTGTTAACCGCTTCACCATACCCACCACTGTGATTGTGTCGGGGAATTATCCCCCGTTGAATGATATTGTATCATTCAACGGGGGCAACTGTCAACAACTATTTTTTAATTAAATAATCTTTTACAAAATTAGGTAATGCAAAGGCTGCTTTTTGAATATCATCATTGTAATATTTAGTAGCAAAACCCTGCTTACGATTAGCTTCCCAAGTCAATGGATCGTATTTTTTAGACCCCATGGTGAAGCAATGCATACCAGTTGGATAAATAGGAATATACGCTGTATATAAACGTGTAATAGGAAAATGATTAGCTACATAGCCAAATACTTTTTCCACTAATGGCTGATGCATCATAGGGGATTCTGTTTGCTGTACAAACAAGCCGTCTTCTTTAAGCGCTTTGTAGGTATTAGCATAAAACTCTTCCGTAAAGAGACCTTCCCCTGGCCCAATCGGATCAGAACAGTCAACGATAATTACATCAAATTTATTGTCACAGTCTGCTACATAACCAATGCCATCACCAATTGTTACTGTTAATTTAGGATCTTTACGAATCATAGCATCAGCAATGGATGGCAAGTATTCTTTAGCTAATTCAACTACTTTACCATCGATTTCAATCATAGTAACGGATTCAACGCATTCATGGCGCACGCATTCCCGTGCTACACCACCGTCACCACCACCAATAATTAGCACATGTTTAGGATTAGGATGCAAAAACAATGGAATATGTGACATCATTTCATGATAGATAAACTCTTCTCGTTCAGACGTTTGAAATACGCCATCAAGCGCTAACATATTACCATATTCTAAACTGTGCACTACTTCAATTTTCTGAAATTCAGAAGCACCAGAATATAATACTTTGTCAATTTTTGCACTTAATTTCAAATTTTCAGACTGATTTTCTGTAAGCCACTCTGCCATAATTAGCCTCCTAAATTACACAATACCTGCTTTGTACGATTATTTACGCACTACATAGGCAAAACCGCCACCTAGCATAGTATCTTTTAACCATTTTTGCAAGGAAAACGTACGTTCAATCTCCTCATCATATACCACGCAACGGATATCATCATTGTTTTCCATTAATTTTACAATAGGTACCCAGTGCCACGTAGATAATTCTTTTTCACGACCACGGTGACGATTTAAAAACGCCACTGGTGAATCGCTAGCTAGCCCTTGCTTAATAAATTTTACAACTTGTTGCAACGGTGGACGGCACACTGCAAAGGGATAAATGCCCATCATTTTTACAGTATAAGGTAATGTATGATCTTTAATATAGGCATTTAAACCTTCTTCCAGCCACTGTGTTTTATATAAGCCACCACCAAAACGAGGTCGCACATACTCAAACACATCTTCCATACGTTTTAAAGCCGCTTCACCATCGGCACTATGAGCTGCATCTAACAGGCCATCACGAAATTGTACATAGCTAATCAACTGGGTAGCCGTCGTAGGCCCACAACCAGCTAAGCGCTGCCAATCATCATGATACCACTCTTGATTATACCCATAAGAAAAACGACCGTCTTTTTTCACCTGCAACCATTCGGGATGTGTGATTGTCAAGCTCTCCATATATCTCTTAATCCTCTATTACTTAACTATTAACTATAAAAACTCAATCTGTTAATGCAGTAATAGATGCCTTGCAAAGAAAGCCCCCGTAAGCTTAGTCTTCTACGACTTCCACTTTTGTCATGCGGTCACCTTGCTGAATCGCATCTACTACATCCATACCTTCAATAACTTTACCAAATACAGTATGAACACCATCTAAATGAGGCTGTGGTTCATAGACAATAAAGAACTGGCTACCACCGGTATTAGGTCCACGATGAGCCATAGATAAGGCGCCCCGTTCATGTTTATGAGGGTTACCAATTAATTCATCTTTAATTGTATAGCCAGGACCACCTGTACCATTCCCATTAGGGCAACCGCCTTGTGCTACGAAACCAGGAATCACTCGATGGAAAGTTAAACCATCATAGAAACCTTCTTTGATTAATTTTTCAAAATTAGCTACTGTACCTGGTGCTTCTTTATCAAACAATTCAATCGTAATATCGCCTTTTTCCATATGGATAATCGCTTTTTTCATTTATTCTACCTCCAATAATGTACGTAATACATAACTTGCTAACATTAAACCAGAAACGGATGGTACGAAACCACAAGACCCTGGGCTACGTGAATCATCATCACGATTAGGAGTCATAGGTTTTTCTGTTGAAAATACAACGGTTTGTTTTTTAATACCACGCTTACGCAATTCACGACGCATCACTTTTGCCAGTGGACAGGTGTGAGTTTTACTAATATCCGCAATGGTCAATAATTCAGGATGCATCTTATTCCCCGTCCCCATGGACGAAATACAAGGAATCTCTAATTCCTGACACGTTTCAATAATGGCTAACTTAGCTGTTACCATATCGATCGCATCAATAACGAAATCAACCTTAATATCTTTAAGAAAATTAGGATACGTTTCTTTTGTATACACAATATCATACGTATCCACTTGCATATCTGGACGAATAGACAACGCACGTTCTTTAGCTACTTCTACCTTCCGTCGACCAATTGTCGCTTGGGTGGCAATTAATTGACGATTCAAATTACTTACCGTCACTTTATCGCCATCAATTAGCACTAAACGGCCGATACCGGTACGTACCAAGGCTTCCATGGCAAAGCCACCAACGCCACCACAACCAAATAGGGCTACTGACTTCGTCCCCAAATTCTCTAATTTCTCTTTCCCCACTAACCATTCTAAGCGGGTTAACATATGTTCCATTCAGAAAAACTCCAATTCAATATGATATTAACGATGTAACGGAATAATTTCTAACCAATATCCATCTGGATCAGCAATAAAGTAAATGCCCATATTAGGGTTTTCATATACGATGCAACCCATTTCTTTGTGCTTTTTATAAGCCCCTTCATAGTCATCCACTTTAAAAGCTAAATGGAATTCGTTATCCCCTAGATTATAAGGACGATCCCAATCGCGCAACCAAGTTAATTCTAACTGATGATTACTAGCGCCATCTTCAAGATACACAATTTTAAAAGAACCATCTTCTGGTTCAATACGACGACCTGGGGTTAAACCAAGCGCCTCTTTATAAAAATCTAAACTTTTGTCTAAATCACGCACATTAAAGTTATTATGTACCATTACAAATTTCATAGAGCCATCTCCTTTCACGTATAACCATCAACTAGTCTACTCACCATTACACAAGCTGTGAATAGACTTATACTATAAGAGGATTTCTAAAACTCCTCTACAATTTACTTAATACTGCTATTTAATAGTATCACAAATCTCGATATATGGCTATATAAGGGAAAAAACTTTGCTCTATCCCTCGGCCTAGTTACGGCACTACAAACTGTGCTTCACTCCCCCGCTCCGTAGCCCGCACTTCTAAGTGGGCGGGAATACGGCTTTTTAATTCAGGCACATGAGAAATAATCCCCACCAAACGGCCAGACGCCTGCACCTCTACTAAGGTTTGCATGGCTACCTCTAAGGTATCTGGATCCAAGGTACCAAACCCTTCATCGATGAAAATCGTATCTAAATGGATTCCCCCCGCATAAGCTTGAATAATATCAGCCAATCCCATGGCTAACGCTAAAGACGCTAAGAACGTTTCACCTCCTGATAACGTATTAGCCGGTCTTGCATAGCCTGTATACGTATCTAAAACGGCAAGGTCTAAACCGCGATGACCACGACGAACACTTTCTAAATCAGCTCGTTCTAAACTATAACGACCACGACTCATATGTCGCAAACGGACATTGGCAGCCACCACTACTTCTTCCAAAATAGCGCCCAAAACATAGCGTTCAAAGGTAACCCCTTTTAAACCGGTATCACCGCCAATGGCCAAATCATATAAATTAAAAATAAAAGTGCTCCGCTTAGTAATCGCTTCATTTTGAGTAGCTAACGTTTCATACTCATCAATAACCTTAGCTATGCGCTCTGCTTCCTTACTTTGAACAGCCGCCTCACGAACAGCTGCCGCATAAGCGACCATCGCCGCCGTTGTATCCGCCTCCGTTACTATGCGACTCGGTGCAGGCAAAGCTGCCAACTGTGCTTGCGCCGCTTCTAATAAAGCGTTGGTCTGCCCCCACATATCCTCAAAAGCACGCACTTCATTAGCTAATGCTATAGCGTCCCCCGTAAAGGCCTGAATATTTGCTATATCAGTGTCCGTTAATTTAGATTGGCGCACAGCAGTTTCATACCTAACCTGGGCTTCCTCAATGCTAGTAGCCAACTCTGCCAGTTGCTTCCTTAAATTTGCCAGCGTAGTTTCATTAGCACTGACCGCTTCAATATGTTGAGTATATGCTTCTTCGTACGCTCGCTTAGATACTTCATAAGCACCTAGCCATTCCTTTTGCGTCGCCAGCTCCGCCAACCAAGTCTCCTTATCAATGGAAGCAACTTCACCTTGCAAGACGGTAAGCGCTTCTTCTTTTCGGCCTAAATCAGATTGCAAAGCCTGTATGGTAGACATAATCTCTTGATAAGCTTTTTGAGCAGTCTGCAAAGAGCTTTCCGCTTCCACTAAGCTACTATCCAGCTTTTGTACTTCTTTCTCTTTATGTTGTAATTGCTGCCATTCACTAGCTAAGACTTGATCCTTTACTTCTGCTTCTGCCAAAAACTCCGAACGAGTGCACGCTGTAATCCCCAGTCCAGTATTATGAGTTACCCACTCATCAATAGCCCTGTCTATTTCAGAAAGTCGCTGCTGGGCCGTAGCTTCCTCTATTTCGGCTTGACCAAGCTCCGTCTTAGCTATGGAACTCTTTTTGAGAGCTTCACTATATGCCACCTCAGCTTTACTTAAACCTTCTTGTGACATATCTTCAGGCATGCTAGCTATTTGCGGATGATGTTTAGAACCACATACGGGACATGGTGCGCCAGCCTCTAACGCAAGCCCCAAGGTAGCCGCTTGATATTGTGCTTGTAAATGAAGCTGATGCGTTCGCTCTAGCTGAGCTTCTATTTCCGCTTGTTGTGCCAAGTCATAAGCTCGTCGTTTCACCCCTACAGTACCTACGGCTGCTTGGTACGTCGCCAAAGCCGTTAAAGCCTCTTGCCCTAATCGAACAGCTTCTTTTACAAGTTCACGTTGTTGCAGCCATTCGTGTTGTTGACTTAACGCTCCTCGTAACGCGATAAGACTTTCTTTCAAAGTAGCCACTTTACTAGTCAACTCTGAAACGGAGCATCTTTGAGCTTCTTCCTGCATAGTTTGCGCCTCTAACTTAGTAACTAATTGCGTCCGCTCCACCTCTAATTGACCGATTCGTTCAAAGCGCTCCTCAATTTGTTGTGCTTTATTGACATTCAATTCATATTCACTTTGCTTGCCCTTAGCTTGTTGTAATTCTTCTAAGTTTTCTTTTAAAACCTGTGAGGCGCCTTGTAATTCCTGTTGCACCGCTACAGCCTGTTCATACCCTTTACGAGCTGTAAGCTCCTTTGCCACTAACTCTTGCCAAGCCGCTTGCTGACGTTGAATAGGCTCATAAGCTGCCAGCTGTGCTAATACGGTTTTAGTCTCTCCTATAGCTTCTTGTTTTGCCCTTAAATCAGCTAACTTTGACTCATGTTCTTTAAGCTGTGTGGCTAATGCCTGGCGCTGTTCTGCTAATTTATACGCTTCCGTAATGCTTCGTTGTTCTTCTTGAGCCTTTTCAAGGGCCTTATTAGCCAATTCTACTAACTCTTGTTGCTTTACCCCCTGTTTGCGCAATTCACCAATCGTTACGACCTCTTCATTACTCAATAAATACCTCTGTCGATCAATGACTTCTTTCGCATCCGCACTGACCGAATCATATTCATCTTTTAAGAGCCCTTGTAAACGACTATAAATTTCAGTGCGAAACAAACTATGCATCAAGTCTTCTCGTTCTGACGTAGGGGCTACTAATAATTTACGAAACTCCCCTTGTGGCAATAAAACAACCTGCAAAAACTGCTCCGCTCTAAACCCTAAAATTTCATGGACTTTATCTTTAATGGCTTGAGACCGCGTGCTATATTCAACCCAGTCATTCTCTTGCCAGCTTAATAATCTTGCTTGGGCCCCTTGTTCCCGAAAGCCGTCCCCTCGTTTTTTCTTCACTTGTTGCTTAGGACTGCGCTCCAATTTATATTGCTTGTCCCCTACTGCAAATGTAAACACTACTTCCGTTGGGACGGTAGGTGTCGCATAATCACTACGCATAGTAGTACCACTGCGTAGACCTCCACTGGATTCACCGAATAAAGCATATACCATAGCATCTAAAATCGTCGTTTTACCAGAACCGGTAGAGCCTGTAATGAGAAATAAACTTTGCCCTCGTAGGTCACTAAAATCTAAGTGGACCGTCCCTGCATAAGGGCCAAAGGCTGTCATTGTTAACGTCAAAGGTCTCATCAATCCGCCTCCTTTAAAAGTCGCTCCCACAACTTATTCATATAAGACTTTTCCGTTTCACTCAAAGGTTTTTCACGAACAGCGGCTGCAAATTGTTCAAATAATTCTCGCTCTGACAATTGTTTATACGCCACTGTATTCACATCCGTTACTTCTGTTGCCATACGCCCCGTTAATTCTAAAGACATCGCATAAGGCAATACTTCACGAAGACGCGCCATACCATCAATAACAGGTGCCGTATCCAATAACTGCACTTGTACATAATCATTAGCATGTTGTTTATGCAAGGTTTCATCTTGCAAAATATCATTAAAATACCCTTTTATATTGACTACATCATGAAGGGCCTCAATGGGCACTTGTTCTAAGGCGCATTGCCCCTTACCATCCATATCCACAATAGTAAAGGATTTCTTATGATCTGCTTCGTCAAAGGAATATTTCAATAAGGAACCGCTATAACGAATATGATCAGCCCCCATGCGCTGTGGCCGATGAATATGACCTAAGGCGGCATAATTAAAAGATGTGAATACATCTACCCCTACATTAGCGGAACCACCAATAACTAAAGGCCGTTCCGATTCACTGGTTTCACTACCAGCTACCATAGCGTGAGCAATAGCAACAGTACGCACCTTTGGTTGTACTAAACTACGCAAATAAGTGGCCCAAGCATCATATATAGGCCCATAGGCTACGGTTAATTCTTGCCAAGCGTCCCGTTGTTGCACTGGTGCCGGCTGTTCTAATAGATGGGTAAGCACCGTACGAGGTTCAGCAAATGGCATAGGACAAAAAGCGACTGCTCCCTGTTGATCTTCCAAATATAAAGGATTCCAACTTCGTTCTAAACGGCCCCACACATGTAACCCCGACTGGGACCACAAATCACGCCCCACTTCAAGCCGCTCCGCACTATCGTGATTGCCCCCAATAACTAAAAAGGGAATTTTAAAATCAAGTGTTAGCTTCGTAATAAGAGCATCCCATAACTCCACTGCTTCTACAGGTGGCACGGCTCGATCAAATACATCCCCTGCCAATACAATGGCATCCAGCTTCGCCTCTTTCACCAAAGGGTATAGCTGATGCTCAATCACATAGGCTTGGTCCTCTGTTAAATGACGAGCATAAAAAATACGCCCTAAATGCCAATCAGCCATATGAAGAATGCGCATATTACACCTCGCGATATACACTGCGAAGTAAAGCAATTTCCTTCGCATAACCTTCTAATTCATTGGGTGTTTCTAAATAAAATGGCTTATCTCGTAATGCTGGATGGTTAATGATAGCCGTAATAGCAGTTAAACCAATATGCCCTTCGCCAATTTTTTCATGACGATCTTTATGAGCGCCTCGCGGATTTTTAGAGTCATTCAAATGAATCGCATGTAAACGATCTAAGCCAATACTGTGATCAAAGGATTCCATAACACCATCTAAATCATCAATAATATCGTAATCGCCTTCATGGATGTGGCAAGTATCCAAGCAAACGCCAATATATTCTTTTAATTTAACGCCATCAATAATCCGGGCAATTTCTTCAAAGGTTCGTCCCACTTCCGTTCCCTTACCCGCCATCGTTTCTAGTAAAACAGTGGTCTGCATACCTTCAAATAAAACTTCATTTAGCGCTTCTACAATATACTCAATCCCTAGGTCAACGCCTTGTTTTACGTGACTACCAGGATGAAAATTATATAATTGATTTGGCAAATATTCTAACCGTTCTAAATCTTCACGCATCATGTTCTTAGCAAATTGACGTAAGGACGGATCAGCGGCACAGGCATTTAAAGTATAAGGTGCATGACCTAAGACTTTACCAAAATTATGTTCCTCCATAAATGCCAACAACGCTTTCATATCCCCTTCGTCAAAGGTACGCGCTTTACCGCCACGCGGGTTGCGCGTGAAATATTGAAACGTATTACCACCCAAAGACAGGGCTTCTTGACCCATATGTAAATACCCTTTACTAATCGATAAATGACAACCAATCGTTAGCATATTCTTCTCCTTTACTTACTAAACATCTAAGTACAAAAAAAGAGCCTCATCCAACTACTACCAAAAGTATAACTTTTAGGCCTGCAGTTCATGACGGCTCTTTTTACTTAATGCGCTTCTCTACGTTGGCATTCAGGACAAATTCCTTCAAAGGTAATCTGTTGTCCTGTTACCTTGTATTGACTAAGAGCTTCCACCTTAGCCAAGGTATCATCCATATCCATACCATCTAAATCATCCACGCGTTTACATACTACACAACGCATGTGAGGGTGATTATGTGTATCCCAATCATAACGACTGCAATCATCACCCGTATCGAGAACTTTTACAAGACCAATTTTTTCAAAAATTTCCATTGTCTTATAAACGGTTGCTAGACTCATAGTTGGATGGTCACGGCGTAAACTTTGATAAATCATTTCTGCCGTCGGATGTTCATTTTGACCATAAAGCACTTGATAAATCGCAATACGCTGTGGGGTTACTTTGTAACCTTCGGAACGCAATTTTTGTGCAATATCGATAGCAATCAATCCTCTCTCCACTCGGATTTAATCTACCTATTGTGCTACTCAGCACATTCTTATTCATATAGTCTTACTAACTATTTATCAACCAATAATAATTATTAGTTAAATAATTATAGCAAATTCGGTATGGTTTTGCAAGTAAAGCCATACCGAATTTTACGTTCACTATATGTAATTAATCTTTAAAGTACGGTTTAAAAGCACCGCTTTTTTGGTTTTCTTGACCACTGCGACGACCTTGACCTTCTTGATTGCGACGTTTAGGGCGACTGCTACTAGAACGACGATCATCACGATTATTGCGACTACGCGAAGAGCGGTCATTGCTACGACGGTCACCATTACGGCTATTACGTTGACCATCACGACGACGGCCATCTTTACTAAAGTTGCGTTTCTTACGCACTCGAAGTGGCGCTTCTTCCGTAATATTAACTGGTGTTGTATCTGGCTCTTTAGTCAAGAGCTTAATAGCCGCAGCTACTAAAGTTACAGAGTCTAAATCATTCAATAGTTCTTCCGCACTAGCACGATACTCTTTTAAGTTTTCTGTATCATCAGCCATATTAATTAAGCTTTGCACCGCTAATTTTTGTTGACCTTCCAATACTTCACCTAAAGATGGCGCTTTACGACGAGCAATTTTACGTTTCGTCAAACGTTCAATAGCATGTAAATGTTCCATTTCACGAGGAATAACGAAGGTATTAGCCATCCCCGCTTTACCAGCACGACCAGTACGACCTACACGGTGTACATAGCTTTCAGGGTCTTGTGGCAAATCATAGTTATATACATGAGTTACACCACTAATATCAAGGCCACGAGCCGCTACGTCGGTAGCTACTAAAATATCAATAGTCCCTTCACGGAATTGACGGATTACACTATCCCGTTTTTGCTGAGATAAATCCCCATGAATCCCTTCGGCCATGTAGCCACGTTTTTTAAGGCCTTCCGTCACTTCGTCAACACGACGTTTCGTACGACCAAATACAATGGCTAGTTCTGGTGCTTGCATATCTAACAAACGGCAAAGTAAGTCAAATTTCTGACGATCCTGTACTTCAATATAGTACTGTTCAATCAAATCCATCGTTACTTGAGTTGGTTTCATGCGAATCAAACGAGGTTCTTTTAAATAATTTTCAGCCAACGTCTGAATAGCTGGTGGCATAGTTGCCGAGAACAACAAAGTCTGACGTTCTTCTGGCACAGCCCCTAAAATTTTATTAATATCATCGATGAAGCCCATGTTTAACATTTCATCTGCTTCATCAAGTACGATCACTTTCACTTTATCAAAGCTAATGGAACCACGTTCCATGTGATCCATTAAACGACCTGGAGTTGCGACGATAATCTGTGGATTTTTACGTAAGCTACGGAATTGGCGCTGAATATCTTGGCCACCATAAATTGGCAACGCTTGGATATGCGTATGTTGTGCCATTTTATTGAGTTCTTCCGCTACCTGAATAGCCAATTCGCGTGTTGGTGACAAGATTAATACTTGCACAGCTCGTAAATGTTCATCCACCTGTTCTAAGGCAGGAATACCAAAGGCAGCTGTTTTACCAGTACCGGTCTGAGCTTGACCAATCATGTCAAGACCTTCCATAGCTACTGGAATTGCTTCCTTCTGAATTGGCGTAGGTTCTTCAAACCCCATATCATTTAAAGCCCGTAAAATAGGCTCGCTAATCTGTAATTCTTCAAATTTTTCAAGCATGAACTATATGAGTCCTCCTTATTAAATCAACCTTAATTATTTTCTATGATTCGTCGGCGCATTCTAATATTATAACACATAAAAAAGAAGATAGCCAAATCAGAAGATTGAAAATTTTCTAATTTAGCTATCTTATGCAGATACCCTAATCAAATATCAACGAATTTTCTTATTAGTGTAGTATACTACTTTTTCTTACTATACACAATAGTAATATTATTATTTACAAAAGGTGCCGGCTCATTACGTTTCTGGTTGCGACGCTTTTGCTGATTTCGTTCATTATTGCGCTGGTTATAATTACGCTGATTATTATTACGTTGCCCATTACGCTGATTATTTCTCGAATTGTCACTGCGCCCCTCATTAACCTTACGCAAAGAATCGTTTTCTTTGGTAGCACGGCCAGCGCCTACTTTGGACCCAGCGTGTTCCCTTTGATTAGCATTAGTCTTATCCCGCAAAGATTTCATGGATAAGCCAATTCGATTTCGTTCTGGCTCAACGGAAATAATTTCTGCCTCAATAATATCACCCACTGCCAACACATCTGAAGGATGTTCATTGCGACGGCAGAATTCACTGCGATGCAATAAGCCATTGACTTTAAGTCCAAAATCAACAAAGGCCCCAAAGTCTACTACATTGTGAACCGTCCCTTTTACTACGGTCCCCACTTTTACATCTTCTAAACTCATTACATGCTTACGTGTCATCGGTGCTGGTAAATCCTCACGAGGGTCACGACCTGGCTTAGCTAAGGCTTCTAAAATATCGCGCACCGTTGGTACACCAGCCTCTAAATTAGCAGCTACTGTTTCGGCATCTACAAGGGCTAATTTTTCATGAAACTGAGCTAGCGTTGCTTTATCATTCAATTGATCTAAAGTAAAACCTAAATCTTTAATAATCGTTTCCGCTAATTCATAGGACTCTGGATGAACTGGTGTATTGTCCAATGGATTTTGACTATCTTTAATACGCAAGAAACCGGCGCATTGTGTAAATGCAGCTGGCCCCAACCGTTTCACCTTGAGCAATTCTTTACGATTGTGGAAAGTTCCATTATCCTTGCGGTAAGCTACAATATTATTAGCTACAGCACTACTAATGCCCGCCACATGCTGCAAAATAGCGGGCGATGCGGTATTCAATTCAACCCCTACATGGTTTACTACGGTTTCAACCACTTGGTCTAAGGTAGCACTTAATTGCTTCTGATTAACGTCATGCTGATACTGCCCTACACCAATTGATTTAGGATCAATTTTAACAGATTCTGCCAATGGATCTTGAACGCGTCGTGCAATGGAAACAGCTCCACGAATAGACACATCTAAATCTGGCAATTCTTCAATCGCTAATTTGGAAGCCGAATATACAGAGGCACCCGCTTCATTAGTAATAATATAATGGCAATCTAATTGCTCCGCTTCAATCAATTGTGAAACAAATTGTTCCGTTTCATACGAAGCTGTCCCATTGCCAATCGATAATAAGGTAACTTTCCATTTGCGAATACGATTGGCCATATCCACTTTAGCCGCTTCTTTGCCTTTTTCACCAGACGTAAGATGATAAATACCTTGATCAAGTACATTCCCTTGCGCATCGATGATGGCCATTTTACAGCCCATGCGATACCCTGGGTCAAGCCCCATAATCACATGACCCGCCAATGGTGGTTGCAATAACAAATTTCGCAAATTAGTACCAAATACTTTAATCGCTTGTTCGTCAGCATTCTCCGTTAACGTCTTGCGGATTTCACGTTCCATCGCAGGGAAAATAAGCCGTTTATAGGCATCAGCAACAGCCGCTTCTTTATAGGCTACTAAACTGGTAACCGCTGGCACTGGTAATTTACCAATCATATACGCAATATATGTATCATCAGGTGCAACTAAACTCACCTTCAATACGCCTAATTTTTCACCACGGTTAATAGCTAAAATACGATGAGACGGCATTTGATGAATTGGTTCTTCATGGTCTTCATACTGTAAGAATCCCTGACGAACTTCTTTATTCTCAGCCGTTTCCTCTACTAACACCGCTTTTACTTTGCCTTCTTGCCAAATGGCGTCACGTAAATACGCACGGAAATCAGCCCGATTGCTCACATCTTCAGCTACAATATCCATAGCCCCCTGCAAAGCTGCTTCCACAGTAGGTACGTCTTCTGAAACGAACGGCGCCGCTAAAATTTCAGCACTAGCGGCTGGATTGTCAGCGCTCTCACTTAACATCAGCGTAGCCAATGGCTCTAACCCTTGCTCACGGGCAATAGAGGCACGGGTTCGCTTCTTAGGACGATATGGTAAATACAAGTCTTCTAATTCTTGTAATTTCATAGCTCCTTCAATTGCAGTCGCCAATTCAGGCGTCATTTTTTCTTGTTCGGTAATCGAACGAATAATTTCTTCACGGCGTTGTTCTAAATTACGCAAATATTTAATGCGTTCTTCAATCTCACGGAGCTGTTCATCTTTAAGCTCGCCGGTCTTTTCTTTACGATAACGGGCAATAAAAGGCACGGTATTGCCTTCATCTAACAATTCAACTGCCACCTTAACTTGCCACCCTTTAACACCTAACTCTGTGGCAATATATTGGGACATTTTTTCTAACATGTACTACTCCTTCCGACGATACGTAACAAAACTAAATGGCCAAGGATTTTTCTCATCCACTTCACCGGCTATAGATTCTACCACTTCAAACTGGTTTAAATCAATAGTTGGAAAATGGGCATCCCCTTCAAACTCTTTATCAATCTCCGTTACATACAGAGTTTCTGCATATGGCATAAATGACTCATACATCTGAGCGCCACCAATACAATAAGCTACTTCTAATGCTTCTGCCACCTTTACGGCTTCCTCAGGTGAATGAAATACGCGAACCCCTTCATATGGCGGTTTATAATCTGCTTGTCGTGTCACTACCCAATGTTCTCTATTAGGTAATAAAAATGGCAACGACTCCAAGGTCTTACGGCCCATAATAATCACATGGCCGGTGGTTAATTTTTTAAAATATTGTAAATCTTTTGGTAAATGCCAAATAAGTTGATTATCTTTGCCAATCACATTGTTCTTTGCTTTTGCCACAACCATTGCTAACATTATACAGCCACCTCCATTGGTAACTTTCCTAGATGCTCATAGCCTTCGAGTTTCACATCTTCAGCCGTAAAGTCATAAAACGTCTGCACCGATTCATTAAGCCACAAGGTAGGTGCTGCTTTAGCCTCATCACGACGCGCTAATTGTGTTTGCAACGCTTCTACATGATTTTCATAAATATGAGCATTATTAATAATATGGGTAAACTGCCCTGGTTTCAAACCACTTACATGTGCAATCATACACACAAGCACTGCATATTGAGCCATATTAAAAGGAACACCTAAGCCCATATCCCCACTGCGCTGTACGAGCATACAATTTAACTTGTCCCCAGCCACGTCCCATAAGGTTTCATACGCACAAGGCTGTAAGGCCATATCTGGTAAATCTTCAATATTCCAAAGTGTCACAATCATGCGACGACTTTGAGGGTCCTCTTTGAGCATGCGCAATAAATTATCTACTTGCTTATATTTAGCTAATTGGTAGCCATAGGCCTTGCCAATGGTGCCATCTTCACGCATCCACTCATCCCATACATGAACCCCCATAGCCTGTAGTTCTTTTACATCATTGCTTTGCTTCTGCCAAATCCATAGCAGTTCTTTCACCGCCGTTTTGAAGGCTACGAATTTTGTGGTTAGAATAGGAAATTCTTTACTCAAATCAAATTGCATCACTTGATGAGGCAATTTATACGTTGGCACACCCGTGCGATTATTGGCATAATACCCATCTTTTAAAATTCGTTCTACAATGGCTAAGTATTGATCATCTGCCCGACTCATGAGAACCTCCTAGGTAAAATAACTTACATTGATATTAGAACAAAAATAATTCTATATTAAAACAAAAATAAACCAAACGAGCTAACTGTTAATCTTCTTTTGAAAAGGTATTAATTACCTTTAAAAAGGATAAACCAAAACGTTGTAATTTCGTTTCCCCAATTCCTTTAATTTTATACAAATCAGCTAAGGTTTGCGGTTTCATAGAAGCCATATCTATTAGCACTGTATCAGGAAAAATCAAATACGGAGGCACTTTTAATTGAGCACTTAACGCTTTGCGATGCTGACGTAAGGCTTCAAATAAATTAGGCTTATTAGTTCCCACTTTACTATTTGAGCCTTTACTGAAACGACTACCGCCAGAAGAAACGGCCTGCCTTGGACCATCAGGGCGTACTGTCACTAATTGACGGCGCACTTCGGTTACCCTAGCACTACCATCAAGCACCGCTTCACCAGCTGGGGTAATACTTAAAATAGGATATTTACCAGTGGCACAAGCTAAATATCCCAGCGACGTAAACTGACGAATTAACCCTTTTATTTCTCGGTCTTCCATATCTTGCAAAGCGCCAAACACGGGTAAACGATCCCAACCATAACGAACAATTCGATCCGTACGATTGCCCCCTACAATATCCGTAATCATAGCCGCCCCATAACGTTCTTCCGTATCTAGTACGGCTTTAAAAATATACTTTGCTTCTTTTGTCAAATCTCGTAAAGCTCCTTTATGGTGACAAGTACCACAATTATCACAGCGAGACCAAGACACCGTTTCACCAAAATACGTAAGCATATATTTACGCAGACACTCGCTAGTAAAGCAATAATTAATCATTTGCTGTAATTTTGACATTTCAATGCGTCGGCGCTCAGGCTCATGGACGGATTCATTAATTAAGTATTTGTGAATCATCACATCCCGCCCACTATATAAGAGCACGCATTTAGAGGGCCCCCCATCACGCCCTGCACGGCCCGCTTCTTGGTAATAACTTTCCATATTACGTGGCATTTGATAATGCAATACATAGCGTACATTACTTTTATCAATGCCCATGCCAAAGGCACTCGTAGCTACCATAACCTTCACTTTATCATACGCATAACGCTCTTGCTGTAATTTCCGCACCTCATCACTAAGACCGGCATGATAGTAGCCCACTTCCACACCGCGCTTAGCTAGTTCGCCATATACATTTTCTACATCTTTACGAGTGGCGCAGTAAATAATCCCATTCTCCTCGCTATGTTGTGCAACAAACTGCAATACATAAGGTAGTTTACGCTCTGGCTGTACCACTTCAAAAGACAGATTGGGCCTATCAAAACCAGTCACATGAACCGTTGCCTCTTGCAGGCCTAGTAGCCGTTTCATATCGGCCTCTACTTCGCGCGTTGCACTAGCCGTAAAAGCACCAATAACAGGTCTCTTAGGCAAGGTATCAATAAACGGTGCAATCAACTGATAAGACGGTCTAAAATCATGGCCCCACTGCGATACGCAATGGGCTTCATCAATAATAATTTGCTCGATAGGTAATTCTTTCAAAAAATTCTGAAACCATTCTGAACTTAATCGCTCTGGTGCTAAATATAATAATTTAACTCGATTTGCACGCAACGCCCGTAATATTTGAGTCGACTCTTCTTGCTCTTGCGTACTATTTAAATAGGCAGCCGGAATTTTTTGCATCCGCAATCCATCTACCTGATCCTGCATAAGGGAAATGAGCGGTGAAAAAACAATAGTAAGGCCCCGTTTCAAAAGAGCCGGTATTTGGAAACAAATCGATTTGCCTGCTCCCGTAGGCATAATCGCTAAAATATCTTTATTCGCAAGCAGTGAAGCTACTGGCACCTCTTGGGCCGGACGGAACGTGGCATACCCAAAATAATGTTGTAAGGCCGCCTCAGCAGCAGGGTGAGCCATACCATTCACATCCTTTCTAAAATCATCACTCACATATTGTGTATCATATTATTTTAACATTATTTACGAAAAATTACACTACTACTCTATTGAAGAAATATTATACTACTGAGGAAATATTATACTACTGAAGAAATATTACGGTGCACCTTTAAATGTCTAAAAAAATACACTATTACCTAAATATCTGTTAAAATAGTAGATATACATTCTATAGTATTTACGCATTCTTAATAAGGTAAGCATAACCTAATTTAGACTTAATACAGCGTATATCCACAAACGAGGTGACTCAGATGAAACATTTTATTACCCCCACTGAATTAAATACACAAGGTCATGACTATATATGCTTAGATATTCGTGGCCCTAAGCCCTATGAAGCAGGCCATCTACCCCATGCTTTTGTATTAGATGTAACCGATGACTTATCAGGTGTGGTAGGACCTCACGGTGGGCGTCATCCTTTGCCAGATTTCGACGTACTCGCTGCTAAATTAGCGTCTTTCGGAATTACACCCCAAAGTAAAATTGTCATCTACGACTCCTGGCTATTTCTAGCCGGTCGCCTTTGGTGGACCTTGCGCTATATGGGCTTTACCCATGTGAAAGTATTAGCCGGTGGTATTGAACGTTGGACCCGCGAAGGATTCCCCCTCACCCAAACAGCGCCCCCATTACCAACGATACCAACGCCCTTCCATTATACCCTACAACCACACATGGTAATGACTCGTGACGAAGTCTTACAAAGTAGCAACAGCCAAAGTCATGTGATAATTGATGTCCGTGCACCAGAACGCTATGCTGGCACTGATATCGATACCATGGATGGCATGACAGGTCATATTCCTACAGCTATCAACCACTTCTGGGCTGACGGCTTCGACGCCAATGGCCCCTTGCCAACTGCTCAACTGAAAAAGTTGTTTGCCGATATTAGCGCGACTACAAGGCCAATTGTTACCTATTGTGGGTCTGGTATCACAGCCTGCCTTACCATGCTCGCCATGAGTGAAGTGGGTATTGAATCAGCCCTTTATGTGGGAAGTTCTAGTGATTGGGTTACCTATCCAAACTTCCCAATTAAAACGGGCGTTGAAATACTTAAATAGCACAATTTTCAGCCTATCTACCTTTTAGCTTATAGTCTATCTAATTTTCAGCTTATCTATGAAATTTATATTATTCAAGCTATAAATTATATTTTTTCTAAAATTTCTATAGAAATTTTCAGTTCCTGTATAGTAGGCTTACCTATTTTATGATAAAATATAACAATATATCTATAATGAAAAGGGGGTGCATCTACGTATGCACACACAAATTCCGATTATCATAGCCTTTGCACTTTACTTAGGACTTATGATGTACATCGGCATCTATTATTATCGTAAATCACGCAATTTAAGTGATTACATTTTAGGGGGCCGTAAATTAGGACCTTGGCTCACTTCTATGAGTGCCGAAGCTTCCGATATGAGTGGTTGGATGCTCATGGGCTTACCTGGTTTCGCTTACAGCACTGGCATCTCAGCGATTTGGATTGCCTTAGGTCTTGCTGGTGGCACCTGGCTCAATTGGGCCTTCGTATCAAAACGGTTACGAAATCATACAGAAGTGGCTAACAATAGTTTGACCATTCCTGATTACTTGAAAAATCGCTTCCGCGATACCTCAAGAATTCTACCAATTGTATCTGCTATTTTTATCATTATTTTCTTCTTGATTTATACCTCTTCAGGTTTCGTAGCCGGGGGCAAACTATTTACAACTATTTTCGGCTTAGATTATACCACGTCACTCTTAATCACCGCCGGAGTCGTTATTTTCTATACCTTCCTAGGTGGTTTCTTAGCTGTAAGCTGGACTGATTTAATCCAAGGGACCATGATGTTCTTTGCCATCTTAATCATTCCTATTACCGCTACCATTATGATGAATGGACCTGTAAATACGGCGCAGCTCATTGCCACAGAATTTCCTCAAGGCTTATCCATCTGGGGGCCTGAATCAGATACCTTTACCTTAGCAATTGGAATCATTTCTTCCTTAGCGTGGGGCCTAGGCTACTTTGGGCAGCCCCATATCCTAGTTCGTTTCATGGCTATTTCTGATGCACGGGAACTAAAAAAAGCAACAAATATTGCTATGGTCTGGGTAGTTATTTCCCTCGTAGCAGCTGTTATTGTTGGCCTAGTAGGTAAAGTATATTTAACCACCCCATTAGCAGGGGCTGATGTAGAAAAAGTATTCTTAGTGATGAACGAGCAATTATTCCCACCATTCGTAGCTGGTCTTATTTGGTCTGCAGTACTAGCTGCTATTATGAGTACCGCTTCTGGCCAGTTATTAGTAACAGCCTCTTCCGTATCTCAAGACCTATATAAAAATATTGTCGGTCATCGCACAAGGGACCAAGAATTAGTATTAATCAGTCGCATTACTGTACTCATCATTTCAGCCATTGCCTTATGGTTAGCTCTAGACCCTAATAGCTACATCTTAACCATGGTAGCCTATGCGTGGGCGGGCTTTGGGGCCGCCTTTGGCCCGGCCATTCTACTCTCCTTATTCTGGCGTCGCATGACCTTGAAAGGTTGCGTAGCTGGTGTTATTGTAGGTGGCTTAACTGTTCTTATTTGGAAACAATTTGCTTGGTTCGGATTATATGAAATCGTTCCTGGTTTCCTCTTATCTTCCCTCGCTATTTATATTGTGAGCCTATTGGATAATCCACCGTCCAAAGAAATTACCGATGAATTTGATGAAGCACAACAAATGCATATTTTGTAAACTAAATTAAATTTTGTAACAAATATATGGAATAAAACAAACAGTTTAATACCTAACATATAAAAAAGAGGCCCTAGGGCCTCTTTTTTATATAGTCGTTAAACTAATTTATGCAGTTATAGGACAATTTATACGCACGTAAACATATAGCGGTTAGGCTTGTGCCTGTTAAATAACTATAAAATTATTTAGCAGCTAGTAAGGCTTCTAATTTTGCTAACCGTTCATTTAAGGCAGCATTTTCAGCTTTAACAGTATCTACTTCACTTGCTTTTGCTTTCAATGCTTCAATATCTTTACCTTGATTTTCTAAAGCATTTACTAATTCAGCTTTAGATAAACCTTGGTATGGTGAAGATTGACCAAAACGGAAAGATAAACCTGCATTGTACATATTTTCAGAGTTGCCTACTGCCGTAGCAAAACTTACCATTAAGTTTTCATTAGGACGATAGAAGGCACCAAGAGCGGCTGCTTGTTCATTTTTATATGCACCAAAACCTGCTGCAAAGGTTAATTTAGAGTCATCATCGAAATCAAGCGGATGTAAACCTGCTAAAGCGGCGGCACCAGCACCAATTTTATTTACACGTGTGCTTAATTTATCTACACGATTATTTAAGCCAGAAATAGCTGTATCACTATTATTCATGCGATCTGTTAAATCAGTAATAGCATTGGTGTTGTTTGTTACACGACCGTCTAAATCGTTAATAGATTGGGTATTGTCAGATACACGATTATCTAAATCTTCAATTGTCTTACCTTGATTATTTACTTCAGTTTTAATATTAGTAATTTCCGTAGAATTACTGCTTCCATTAGTTACTAAATCACCAAGGGTAGTTTCAATCGTTGACACACGTCCATCTAATGCAGTTACACGGTTATCTACAGATTTTAATTGCGCCACATTAACGGCATCAGTAGATGTACTACCAGCTGCTACATTTGTAATCTGACGCGTAGCCGTTGCATTACCTACCGATACGGCACCATATGTACCTTTCACGGTATTAGCAATCGCTGTTTTATCTTTATCACTTGCTGCGTCAGCCGCATATACTTTACTAGAATCTGAAGCGGAGCTACTTGTAGTAACGGAAGTAACATTAGTTGAAAGTAGTGCACCGCGCGTAGCTTTTGAGCCACTACCTAAAGCTACTGTATAATTATTATTGGCAACAGCATCACTCCCTAATGCAACACCCCAAAAATTAGAATTAGCTCCCGTACCCAAGGAGGTACCAAACAGACCACTCACTGTATTAGCACCAATAGCTACCCCTTTTTCACCTGCGGTAGCGTTTGCCTTAGCATTATCACCAATAGCAATACTATCTGTACTACCTGCCGTAGCCGCGTTACCAATAGCTACCGCTTTCAGCCCATAAGTTACATCACTACCAATACCAACAGAATAACTAATAGCAGGAGATAATGCATGTACGCGATTACCAATTGAAATATTTTCTGCATGAAGACTAACATTATTTCCATCATCCTTGGTGCCATTAAATACATCATTACCAATGGCAATACCATTATGACTAGCCTTAGCATTATGACCTACCGCTACACTATTGTAATTATCAACTGTTGCCGAATCACCTAACTTAACAGTATCAGCCTGTACCACCATCGTCACACTAGACATCATTAAAGCAGATAAAACAAAGCCTTTTAAAAGATTACTTTTTTTGTTACTCATTTCAAACACCTTCTACTTAAATACAACACTTCACTTGAATACTATATTTATGATATTGAATTATATCACTAATGTCCCCCCCGCAAGACATTTATCCATGTTTCCTCATCTTATTTTCATTCTTGTTTTCCTCTAGCTATTATTCAAAATTTTCAAGCAAATACTCTTCTAGCTCTATATCCTCCTAAACTCGCCCCATCCCTCATAATATGAAAAAGAACGGTCATTGCCTACAGCAATAACCGCTCTTTCTTATTTACATATTCTATTTCCAATTAACTTCACAAGTGACTTAGGATTTCCTTAGTAAAATCTTATTTGTCTAATCCCTTATCTCCCTAGCATTATGCCACTACCTGTAGGAATCACAAAGTTCACATCTTTATAAATTGGCTCTACTATCCATTTACCAGTTGTATCCATAATGCCCCATTTACCATCCACACGAACAGCCGCATAGTACGCATAAAAATTAGTTACATCTTGAATCGCTATATCCTTAGCTTCAAATACAACCTGTCCTTCACGATTAATTATCTTATAGCCAGTAAAACCATCACCCAGTTCAGAGTCACCTACCACCCACGCGAAGCCTTCAGCACCGAAGGCACTTTGCATAGCTGTTTTCGATAAACGGAACATCTCTTTGCGAGTTGGCTCCATTTTATACACTCGTTTGCCATCAGCAGCCGTAGCTACTACATAGCTATCATTCATAAAATCTACACTTTCATACAGGAATGGTAAAACTTGTGTATTAATCAAGTAATTCATAACACCACGTTTTTCCGTAGTCTTATCTTTAAGTGCAATATATGGATCAGCTAAACTTATTTTTTCTAATTCATAATCGCCATAAGGAATCAAGAAATTACCTTGTCGATCGACAACGGCCAACTTTTTATCGTTTTCCACAACAGTGCCAAATGACATCATAGGATATACATGATCTAATTTACTATCTATAACTACCTTACCCTCTCGATCAATATAGCCACGTTTTACTTTATCCTTAGCAACGGTAATTCCACTGAAGAAATGCGAATGATGTCCATAATCCCAGAAATCATCATAGCCGTAGCCATAACCAACGCTAAGACCAATTCCATCACGGCCAACGCTTATACCAATCCCTGTATCATGGCTCCCACCAAAACCGGCCCCTAGGGCTACGCCAGCAATCGCACCTAACAGATTAAACCCAGAAGCTTTACGCTGAATTTCAGCCAAGCCATTATGGTATGGATATACGTAATCCGCATCTACAGTAAACAATTCAGTGCCCGTACCATCAATAGCTACTCGTTTGCCATTTTTATTCTTTACAAACGCCCTATCTTCACTAAAATCAGTCAATACATCTTTAAATTGAGGTGCAATCACAATATCATCGTTTTGATTCTTAAATCCATAACGTTTCGTTTGTTTATCTTTAAACGGATAATATTGACTAGACACATAATTAATATCTTCCGTAACAGGACTCGCTAATTTTACACCTACAAAGCCTTCCTCTTTTGCTTTCGGATTATTAAATACAATAGCTTGCCCTTTTTCGCGAGCCACTACGCGTTTATATTTAGGTTCTATTACCGTGTGTCCCTGAGAATCGACTAAACCATAGCTATCCTTTGTTTCAACAATGGCTAACGCTCGATTCAAGGTTTTTAATTGAACTGGATCTTCCCCTTTTACGGCGCTGTCCTCAATAGCTACACCATTATTAGGCAAAACAGCTAAGGGCGTACCATTTTGTACAAAATCTACGCCTTCACTTTGTAATACACTATTAGGTAAATAATTAATCGATTCTGAAATAGCCGCCTCACTAGAGCTTATGCCCAAGCAAAAAGAGCATACCGCCGCGACTAACAAGGTTTTAGAACGTTTGGTTACTTTCATAGGTCTACCTCCTAGTTACTGCTAACTATTAACTGTTAACTGGGTACTGATTACTGGTTACTGGTTACTTGTTACTTGTTACTTGTTACTTGTTACTCATATTATAGTGTTTGTCTTTCAAATTGGCAATTAGCGAATCGTAATGCTTAAATCGTAGTACATACAAAAACCGCAAGGCACTCTTACGAGCAACCTTGCGGTTCTATGTTTAGACATTATGGCTACTTAGACCTTCATAGTCACTACTTACCTCATTGTAAGCTTAACCTCATAAATATCTATGTATTTTTTTTGAATTATTGTACTTCGTCAAAACCTTTTTGAAGACGAACGTAGGATTTACGACGTTCGATAGCATCTTTTTCAGTTTTTTCGAATAATTCTTCAGCCATTTCTGGTGCAGCTTTCTTCAAGGAAGCATAACGAACTTCGTTCATTAAGAAGTCGCGGAAGTTTTCAGTTGGTTCTTTGGAATCCAAGCTGAATGGGTTCTTACCAGCTTCTTTAAGAGCTGGGTTGTAACGGTAAAGATCCCAGTAACCAGCAGCTACAGCACGACGTTGTTCTTCCTGAGCATTACCCATACCGCCTTTAATACCATGGTTGATACATGGAGCGTAAGCGATAATTAAGGATGGACCTGGATATGCTTCAGCTTCAGTGATAGCTTTCATTAATTGGTTTTTATCAGCACCCATGGAAACTTGAGCTACATATACATAGCCATAAGTCATAGCCATCATGCCAAGGTCTTTCTTCTTAGTACGTTTACCAGAAGCAGCGAACTGAGCTACAGCAGCTGTATGAGTGGATTTAGAGGACTGACCACCAGTGTTGGAGTAAACTTCAGTATCGAATACGAATACATTGATGTCTTCGCCAGAAGCTAATACATGGTCAAGACCACCGAAACCAATATCGTAAGCCCAGCCGTCACCACCGAAGATCCATTGAGAACGTTTTACTAAGTATTGTTTCTTAGCAAGAATTTCTTTAACTTCTTCAGTTTGTTCAGCAGCTTCTAATTCTTTTACCAATTCAGCTACGCGTTCACGAGAACCTTCACCTTGGTCTTTGCCTTCGATCCAGTTTTCGATAGCTGCTTTTAAGCTTGGAGCTGCTTTTTCAGCAACAACTTGAGCTGTTTCAGCTAATTGAGCACGAACTTTTTGTGCACCAACGAACATACCATAGCCATATTCAGCGTTATCTTCGAACAAGGAGTTGCCCCATGCAGGACCTTGACCTTGTTGGTTAGTTGTGTATGGAGAAGCTGGCATGGAAGCACCCCAGATAGAGGAACAACCAGTAGCATTAGCAATCACCATGCGGTCACCGAATAATTGAGTGATTAAACGAGCGTATGGAGTTTCACCACAACCTGCGCAAGCGCCGGAGAACTCAAGAAGTGGAGTTTCGAACTGGCTACCTTTAACAGTTTCTTTCTTCATTGGGTTAGCTTTTACTGGTAATTTAACTGCATAATCCCAAGTTTCAGCAAATTCCATTTCGCCGTCGATAGGACGCATTTCAATAGCTTTGCCTTTAGGGGAAGGACAGATATTAACACAGTTGGAACAACCTAAGCAATCAAGTGGAGATACAGCAATACGGAATTGAAGATCTTTAGCACCAAGAGCTGGAATTGCTTCGAAGTTATCTGGACCAGCAGCAACTTCTTCAGCAGTTGCTAATACAGGGCGAATCGTAGCATGTGGACATACGAACGCACATTGGTTACATTGGATACAGTTTTCTTTGATCCAGTGTGGAACGAATAAAGCAGCACCACGTTTTTCGTAAGCAGCTGTACCAGCAGGTAACGTACCATCTTCATAACCAGCGAATGTACTTACAGGTAAGTCATAACCAGCTTGAGCATTTACAGGTTTACAGATGTTTTCAACATAACTTGGGCAAGATGCGCAACCTGGTTTTTCTTCTTTAGCAGCGTTGTCAACAGCATCTTTCCAAGAAGCTGGAACGTCGATTTTAACAAGAGCGTCAACGCCTTTGTCGATAGCAGCATTGTTCATGTCAACAACGTTTTGACCTTTTTTACCGTAAGTTTTTTCTACGGAATCTTTAAGGTATTCAATAGCTTTATCAACAGGGATGATGTTTGTCAATTTGAAGAAAGCAGCCTGACAAATCATGTTGATACGACCACCTAAGCCGATTTCACGAGCAATTTCAGCAGCGTTGATGATGTAGAAGTTTAATTCTTTTTCAACAATTGTACGACGTAAGCTTGCTGGTAATTTTTCTTCCAATTCTTCTGGAGTCCAAGTACAGTTCAATAAGAATGTGCCGCCTTTTTTGATACCACGAAGAAGGTCATATTCATGAACATAGGACTGACGATGACAAGCAATGAATTCAGGTTCCGTTACAAGGTAAGGTTTGTTGATAGGAGTCTTACCGAAACGAAGGTGAGACATTGTTACGCCACCAGATTTTTTGGAGTCATAGTCAAAGTATGCTTGAGCATACATATCAGTGTAGTCACCGATGATTTTGATAGCGGATTTGTTAGCACCTACAGTACCGTCAGAACCGAAGCCCCAGAATTTGCAGCCAGTTAAACCTTCAGCTGTAATGGAAACGCCTTCAGCGCGTTTCAAGGACAAGTTCGTAACGTCATCTTCGATACCTAATGTAAAGAAGCGTTTAGGAGCATCTGCTAACATGTTATCGAATACAGATACGATGTCTGCAGGGATAACGTCTTTGGAGCTTAAGCCATAACGACCGCCATATACTTTAGCGTTAATGTCGTTTTGTACTAAAGCAGCCTGTACATCTAAGAATAAAGGTTCAGCCAATGCGCCTGGTTCTTTCGTGCGGTCTAACACAGCAATACGTTCTACTGTTTTAGGTAAAGCAGCTACGAAACGATCAGTTGCGAATGGACGGAACAAGTGAATTTTAACTAAACCAACTTTGCGGCCTTGTTTGTTTAAGTAATCAACAGTTTCTTCTACTACCTGGCAGCTAGAACCCATAGCTACGATAACGTCAGTAGCATCTGGAGCACCTACGTAGTTGAATAATTGGTAGTTACGACCAGTTAATTTGTTGATTTCAGCCATGTAATGTTCTACTACATTTGGCACTTCAAGATAGAATGGGTTAGATGCTTCACGATGCTGGAAGTAAATATCAGGGTTTTCTGCAGTACCACGAGTTACAGGTGCATCTGGATTTAAAGCACGTTTACGGAATTCTTCAACAGCTTCCATATCTACTAATGGTTTTAATTCTTCGTAGTCAAGAACTTCAATTTTTTGAATTTCATGAGAAGTACGGAAACCATCAAAGAAGTTGATGAATGGTACGCGTGTTTTAATAGCTGTTAAGTGAGCTACTGGAGCAAGGTCCATAACTTCTTGTACAGAAGCTTCGGAGAGCATTGCACAACCTGCTGCACGAGCGGCCATAACGTCTTGGTGGTCACCAAAAATGGCTAATGCGTGAGCGGCAAGAGCACGAGCTGCTACATGGAATACACCTGGTAATAATTCACCAGCTACTTTGTACAAGTTTGGAAGCATTAACAATAAACCTTGAGAAGAGGTAAATGTAGTTGTTAAAGCACCTGCTTGTAAGGAACCGTGTACAGCAGCGGCAGCACCAGCTTCAGACTGCATTTCTACAACCTGTACTTTGTGGCCGAAGATGTTTTTACGGCCAGTGGCAGCCCAGTCATCAACGTGTTCTGGCATTGGAGAAGACGGTGTGATTGGATAGATAGCTGCTACTTCGGTAAAACCGTATGCAACGTGAGCTGCGGCCTGGTTGCCGTCCATAGTTTTCATTTTACGCATGTTAAAAAAGCCTCCTTAAGCATTAAGAATGAGTTTTACACTTGCTTACCCTTATTATCTCAGGAACAAATTCCCCCGCACCTAGCGCATATCTATGTCTTAGCATGTGAATACCCTATAGTATATTGAATACACTATAGGATTTTATACTGCATATAAATTTTTGACATACATATTGGCAAATCGCTTCTAAACCGCACTACTTCACGACATAAGCAACAAAGGATGTTAAAATTTAATGCATTCTTTGTCGTATTTTTCGTAAAAGCATTGCCTATCTTGCAAAAATGTAATAATATAATACTATTAAAACTCTTTTGCATTTGGAGGACCTATTTCATTCCTAAAATAACAAATCGATATAGCCTCATGTCTTAATTATACAATTATAGATTGCATATAGCAACTGAAACAGGCGTATCTAATTTGCTAATTATGAGATAATAACTTGACATTTTTTCATAGGTTCTCAATATTGCGAATGCTTTTCAATAAGGTTATTTTTCAACATTTTCGAGCCATCCTTGACAATGCATGAGTCTAACGCATTCTTGAAAAGTAGTTTCGAGTTTTTTATATATTATTTAACTAGCTGAGGTGTACTATGGATTTTCATCATTTAAAATACTTCGTAGAAGTAGCCGATCAAAAAAGTTTCAGTAAAGCAGCGCGCAACTTGCACATCTCTCAATCCGCTATTAGTCGTACGATTAAAGCCCTAGAAGATGAGTTAGGTGTTGTTTTATTCATGCGTAACGCTAAATCAGTAGAATTAACTGACGGCGGTACCATCTTCTTAACACACGCGAAACGTGTCGTATTCATGTTTGAACACTTAAAAGTAGATTTTGAGAATGAATTCCGTTTAGAGCAAGGTTCCATTTTAATTGGTCTACCACCAATTACCGATGCGCCTATTTTTGCTCAATTATTGGGTGAATTTAAACGAGCTTACCCACAAATCGATTTAGAATTATATGAACATGGTTCTAAGAAAATCGAGCTTAGTGTACAAGAAGGTCTTATTGATATTGGTATTATTTGTACAAAACCAAATCCAAAAGAATTTGAATCCTTCTATCTTACCAGTGACCCTCTCTGCGTTATTTTACCGCGAGATAATCCATTGGCCAAAGAAAAAGAAATTTCTCTGGATATGTTATCAGAAGAATCTTTTGTACTTCACAAAGATGATTTCAATCTTCATGATGAAGTTGTTAAATCTTGTAAACACGCTGGGTTCCAACCACATATTGTATTTGAAACGAGTCAACGTGACTTAATGTTACAAACCGTAGGTGCTCACTTGGCTATCGCCTTATTGCCTAGTCGCCTCTGCCCTACAAAAGGAGAAAACACAAAAGTTGGTACTAGTGTGGTCGTTCGTCCATTAGTGCGTCCTGAAATTACTCATACCTTATATGTAATTTGGAAAAAAGGTCACTATCTCTCCCATGCGTCTCGCTTATGGTTAGATTTTGTTACTGCTAAATTACCATTACCAACTGGTTCTATTTCTGTAGAAGGGAAATAAGTATCATGAGTGAGGAACGCCCTCGCAATTCAGAACATCCCCACGGCCGTTTTAAGGTCGTAACTACGCTAAAAAAACTTTGTAAACGTACAACGACTTGGCTTTGGTTACTCATCTTTTGCCTAGCCGGTTATATAGCCTATCAGCAAGCGCAAATTGATGAATTAGCGACTAGAGTTTATGGTCAATACAACATGAGCGATATGGATAGCTTTGACTATCGCATTACGAACTTAGAGCATATTAGTAACGCTCATGCAGCTCGCTTAAAAGCTGCGGAAAAGGATATATGGTACTTGCAAAAAGAGGCCAACGCCTTCCAGTGGCGCCTTATGCAATTAGAATGGCTTCACCCTGAGTTAGCAGTACCACAAGCGGCGCCAACGGTGCCTTCTTTAAAGGATTTTGACAGCAATCCTGGTAAAGTACCTTCGCCATTACAACCTGGCGAAAGTATTTTCAATGAAGAAACACCTTAGTTTAGTACACCTCACAGCTATGGTGTTGTCTTCATACACAACAATATATAAAATAAAAAGCACTCAACCAAGTTACGCCTTACCTTATAACGGCTAACTCTCTAGGTTGAGTGTTTTTATTCCCTTATATATTTTGATTAACCTAACAAGCCCTTGCTAGGGCTCCCCTCACGACATTAGCGACTAGCCAATATAATCAGGCTCGCAATAATCGCTAATTGCGCCCCTAAGGAGCGCATGATTCTTCCCTTATACACTGCCATATACGCTACCTCCTTGTCCCTAAAATACCTCCTAACTTCACTGTACCTAACTGATATCCATACCGTCTCAATAGTTTGTTGATAATAATTATCAATCTTTATTTATATAATATCATAGGCTTTTCATTTTGTAAATTATACGACCTATACATTTTTGTAAACTATTACCACAAAAGGCTGTAAGCGAATCGATAGATCATCGTTCACTTACAGCCTTTATAACAGCTTACCTATTAAACTAGAAAGTTTAATTTTAACTATTAAACCTTAATTTTACCTATTAAACTAAAATTTTAACTATTAAATCTTAATCGTAATGAATAAACCTTAAATATGGAATAAACCTAACATAGCGCCACAGGCCAAGGAAATCAAGGACATGATGAATAAACGAGGCGCACAGAATTTTAATAAATCTTTGATTTCAATACCAGCCAAACCACAAGCTAAGAAAGTAGTAGCTGCATGAGGTGTTACAAGTACACCATAGTTTTTAGAAATCAACATCGCCATAGCCATATCGTGTGGATTTACCCCAAAGCGTTCCCCTACACTAATAGCCAATGGTACTAAACCAAAGAAGTAAGAGTCAGTACCAAGTAACATACCAATTGGCACCCCAAGAATACCAAAGATAGTTTGAAGATGACCACCTAAGAAGTCTGGAACTAACGCAATAAGCATAGTGGCCATAGCATCCATCATTTTAGTACCGCTTAATACACCTAAGAATACACCGGATGCCAATAAAATCATAGGCATAGTTAAGGCTGTATCAGCATGCATTTTAATAGCTTTAGATTGCGCTTTAGCACCTGGGAAGTTAACAATCAAAGCAATAGCTAAACCAAACATAAAAGCCCCATAGAGCGGAATTTTAGTAAAGCAAAGTAAACCAATAACAACTAAAGTTAAAATACCGTTGAACCATAATAATTTAGGGCGTTTCAACGCTTCCAAATCTTCAGACGTTACATTGCCATCAGTTGGTACTAAAGAGGAATCTAATAAAGCAGCTTCCCCAGTTGGATTTAAGCCAGCACCACGACGTTTTTCAACAATACCCATATAAGCGGCAAATACAAGTAAAATAACTAAGCCTACCCCTTGTAATGGGATTAATTCTTGCCATAAAGCATTTACATCCGCATTCAAAACAACGCCAGTACGAGCAACTGGACCACCCCATGGTACCAAGTTCATAATACTCATAGCGGCACCAATAATACATACTAAGGTTACGGGGCGCATATGAAGCTTCTTATAAATTGGAAGCATAGCTGGAATTGTAATCAAAAGCGTGGATGCTAACGCACCATCCAAATGACCTACAACAGCAATCATAGCGGTAGCAATGGTAACTAACATAATATTATTGCCTGCTTTTTTAGCTAAATAGTTTACTAATGGATCAAAAAGGCCTACATCACTCATTAACGAGAAATATACAATGGAGAATACAAATAATACCGCCGTAGACCAAGTCTTGGACACACCTGTTTGAATAAATGTAAAAATATCAGATGGGCCAAAGCCAGCAATAACAGCTGCAATAATAGGTACGATAACAAAAATAGGTACAGGATTTGTCTTAGACTGAATTAATGCCCAAACGATGATGACAATCATCAATAGGCCAAGAATACCTAATAACATAGAAGAACGCTCCTTTCAAATATACAGATGCTACATAACAAAGGACTCTCTCTCATTTAGTAAGCCTGCCTATTATTGCGCTATACAAAGAAAAAGGGATTGCCGCAACAATCCCTTTTCAAAAATACTATTAGCAATTCTAGTCAAGCTTCGTAACGCAGATTTAATAATTAAATTGTCTTAACTACTTCAGTTTAATTAATCTAATGGTTTACGTACAACGTCGATAATGGTACCATCACGATATTCAACGATAGCCACTACATCTTCATCTTTTTCACTTACAGTAATACCTTCTGGTTTACCTACAAGATCAAAGGCTAATTTTTGCAATTCTTCAATTGTGTAAATTGGTAAGTTAGAATCTTTGAAACGTTCAATTAAGTCAGTACGACGAGGATTAATAGCAATACCACGTTCTGTTACAATTACGTCAACAGATTCACCTGGCGTAATAACAGTTTGAACACTATCTAAAATCATTGGCAAACGGCCACGTACTAATGGACAAGTAATAACTGTACATTTAGCACCAGCAGCTGTATCACTATGACCGCCAGAAGCACCCATAAGCACCCCATTGGAGTCAGTCATACAGTTAACATTGAAATTAGTATCAATTTCAGTAGCCCCAAGGAACACTACATCAAGATAGTTAGTCATGTTGTCAGTCCAAGGATCCGCATACATGGATGCGCTCATTTCAATGTGAGCTGGGTTTTTATGTAAAGAAGCAGCTGCTACCGTATCAAATGTTTGAGTATCATAAATAGCATTGATTAAACCGTCTTCTAACATACCTGCTAAGATACCAGTGGCACCACCAATACCAAAGCCTGCTTTAACACCCTGTTCTTTAAGTTTTTGACCAATAAATTTAGCCACAGTTAAAGGCGCTCCACCAGCACCAAGCTGGAAGCTGAAACCTTCTTTAATAATGCCTGCTTGATCAAGGAATTCAGCAGCCATTTCAGCGATTTTAATCTGTACAGGGTTCTTAGTGAAACCAACGGCCCCAGAAGCAATGCCTTCTGGATCACCAATCGCTTCTACTTCAACGATGTAATCTACATCTGTTTGAGGTACGGAGTAAGGATATACATAGTCAACCAAGTTGTCAGTAATAGCCACTGTTTTATCAGCATAGTGGGAATCTACCATAGCATAGCCAAGCGCGCCACAAGCAGATTTACCTTGCATGCCTGTGAAATTACCACGGCGGTCACAAGTAGGCGCACCCATGAAGGCTACGTCAATATGCACTTCACCAGCAATGATAGCACGAGCACGGCCACCATGAGAACGAATAACTACAGGGCGTTTTAATACGCCAGGATTCTTCGTTAAGAATTTGCCTAGTGCATCACGAAGACCAGACGTTTCAATAGCCGTTACTGTACCGTCTTTAATCATATCGATTAAGAAGTCATGGCAAGGGCTAAGAGAACTGGAAGCAACAGTAATATCTTTAATACCTTTAGCTTGAATGCGTTCCATAACCATTTTCATAACATAGTCACCATTACGGAAATGATGGTGGAAAGAAACAGTCATACCATCTTTTAAGCCAGTTTTTTCAATGGCTTCATCGATGGAAGATAATAATTTATCAGCGCCACCTTGATTATATTTAGCAACAGGACGGCCTACACGACGTACTTTAGGCTCAATAGCGAACTCGCCTTGATATACTTCACGACCCGCAAGAGCTGGTAAATCCATTGGAATTTCGCGATTTGCTTTATTTAACATTAATTTCAGCTCCTTCATCTACTTCTACTTTAATACCGGCTGCACGTGCTTTATCTACAATGCGTTGTGCACGAACTACGATAGGACCATCAATCATCTTACCATCAACAGCAATAACGCCTTTATTGTTTTTCAAAGCATCTGCATAGCTATTCAATACTTTAACGGAATGAGCAATTTCTTTTTCATCTGGTGTAAATACTTTATGAGCCAATTTAATCTGGCTTGGATGGATACAAGATTTACCATCAAAGCCAAGTGCTTTAATGTATTGTACTTCTTCTACGAAACCATCTGGATCTTTAACGTCGGAGAATACGGTATCTACGCAACGAATACCGGCTTCACGAGCAGCCAATAAGATGGACTGACGAGCAAAAGTCAATTCAACGGCTGGTTTAGATTTACCAGTACGAAGGTCAGCACGATAATCTTCAGCGCCAAGAGCGATACCTACTACGCGAGGACCATGGCAGATTTCACGCACATTGTAAAGACCTTTAACGGATTCAATAGCTACGATAATATTAATGGTACCTTCTTCCCAACCATTCGCTTTTTCTACTTCTTCAATTTTACGAGCTACGATTTCAACTTCAGATACATCTTCAGTTTTAGGAATACGAATCAAGTTTGGTTTAGCTGGTACGATTACATCCAAGTCATCATAACCATATGGTGTCTGCGTTGGATGGTTAATACGTACTACTGTTTCAGAGCGGAAAGTCATGCTTTTTAAAGCTTCCGCTGTCATCAAACGAGCTGTATCTTTTTCTGTTACAGGAATGGAATCTTCAATATCAAACATCAAACTATCAGCACCGTGAATGTCTGCACTGTTGATCATTTTAGGTGTATTACCTGGCACAAACATCATGCTACGAGAAATACGAGCTTTAGCAGCTTCTGATAAAGGTAAGTTTTTAACTTCTACAGGACGAGTTTCGTCATGAGTAACAGCTGGTTTTGGTTCAGAACCACGTTCTAACGCGCCCAATACACGAGCTTTAATAGCATAATCCCAAGCGGCTTTATCGTCGGCAATAACTTTTACCCCATCATAACCAGCTTCTTTTACTGTCTTTACGATTAATTCTTCGATATGTTTACCATACTGACGTTTTACTTTTGAAGTTAACTCTACTTCAATACCAGCTGCGATTGGTTCTACGGTTACAAGACAATCTTGTTTTTCGTCAAAACCAGCTGTCGCTGCTTTTACTAATTTGTTCATAGCTTCGCATCCTTTCTCAACGAATCATAGCTAATAAAGTAACTAACACTAAACCTAAAAAGAACTAAAATATATAATTTACTAACACTCAAGGGGAGCTAAGCTCCACCTGAGTTAATAACAAAACTTATTTAATGAGGCCAATAGCGGACCAGTAACCGTAACCAACTGTCATCGTTAATACGAAACATACGATAGCTACTAAGCCACCAACAATCCACCAAGTCTTAACATCATTAAAGCCTTCACCAAAGATAATTGGCGCTGCGGCCCCGCCGTAGTGAGTTAAAGCACCACCATAAGAGTTAGTCGCTGCTAATACAAGTGCAAGCCCCATTGGATCAATACCTGCTACTTTACCAACTGTTAAGAATACTGGTAACATAGCTACTACATAGGCACTACCAGAAGCGAACAAGTAACGTACTACTACGCTGATAAAGCCGATAATCACAAGCGCAATGAATGCGTTTTCACCGAAGTGAATATGGGTTTCCATGAATTTAGCTAACCATTCAAAGAATTTTACTTTGCTCAACGCACTAGACATACCAATGATACCGCCGAACCAAATGAACGTGTTCCAAGCACCATTACTTTTAAGTACATCATCCCATTTAATAACATTACATACGATAGATAAACACATCGCTGCTACCGCTACAGCTGTCGCATTGATGGAGAATTTAATACCAAAACCTTGTTCTAAAATAGAAGGCATCGCCCAACCAAGTAACGCAAGGATGAAGATAGCAACCAAGATTTTTTCACTTAATTTCATTGGCCCTAAATCTTCAAGACCTTGTTTAGCAATCGTGTGATTGTCAATCTTAGTCAAAGTAGGACGTTCAAAAATGTAAGTAACAAATGGTACTGCCAATAACATAACAAGACCTGGAATAACCATGGCTAACGCCCATACACCCCAGTTAAGATCAACACCTAAAATCTTATTCATGAAGTCAGCAGCCAATAAGTTTGGCGCCATAGCAGTGGCGAACATAAAGGATGTAACTTTAGTTACCATGTAAGTATTAGCACTTAAGTAAGCACCCGCTTTTTTAGCCGTTTCACCTGGTTCAGAACCAAGCGCACGAGCCGTCGCATTGATGATTGGGTAAACGATACCACCAGCACGAGCTGTATTGGATGGTGTTACTGGGGAGATGATAAAGTCTAAAATAGCGGTTACATAACCCAAACGTAACACAGTAGAACCAAACATCCCAATTAGATGATACGCAATACGGCGTCCAAGGCCCGTTTTTACAAAGGCAACAGACAAAGCAAACGCCGAGAATACCAACCACAAAGTGGAAGAAGCGTAACCAGATAATACGGCAGACGTATTATTCAAGAAAATAGAAGATGCTGCAATCGATACTAATAAGACTACGGGAGCACCCCAAGGTTTAATAACAAGGCCTACAATGGCGGTCAAATAGAACCCAAATAAACGCCACGCATTTACTTCAAGTCCTTCTGGCGGTGGTGTAAACCAAATGATTAACGGAATCAACGCCATAACTGCAATTTTAATTAATTTGCTGCTGTTCATTCTGTAAAAACTCCTTAATTCATACATATAACAAACTTAAAACACAACCTACAAGTTCGTGCAAGTTATGCTCTTGCTCAACCTGTAAGCTCATTATATCGGTCTATAAGTCATCTGAAAAATAAAAAGCTTATATGCGCTGCATAAATTTTTTATCGACATTTTTTCATGCTTTACATTACTTTGAGTAATACCCTTTAAAATAGCATAAAAAAAGAATCTTTTCGATTTTTTCGAAAAGATTCTTTAAATATATCGTATAATTTGCAATATCAGCATAAGTCAGTGCTTTTACTTATGAAGTAATTATTCACGATTACAACTTGATTAACTCAGCACTAAAATTCAATATCCACGGGTGTGTAATCCTTATAATGTTCACACACATAGTCAATAAAGGTTTTAGCGGCAATTAGCTTAGTGCTGACTTCACTAAAATGCAATAAAGTACTACGCATAAATGGAGTTCCATCCTTGTGATAAATCGGTGCCACATGGATGCCCTCATCTTTACAAGAACCTAGACCTAAATAAGGTAAAATAGCCCAGCCTAAGCCTTCCCGCACAAAGTGACGGCAAGTTACCATGGAGTCAAGCTCCATAGCCGGTTCTAAACTGGTAGGTAAGTTTTCACTGCGCCAGCTTTCTACAATGGACGAAATGGAGCCATCCGTACGATATTGAATCCAAGGCAAGGAGGCTAAATCATCGATACTAACCTTATCTTTGTAGACCAGACAATAAGGCTCTTCAAAGAGTTTAATAGAATTCGTAGATTCTTTAAAATTACCACGAGTAATGGCAATCATAACTTCGCCCCCATTAAACATCTTATTAACATGAGAACTATAACCTGATTTTACCTGCATATGAATATGAGGATATTTTTCAGTAAATAAACTCAATAAATGCGGCAATTGATAGTCTGCAAAGTTAATGGACGAAGCAATTTTCAAAGTACCTTGAATCTCGCCGCTCATTTCACCAATGGATTGCTTTAAACTTTCCGTTTCTTCTAGCATACGCCGACAATAAGCATGAAATACTTCCCCTTGAGGCGTCAAGGTAATCCCTTCATTAGTACGTAATAACAAAGGACAGCCTAAATCTTCTTCTAAATGGCGCAAGCGATAACTTAGCGCTGGTTGCGAGAGAAATAGCTTATCCGCTGCTTTGGTAATATTCCCTTCCGCCACAACAGTAACAAAGGTTTGCCACTCTTTTTCATCCATAACAAGGCCCCCTTAGTCTCTGCGGAAAAAGCGCAAGATGGATAAGAAAATATTAATAAAATCTAAATATAGCATTAAAGCGCCGATTAATTCAATGCGTTCCAACACATCATCATCTTCTAGTGCAGCTACGGTCAATAAGCCTTTAATCCGGTTTACATCCACCGCTGTAAAAATGGTGAAAATAATAACCCCCAAGGCGCCTAGACCTAAATTAACAATGCCACTATTGAAGAAGAACATGTTCAATAAGCTCACAATAATAAGGGCTACCACCGCACCAATTAAGTACGTAGACCAAGAGGTCAAATCCTTTTTAATCACGCCCCCAATAATAGCGAAGCTACCAAAAAAGGCTACAGTACCTAGAAAGGCGTAGAAAAAGGCGCTGCTACCATAGACCACACTTAGTACGGCTAAGGTTAAGCCATTAAGAATAGAATACACAAAAAACATCGCTTTGAGTGCGGTCAAACTAGCACTCATCTGACGAGCACTAAATAGAATCACCACACCCAATTCAATGAGTAATATAATATTATAATTGGACGCTGCCATATTGAGCCATTGAGGATTAAATAAAGCTGCTAATAAGGTGACAAAGGTCGTTAAAATCCCCCACCCCATCCATAGCATAGAATTGCGCAACTTACGCGCTACCACTTGAGAAACTACCGATTGCTCAGCATTCACTGGCATAGAGTAATTCATAAAAACCTCCTTAATTCTGACTGTCATGGATATATGGCACACTGACTCCAATGAACTAACTAACGAGCATTAGCAATTCCTTCAAAGACTTTACCACGGGATCCATCAACAGTAATCACTTCACCATCTTTAATTGTTAATTCTGCATTTGCCACGCCCAATACTACAGGAATACCAAAGTTAATCCCTGCAATAGCAGCCGCTGATGTAAAACCATCTTCGGCGGCAATAATAGCACTGGCCCGTTTAGCAAATGGCATTAAGTCCGCTTCTAACGTACGAACTACTAAAATATCACCATCGCGGAATTTAGCTTGTGCTTGAGCGCCCTCATAGGCAATACATACTCGGCCTGTAGCCGCTCCTTTGCCTACACCATTGCCAGCTAATACGGCTTGCCCTACCACATGAACGCGAATCATATTGGTTGTCCCTGCTGTACCAGATGGTACCCCAGCCGTGATAACTACTAAATCACCAGACTCAATCCGATTTTCTGCTAAAGAAGCACTAATCGCACTGTGTACCATTTCATCAGAATTAGCATGAGCCATGCCTTGCACTGCTTCTACGCCCCAATATAATTGTACACGTCGTACAGTTTCTTCATGTGGTGTTACCGCTAAAATCTTTGCCAATGGACGATTACGAGAAATGCTCATCGCCGTTTTACCTGTTTCTGTGCAAGTAATAATAGCGGCAGCATCCAAATTCTTAGCAACGGTTACGGTAGCAGCACTAATAGCTTCCGTAGTTTGCACCGTATCAGCCACAAATGGGTGTTCCATATTGCAATACAAGGTGGAATGCTCCGTCACTTCCGCAATGCGAGCCATAGTCTGCACCGCTTCTACTGGATATTTACCGCCTGCGGTTTCACCAGACAACATGACTGCATCGGTGCCATCTAAGATTGCATTAGCTACATCACTCGCTTCAGCACGAGTAGGACGTGGATTATTCGTCATAGACTCTAACATCTGGGTCGCCGTAATAACAGGCTTAGATGCCTTATTACATTTGCTAATCATCATTTTTTGAAGCACTGGTACTTCTTCAGCAGGAATTTCTACCCCTAAATCACCACGTGCTACCATAAGGCCGTCGGACATGCGTAAAATATCATCTAAGTTATTGATACCTTCTTCATTTTCAATCTTAGAAATAATCTTAATATCCTTGCCTTCTTCTTCTAAAATGCGACGAATGGCTACTACATCACTGCCCCGTTGCATGAAAGAAGCCGCTACATAGTCAACCCCTTGCTGACAGCCAAAGCGCAAATCTGCCATATCACTGTCTGATACAGGTGGCAAACTAAGTGGAATCCCTGGCACCGCAACGCGTTTGCGATCACTCATAGGACCACTATTTTGAATCGTTGTATAAATTTCAGTACCTTCAATTTTTTCAACATTCAACGTAACCAATCCATCAGATAACAAAATCTGACAACCTACCGTTACATCATCAACTAGGCCTTTATGATTGACAGAGCAAATGGTAGCATCCCCTTCTACATCACGCATAGTCAAAGTAAACGGTTTACCTGCTTCTAGCATAACTTTACCGTCTTTGAAATGACCTAAGCGAATTTCAGGGCCTTTGGTGTCAAGCATAAGCGCTACCGGAATCCCCGTCTTGCGAGATGCTTCGCGCACAGCATTCATACGCTTCGTATGTTCTTCATAGGAGCCATGGGAGAAGTTAAAACGAGCCACATTCATGCCCGCTTCCAACATATGTTCCAACACATCTGGTGCGTCTGTGCTCGGTCCGATAGTACAAACAATCTTAGTTTTCTTCATAGTAGAATACCTCACTTATAATGGATTGATATAAAGCCTATGTTTTCCCTTCATAATACCCATTATACACCAGTGTTCTACATAATTTCCACACTATCAGGGCCTAAAATTTTTTCGATAGCTTGGCAAATTTGAGTCCCAGGTTGAATAAAATATTCCTTCGCCACATCAATTCGTTTGCGCTGTCGATGTAGGTAGAAAGAGACTGGAACCGTCCCATCCGTTTCAAGCAATACTTTTTTTAAGCGATTACTTGCTTCAGCCGTATCAAAACCAGGGCGAATATGAATAATGACTTGCTTAGCCTTTTCATAATTCACCTTCAAAGGCTTCACTGAATCCGCAATAATTTGCACGCCCTTTTCATCGGCATCAATACGCCCTGTAATACGCACCGCCATATCAACGGCTAAATAGGCCTGACTCTGCTGGAATACCTGTGGAAATGCTACCACAGCAGCCGAACCAGAGAAATCTTCCACCCGTATAACGGACATAATATCATTACGCCGCGTAACTTTATCGGATTTTTCCACAATGAGACCACCTATAACTACTGTCTGCCCATCGTATTGTTCGGGATTATCATTGAGCTTACCTAATTCAAACAAGCCGTTTAATTCTTCAGCAAAGGCATTTAACGGATGGCCCGTAATATAGAACCCAGTATATTCTTTTTCATCACGCAGTTTTTCTTCTGAAGGCAAATCGGGTAAGTCAGGCACCTCAATCGTTTCCTCAACAGTTACGTCATCGCCAAAGAGACTCATCGTACCACGCGCTTCCTCTTTTTGTAATCGTTGCCCTAAACTTTGCGCCCCTTCATACATAGCTAACAATTGATTACGGTTTTCCTTGAAACTATCCATAGCGCCACAACGAATTAAGCTTTCTAATAAGCGTTTATTAATAACCTTTGAATCAACGCGCTTACAAAAATCTAAGAGAGACGTATACAAACCACCCTTTTGCCGTTCAATTAAAAGCTGTTGAATCGCATTATCGCCTACACTTTTCACGCCACCTAAACCAAAACGAATAGCCCCATTCTGTACAGCAAAGGCTTGTTCCCCATAGTTAACATCGGGACCTAAGACCTTAACCCCATGTTTCTTACAATCATTAATGTAATAGGTTAGCTTATCCACATTAGCCATAAAACTAGTCATGGTAGCAGCCATAAATTCAGGATAATAATGAGCTTTTAAATACGCCGTCTGATAGGCAATATAAGCATAGGCCGCACTATGGGATTTATTAAAGCCATAGCCTGCGAAATATACGAGCAAATCAAATACTTCATTCGCAATGGCTGGATCAATGTCGTTCTTCGTGGCCCCTTCAATAAAAGATTCCCGCTGTGCTTTTAGCACCGATTCCTTCTTTTTCCCCATGGCACGGCGCATTAAATCGGCTTGCCCCAAGGAGAAACCGCCCATGGCGGAGGCAATCTGCATAACCTGTTCTTGGTATAAAATAACCCCAAAGGTATCTTTCAAAATAGGCTCCAACAGTGGATGTAAATAGGTAATGTCCATTTCACCGTGACGGCGTTTAATAAAGTCTTCTACCATGCCACTGCCCAAAGGGCCTGGCCGATATAGAGCCACTAAAGGAATTAGATCTTCAAAATGAGTAGGCCGTAAGTCCATGACCAACTTAGTAATTCCTTCCGATTCGAGCTGGAACACCCCTGGCGTATCCCCTTTAGTGAGCAATTCACAGGCTTCCTTATCATCGAGCGGAATCGCATCTAAATCTAAATCAATACCTCGATTAGCTTTAATTAACGCTAGGGCGTCGCCCATAACCGTTAAGGTACGCAAGCCTAAAAAGTCCATTTTTAATAGGCCTAATTCTTCAATATTATCTTTATCATACTGCGTCACAAAGCCACTATCATTGGCATTTTGAATCGGCACATGATCTTCTAAAGGGGCGGCTGAAATTACGACCCCCGCTGCATGAGTAGATGCATTACGCACAATACCTTCTAGCTTACGGCCATAATCAAATAGCTGTTTCACCTGCGGACTGCTTTCGTAAGCCGCTTTCAATTCTTTACCTTTTAAAGCCTTATCTAAGGTAATGCCTAATTCATTAGGAATCATCTTCGCCAAACGATTCACTTCTGGTAACGGATGATTCAGCACGCGCCCTACATCACGAATAACGGCCCGTGCGGCTTCCGTACCAAAAGTAATAATCTGTGCCACCCGCGCTTGCCCATATTTCTGCGTTACATATTCAATGGCTTTGCCACGTTTTTCGTAGCAAAAGTCAATATCAATATCAGGCATGCTAATACGCTCTGGATTCAAAAATCGTTCAAAGAGCAAATTATATTTTAATGGATCTAAGCCCGTAATACCAAGCAAATAGGCCACTACCGAACCAGCCGCACTACCACGGCCAGGACCTACTAATATGTCGTGCTCCCTTGCATAGCGCACATAATCCCAAACGATAAGAAAGTAATCATCAAAACCCATTTGCGCAATAACGGACAATTCATAATCTAATCGTTGCTGCAACTCTGGGGTCACCACCCCATAGAGGCGTGGAATTTCTCGTTCACACAAATGACGTAAGTAAGTAGTTGCATTTTCCCCTTCCGGCACATCAAAATGTGGCAAATGATGCTCGTCAAAATTGAAGGTAACATTACAGCGCTCCGCAATGGCTAAGGTGTTTTCCATAGCTTCTGGAATATGGCCGAATAAAGCAGCCATCTCATCGCCACTTTTCATATAAAACTCGTCATTAGGGAATTTTAAACGATTCGGTTCGTCCACTTTGGCCCCTGTGGCAATGCAGACTTTAATATCTTGTGCATCCGCATCTTCTTTTAAGACATAGTGAAAATCATTGGAGCAAACAAGGCCTACACCATACTCTTTAGCCAAGGCTACCAAGGCTTCTTGGGCTTTTACTTCCGCCGGTAAGCCATGATTTTGAATTTCTAAGAAAAAGTTATCTTTCCCATATATATCAAGATATGTTTCCAAAGCACGGCGCGCCCCTTCTGGATTATCCTGTAAAATACACTGTGGAATTTCCCCTTGAATACAAGCACTCAACGCAATAATCCCTTGGCTATGCTGACGCAATAATTCATGATCCACTCTAGGTTTACGATAAAAACCTTCCGTGAAACCACGGGATACAATTTTCGTTAAATTTTGATACCCTTCCATCGTTTCAGCTAACAAAATTAAATGCTTCAAACGCTCCTGCTTGGCATTACTTGCGTCTTTATCAAAACGACTCCCCGTCGTTACATACACTTCGCAACCAATAATAGGTTTGATCCCCGCTTTAACGGCTTCTTTATAAAAATAAATGGCCCCACACATGTTCCCATGATCCGTAATGGCCAAAGCTGGCATGTTTAGTTCTTTGGCGCGAGCTACCATCTGGGGTAAACGACTAATCCCATCTTGCAAGCTATATTCAGTATGACCATGCAAATGAACAAATGGTTTCATAGGTTCCCTCCTTTACGCTAGATTTATTTTATATAAAAAGGACCGACCAAGAGGTCAGTCCTAATTCTGTACCTTATTTAATTATATCACATACACCAAATGTATGGTTGCTATATAAGCCTAATACCCACGGAAATAGGCTGTCAATTCATGACGTACAGTCTGCCACTGTGGCATAAATTCAGCCACAATTTGCCAAAACTTAGGCGAATGATTTGGTTGCATAAAATGAGCAAATTCATGAATCATTACATATTCCAGGAAATGACGAGGCCCCCTAAGTAATTGTTGATTAATCATAATGCGCTGTGTGCGCAACGAACAGGAACCCCAACGAGTCTTGGCTTGGCGAACCCGCAGACTAGGATATGGTACATCATAGCCTGCAGCGATATAACGATTATATACATAATCGCACATATCCTTCACCGCCGATTCGCATAAGTCTAACCAAAAACGCATCATCAGTTGCGCCCTATCCATCACGGTACTCCCCGGTTTCACATACATATATACCCGCTCTGGCTCAGACTCGCTCCAAGTCACATAAGGCGCATGTTGTGGTTCACACAGTTCTACTTGTAACCGTGCTGTATACCCCAAAATGTGAAATAGCTCACCCGTTTCATAGGTGGTAGTGACTTCGGGCCGCTGGTAAGCTGCGAACCGTTGTCGCGCCTTAGCAATGAAGCCCTTATGCTCATCAACAAACCGAGATATAACCGTCGCTGGCGTGCGCCAAGGGGCCGATACTTTTACAGCGCCATTGGGCATGACCCGCAAATTGATGTTTTTAATAGCTTTCCACGTCACCGTATAGGCTAAGGTTTCCCCTGTTAAACGCAACTCATAGGTCTTTGACTCAGACTTGCGCGTCGAACGTCCTGACCATCGATTCATAACAATCGCTTAACGTGCGTTTTTAGCCGCTTTAGCACGAGCTGCGCGATCTAAGATAGCTTTACGCATACGAATGCTCTTAGGCGTTACTTCTACCAATTCGTCGTCGTTAATCCATTCTAAGGCTTGTTCTAAGCTGAAAATACGAGGTGGTACTAAGCGTACCGCTTCATCAGAGGAGCTGGAACGCATGTTAGTAACATGTTTTTTCTTACATGGGTTAACGTCCATATCTGTTTCACGAGCATTTTCACCAATAACACGACCTGTATATACTGGTTCATTTGGTCCGATGAATAAAGTACCACGGTCTTGAATGGAGTTCAAGCCATATGGTGTAGTTTCACCATCTTCGAAAGCTACTAAAGCACCACGGGTACGGCCTGGGATTTCCCCTTTAAATGGAGCATAACCGTGGAATACATGGTTCATAATACCATTCCCTTTAGTGCTTGTTAAGAATTGAGCACGGAAACCGATAAGGCCACGAGCTGGAATGATAAATTCCATACGTAAGTAACCAGCCAATTCCGTCATGTTAATCAATTCAGCTTTACGAGCCCCTAAGTTTTCCATAACGGTACCCATAAATTCTTGTGGTACGTCAATGGTTAAATATTCTAATGGTTCGCACAATTGATCATTGATGCGTTTATAAATTACGCGAGGTTTACCTACTTGTAATTCATACCCTTCACGGCGCATAGTTTCAATTAAAACGGCCAAATGAAGTTCACCACGACCGGATACTTTGAACGCATCTGGTGATTCTGTTTCTTCTACTTTCATGGATACGTTGGTTTCCACTTCTTTGTACAAACGGTCACGTAAATGACGGCTTGTTACATAATCCCCTTCGCGACCAGCAAATGGCGAATTATTTACAGAGAACACCATAGATAAAGTAGGTTCATCAATGGTAATCGCTGGTAATGCTTCTGGATGTTCTGCATCAGCTACAGTTTCACCAATGTTAATATCTTCAATACCTACAAAAGCGGTAATATCACCCATAGCCATTTCGTCAGTTTCTACACGGTTCAAACCATTATAAGTGTATACACGGCCAATTTTAGCTTTGCGAGTGCTTTCACCATTCATGATAACCACTTGTTGATTCGTTTTCATGCGACCACGCACGATACGACCAACCGCAATTTTACCTACATAATCATCATAGTCAAGGGTTGTTACCATGAACTGTAATGGGCCATCAATATCGCCTTGTGGCGCTGGAATTTCTTTAAGCAATACTTCAAATAAAGGCTGCATATCTTTGCCTTCATCCTCCATGCTAGCTTTAGCAATGCCATCACGAGCTGATGCATATACTACAGGGAAATCCAATTGATCATCGTCAGCTTCAAGCTCCATGAATAATTCTAATACTTCATCTTCTACTTCATGAACACGTTGATCTGGACGGTCAATTTTGTTAATAACTACGATTGGTTTTAATTTTTGTTCCAAGGCTTTACGAAGTACATATTTGGTCTGTGGCATAGGCCCTTCAAAAGCATCAACCAATAATAATACGCCGTCAACCATGTTAAGTACACGTTCTACTTCGCCACCAAAGTCAGCATGGCCTGGGGTGTCAACGATATTAATTTTAACACCATTGTGCATAACAGCCGTATTTTTAGACAAAATGGTAATCCCACGTTCTCTTTCCAAATCATTAGAGTCCATTACGCGTTCTGCCACTTTTTCATTCTCTCTAAAAATATGGCTCTGTTTTAATAAAGCGTCTACCAAAGTTGTTTTACCATGGTCAACGTGTGCAATAATTGCAACATTACGAATATCTTCGCGAATCATGTATGTATGCCTCCTGTTTCGCTACAAATCAAAAGTATATGTGTGAAATGAAGCGTGCAGGCACGATTCATTACGCAGCAGTATAAAGCGTTATCCCTGCCCTTGCCAAGCCTTTGCCTGAAACAGCTTACAGTGATAACGCTTAATTATAACACAAAGAATAGGTTTTAACAACTTTCTAAAAATTCTTTTATCGCTGGATTAGCTTTTAATGCTTCAATTTCCTCAGCACTCGGAATTTTTACTTTGTCCCGTTCCACATTCACTAGACATAAAAAGCCTACATAATCCCCCTTGTTGGCCCGGAATTGATGAATGGTGTGGCTTGGAATTTCAATGAAATCGCCTACTTTTACATCTACAATGGCATCCCCCAATAAGCATTGACCATGACCACGGAAAATCATAACCATATGGGTATGTTCGTGATGTTCTAAGGTAGAATAGCCACCAGGCTTTACTTCAAAATAGCGAAACTGACAAGGAATGTCAAAGGCCCCATTGAAAAGGACCTGACGGGTCACATCTTTGAAAGGACTGCCATCTTGTTTATACACTAAGGTATCCACGCCGTCCCAAGTATAATTTTCTTCATCAAAGGTTTTAATCATTCGCTTCACCTCAAAAAAAATACGTCCGTTCTGCAACGGACGCATCGCATCTTACTTAAATAAACGTTTAAGCGTACCCATGAGACCGCCGTGCTCATGAGCATGTGTAGCTGCTGATACCGAAGCCACTTCAAAGCCAGTAGCATCAATAGCTTCTTTAATAGCATCAGCATTTACTTTATTACTATCATAGGAAATTGTTACATCTTTAGATTTTAAATCCACATCTGCTGACATAACACCTGGTAAACCTAGCACTGCTGTTTTAACTGTATTTTCACAGTTACTGCACATCATCCCTGGTACATTGAAAACTTGTTGATGAGCATGGCCTGTACTGCCACAGCCGCAATCTTTACACATAAAAGTTCCTCCAATCTCTGATTCATCTTCTCAACTATGAATCAGCTCACAATATATTACCTAGCTAACGGCACAAAGACCTCCCTCGGCCTGACGGCATAGGGAGGCCTTAACAGATTCATTATTCTGCGTCTTTATGCTTTTTATCGTTAATAGCGCCCGCTTCCACATCAATCGTTTCCACTTTGGCTACATCAGATACTTTTTCTTCTTTTTTCTTGTCAGAACTTACTGCATCTTTAAATTCATTAATGCCCTTACCAATGGCTTTGCCTACTTCTGGTAGCTTACCTGGTCCGAACACAACCAGTGCGATTACTAGCACTAAAATCAATTCTTGTGTTCCGAAATTAAACATAATTTTCACCTCGTTTAGCTACAATACAATCGTTTCTCTTTACAGTGTAACACGAAAAGAGCCTAAATAGCTATAGATTAGTCATAGCAAATTGTCAAAATATATATACCTTTAGTAAATTAGTTTTTTGCTGCCTTATCCACATACCATACAACTTCGTCTTGAGATAGGACAGCGCCAGGCAAGACATGACCAATCCGATTTTGCCAAGCTTCATCAGCATAATCAGCCCGTTGCCGTAGCACACGACCCAACGCAGCCGCTTTTGACTCGCCCACTACCGTAAACCATACCTGTTTAGCTTTCGCTAAGAACGGAAACGACATGCTCACACGTTGCCATACTTTGCCATCCGTTACAGGAATAACGGCACGGCTCGTTTCATCAAGGGCACGGGAACGAGCAAATAAAGAGGCCGTATGACCATCATCACCAAGCCCTAGTAACGCTAAATCAACCCCGTCTTTTTCACAAGCGCGAAGCACCATAAGCACTTCTTTTTCATACGCTTCGGCCGCTTCTTCTACAGTGCCGCCATTGGTAGGTACTGGATAAAAATGGCTACTGCCACCAATATAAGCAAATAGTCGTTCTTTAGCACGGAAAAAATTATTATCAGGGTCTGTTTGAGGTACAAATCGTTCATCTACCCATAGGAAATAAATGCGTTCCCAGTCCAATTGGGTCCGATAGGTATCAGTATTCAATAATTCAAATAAAGTATTAGGAGTTGTGCCACCTGAAATGGCTACTACACAAGAACCGGTCTGAGCAATACATTGATTTGTCAAAGCCACAAAGGCATTAGCTACCGCTTCAGCCACTTCTTGTGGCGTTTCAAAAGCATGAATTAAATCTTGCGCCATTGTAAGGAACCTCCTTCCAAAATTTCATTTGTTTCTTTAGGTCCTTCACTGAAAGCGGGATAGAAACAAAGAGGCACATTTTCTAAATTAGCCTCCCACGCACGCAATAATGGCATGAATAATTGCCACGATGCTTCCACCGTATCATTGCGTACAAACAGGGTCTGGTCCCCTAATAAAGCATCTAAAATAAGACGTTCGTACGCATCTGGAATATCTTCCCCTTGCATAAAATCGCTGTAAGAGAAATCCATATCCAACGTATTCACACATAATTTAGAGCCAGGCGACTTAACTTCAATGGATAAGCCCATCCCTTCATGAGGCTGCATGCGTAATAACAACACATTCTGGTTAAAATCTTTAGGGCGGATAGGTTTGAAAATCGAATGGGGAATTGGCTTAAAGGTAATGGCAATTTCACTGGATTTCTTTGGTAATCGCTTACCCGTACGCATATAGAATGGTACACCACGCCAGCGCCAATTATCGATAAATAATTTTAACGCCACATACGTTTCTGTTTGTGACCGTGGTGAAACGCCTTCCTCTTTACGATACCCAGCTGCCGGTCGCTCAGGATCTACCGATTCCACATATTGACCACGGACAGAAATATGCCCTAAGTCCTGCCCATCCAACGGACGAATCGAGGAAATTAATTTAGCAATTTCATCACGATACGCATCCGCTTCAAATACGGCCGGTGGTTCCATAGCAATCAAAGATAACATCTGTACCATGTGATTCTGGAACATATCCCGTAAGGCACCAGCCTTATCATAGTAACCAGCTCGTTTTTCAACGCCTAATTCTTCCGCTACCGTAATCTCTACTTTTTCAATATAGGTATGATTCCAAAGCGGTTCAAAAATAGAATTAGCAAAACGGAGCATCAAAATATTCTGTACCGTTTCTTTACCCAAATAATGGTCAATACGGTAAGTCTGCGATTCTTTAATATAACGCTTTAAGGACTTATCAAGAGCTACAGCACTTTCTAAGTCATGACCAAATGGTTTTTCAATAATTACACGGGCCCAAGCATCCTCTTCAGCCAGCAAGCCTTGCTCAGCTAACCCCTTTACAATCGGTTCAAACATAGTAGGCGGCATAGCCAAGTAGAAAAGAGCATTCCCTTCTGTGCCATGTTCCTCACTGACACGCGTAAGCTCCGTTTGCAAACGCTTAAACGTATCTGCTTCCGTATATTGCCCTGCCACATAGGAAAAACGATGTAAGAACTCCTCTGTTACGGTATCACCATTCGCCAACATGGCCTCACGAACTTCCTCTTGGAAGTCTTCATTACTCATTTCCGTACGAGCTACACCAATTACGGCAAACTTTTCTGGCAATAATTTCCGCTGAAATAAAGCATATACAGCAGGTAACAATTTTCGTTTCGTCAAATCACCAGAAGCCCCAAAAATCACAATAGCTCCTGGTCCTGGCGCCGCTTCAATACAAAGCTGTTCACGGCAATTATACGAAACTGTCATTGGTTTTGCACTCATCGTTACAAATCTCCTATACTATAGAATATCATTATATGCTTACTCTAGCACAAAATGAGAAGAACTTCAATATATGGGTATAAGAAAACGACTGCATAGAAGGCACTTCTATGCAGTCGTTTCTAAAAATTATAGCCGTCTTATTGAGCTACTTCTTCTTTTTGAATTTTACTTCCGTAAATATCGCGATAATCACCAGTTTCTGCATTATCTTTGTTATTTACACGAAGACGTTCAATCTTGAAGCGATCATTATCTTCACCAGCCACACGGTCAACACGACTGTGGTCAAGGCCTTCAAGACGAGCCAACTCTGGACCAAATTCATCGATAGCACGAGCCATACCACCATCAATTTCAGCACCATTTTTGAGGGCACGATATACAACCGCTGCAAATTCATAACGAGTAAGGGTACGATCGCCTTTGAATTCGCCATCAGGATAGCCGATTGTGAAGCCTTTCTTAGTGATAGTATCCACATATTCATAAGCCCAATGGTTCTTAGGTACATCTGGGAATTCACGATCAGAAATATCTGGATAGCCCGAGGTCATGCCATTACCGCCACGACGCAATTGTTCATTTTCAGCCACTAACTGTTGAACAATACGTTTCAAGGATTCTACGTCCTTAGCAAGCGCTACGCGCGACGTAGAGACGCCATTGGATTGACCAAAGCGGATACTTACACCAGCATTAATCATTTCATCGCCATTGCCTAAGGTACTACCAATACTGAAACGAGTATCTTCATTTGGCTGATAGTAAGCACCAATGGCAAAGGCATCCGCATTTTTATAATTACCATAGCCTACGGCAAAGTTCCATTTATCATCAGGATTGAAATCTAATGGATTTAACGCCGCTAACGCAGCCGCACCAGCACCAACTTCGTTAACACGGTTATTCAATTTGTTCACACGGCCATTTAAATTACCTAAATCACCGGTTAACCCATCTACACGATCGCTTACCGCATCTAACTGACCACGATTTACTGCATCGCTTGGCGCTTCCCCTGCGCCAACATTGTGGATTACATTACCACCCATGTCAACCTTATCGCCTTTAACAACGACTTTATCTTTACCATCTTCACCTTTAATAGCAAGGCCATCATTAGTAATAACAGCACCATCTTTGCCATCTTTACCTTTTACGGCAAGACCATCATTGTTAATAGTCGTGTTACCAGTGGTTACAGAATTTAAACCAGTTAAATCTTTAGCTAATTTAATATCAAAGCCATTACCAGTCTCATTACTGATTACTCCAATATTACCATCAGACAATTGTTTTTTATCCGTTACGCCACCGGCTAAACCTAATATTCCACCATCACCAATAGCAACTTTATTGCCATCATCTCCAACAAAGCCTAAACTAATATCGCCAATAGCTTCACCAATCTTATCAGTTAATTGGCCTAGGTTTACCGCATCAGACGTTTCTGTGCCAGCTGCAACATTTTTAATTTGCTGACCACCATTATTTAAACCTTTATCTGTAATGGAAACTTCTTTGCTCTTATCGCCGTCAGGACTTTCAATGCGTAAGCCATCATTACCTAAACTTGAACTTGGTTTATCATCGCCAGCACTTACTTTAATTCCATCAGATTTAATCGATGTATTGTTACCATCTTTATCTGACATACTCATTTCGCCACTGCTAATTTCCGCTTTCTTGTCAAAAGATGCACCATCAGCTGATTCATTTTCAGTCAAGGTTAACTTATCTCCTGCTAGTACGCCTTTTGTTTTCTCCTCTGTATTAGACGTCGTTACACTGCCATCAGTTAAACCAATGTCTTTTGCCAATTTAATAGCTAACTCACCAGATTTAGCATCTACTACTACGCCAATATTGCCTTCACTCAATTGGCTAGTATCTGTAATCGCTTGAGCACCACCAGTAATTTTAATCGTTGTGCCTGATTTTCTTGCAAAAAATTTATGCCCATCTTCATCTGCAATATCACCAGCAAAATTCAAGCTAATATTTCCTACAGCTGTACTTAAAGACTCTTTTAACTGGCCTACATTAACTGCATCAGAGTCGTCTTTACCTTTAGCTACGCCGCTAATCTTTTTGCCTCCTGCATTAATACCAGTAGCATCCATGCTTGGTCCACCAGTTATGGCGATTTTATTCGTAACAACACCACTACTATTAATTGTTGTATCACCTACCGCTACATGGTCCTTGTCAACAACTGTTTTCCCAATAGTAATGGAACCCTCTTCAGATAAATCAATATCTTTAGCTAATTTAACTGCTAATGTACCCGTTGTGTCATCTACTACTACCCCAATATTACCTTCAGATAAATCAGATTTTGCGGTAACTGCCTTAGCGCCTCCTGTAATAGTAATTTTTTGTGTATTAGTTCTTGTAAATTCTGTTTTGCCACCATCTGCATTAGCTACATCACCAGCAAAATCAAAGCTAATATTAGCAACAGAGCTCTGAACCGTTGAAGTTAATTGATCTACATTAACTGCGTCAGTACCTGCTACACCTTTCGCTACACCAGAAATCTTTTTATTTCCTGCATTAATTCCAGTTGCATCCATACTTGGTCCACCAGTTATGGCGATTTTATTCGTAGCAACACCACTACTATTAATTGTTGTATCGCCTACCGTTACATGGTCCTTGTCAACAACTGTTTTTCCCATAGTAATGGAACCATCTTCAGATAAATCAATATCTTTAGCTAATTTAACTGCTAATGTACCCGTTGAGTCATCTACGACTACCCCAATATTACCTTCAGATAAATCAGATTTTGCGGTAACTGCCTTAGCGCCTCCTGTAACAGTAATTTTTTGTGTATTAGTTCTTGTAAATTCTGTTTTGCCACCATCTGCATTAGCTACATCACCAGCAAAATCAAAGCTAATATTAGCAACAGAGCTCTGAACCGTTGAATTTAATTGATCTACATTAACTGCGTCAGTACTTGCTACACCTTTCGCTACACCAGAAATCTTTTTATTTCCTGCATTGATTCCATTTGCATCCATCGATGGACCATTAGTAATCGCTAACTTATTGGTTGTAATTCCACTTGCATCTATAGTCGTGTCAGCAGCTTTCACTTCATTGTTTTTGATAGTAGTAGTGCCTACTGTTAAGCCACCATCAGCAGTGAGATCTAAATTTTTAGCCAGCTTAACAGCCAATCCTTCGCTACCAGCTACAACACCAATATTGCCGTCAGTTAACGCAGTGGCTGTTGTATTACCACCAGTCACAGAAATTTTGTCGCCTAATTTTTTAAGAGTCTCTGTGCCGCTATCACCAGCAAATGTTATGCCTTTAGTATCTACTGCAGTAGCTGTAGATGTAGCCGTAGAAGTAGTGGCTTTAATATCCGCTGCATTTTGTACTACTTGATCCGCCACAACATACAATTGAGAGCCATTAATAGCATCTGTAGACGTAGCCGATACTTCCCCTGGGGCTACATTAATAATTTGACGTTCAGAAACATCACTAGAACCACCAACAGATACTACACTAACAGCTGTACCTGCATACGTTCCAAAAGTCTTGCTTACCTCACCTTTTGTAATCGTTGTATCACTTATCTGAGCAGCCTCTTTATTTGTTTCTGAATAATTACCTAAAGCTACACCATTATCTTTAGTAGCAACCGCCCCATAACCTAACGCCGTACCAAACGCATTCTCAACTGAAGCTATACCACCAATAGCTACAGAATAACTAGCACTAGCTACCGTACTATTACCAACTGCTATAGCATAAGAAACACCATTATCAATTTTACTATCAGGGCCTAATGCTATAGATCCTTGTGCATTATTACCGATATTAGCAGATTGACCGATAGCCATTGAAAGAATTGAATTCGTACCAATTTGTGTAATATTATCACTTTGAGACTGTCCACCAATTGCAATAGTTTTACCTGATAAAGTTTTAGTCTTATTCCCAATAGCGATAGCCTCTTCACCATCTGCACTAGAAGTATCACCAATACTAATCGCTGAATTTCCTTTAGAATTGGCATGAGTTCCCATAGCAATGGATTTATCCCCTTCAGCCTTAGCACCATTCATCATCGCAAGTGAGTCTTTGCCTTCTGCAGTAGTTCTTTCTGAAAGCCATACCAACCTAGCTGCTTCCTTCTCATCTGGAGAAATTTTTTCACCATTTGCTTCTCGTTCAAGTAATGCATCCCACTCCGTTGCACCTGTCGCTCCTAGAGCCATGGATCGCTCACCGTCTGCCAAAGAGTGCTCTCCTATTGCTATCCCAGAGGCACCAACAACAAAGGCCTTTTTCCCCAACGCAACAGAACTATCACCATTAGCTACTGTATTATTGCCTAAAGCAGTACTATTTTTTCCTCTAGTTATTGCAGATGAGCCTATCGCTACAGAATTTTTACTGTTTGCCTGAGTATCTGTTCCTAGGGCGATTGCATTTTCAGCCAAAGCTCCCGAATCAGTACCTATATTAATAGAATTTTTAGCTTTATCTGTAAAAGTACCACCAGTCCCCGAACCTGCCCATTTACCTATACTAATAACACCATCAGAATGTGTTTCACTATATCGACCAATTGCTAACGATTCGTCACCATTAGCCTGACTACCATTTCCTAATACAATAGAGTTATCACCATTAGCAAGAACCTGATAAGTAACATTCTCATATTGGTCAGTCCAACCTATAGCAATTGATTTCTCACCTTTTGCCATCTTGTAGCTAAGTGCTGGTTGACCTGCAATAGCAATCCCATTTTCATCGTCAATAAAATTCCCCGCAGCAGCAACTTGTCCTACTGGAATTACACCTACTAGAGCCAGTGCCACACCTAACGCTAATGCTGACTTCTTAACAGCACTGACCGACTTATTGCGGCTTTGCCCTTTAGCCAACTCAGAAGCTACCACATAACAGTTCTTTGTGCGGCTCCAAATAATCTTGTAAATCTTATTCACACTTCATCCATCCTTTCCTCGTACGCCCTGCCTACTCAGTCACAACCTTATAGTAGTACAGTACCTACACCTTAAAAGATTCACTACAAAACACACTATATAAACACGGCTCTACAATCAACACTCATAGAGTATCCATGCTATATACTTCTAATAAAGCCAAAAGTATAGTGACACAGTATATTATCAGCTACAAAAAAAGCCCATTCATGAGGTGTCTCACAAATGGGAGCCTCTACGATTCAATACACCTTATCACAACTAAACCTATGGCCGACATTTAGAAAACAGAAGACAAGGTGAACACTGTATGGGTCAGTAGATACACAAAGTGTTGTGTGTGTGTTGTGTATTAACCGTTAGTTCACGTAACGATTATTTAGGGGGGCGTATCTACCGATAGGGTTGTTTAGCACTCACAGGGCTTGTCCTCTGCTTTACAAGAAAATAATAGCACAAAAATCCCCCCCACAAGACATTTTTTCAGTATTTTCTGAAAGAGCTATACTTTTAACTCATACATTATTCATTTTTATGTCCGTCAACACACTATATTTTCAGCACTAAAAATCAAATTCAATAGATACTTATGGCGTTCCTTCTTGCTCCGCTTCCAAAATTTGTTATGCAAATTTCACAATTAGCTTACAAACAACAAAAAAAGACTACCAGGGACTCCTAAGAATCCCTGATAGTCTTTCTATGAACAATGTCATTCAAACCAAGTTTACACTGTCATTCAAACCAAATTTCCAATATATTATTTTACTTCTACATTGGCAGCTGTGCCATATTTTTTAAGGCTTTCTGCTTCGATTTCAGCCTGTGTACGATAGCTTTGAGGCATCTTAGCCAAACGAATCCAGCTACGTACGGCTTCTACCAACACGATAACAATCATGAGGAACATAACAACACTGAAGGCAACGAGTGTCCATTTACCAGCAGGAATATAGCTGTAGAACACGTTTTCAAAGTCCGCTGCAATAGCAATGATAGCCATGAAGAAGCAAGGCACGCCCGTTACCCAAGCGTAACGTTTGTGACCAAGGCGCATAATAACGGTAGTACCAACAGCTAAGGTCATAGTGCCAAGTAACTGGTTGGATACGCCAAATAATGGCCAGATAATACCGATGTTACCTTGTAATACGAGGTAACCCCACATGATACAGATAAGAGCCGCACAGCCATATACGCCAGGTGCCCAGTTAACATTTTCAAGTGGTTTGTAGAAACGGCCTAATAGTTCTTGTAATAAGTAACGACCTACGCGTGTACCAGCATCGATTAAGGTCATGATGAATAAAGCTTCAAACATGATACAGAAGTGATACCAGTAACCCATTAAGTGGTCCATATTAGGCAATTTGGAGAAAATATGAGCCATACCAACAGCAAGGGATACAGCACCACCTGGGCGATGCATTAAGTCTTCCCCAACCATAGCAGATAAGGCTGGTAATTCGTGAACCTGTAAGCCTAAAGCTTTGAAGGATTCAGCGGTAGAGTTAATAGCGAAATAATCATCAGGATGTAATGCAGTAGCGGCAATCAAAGCCATCATAGCAATGAAAGCTTCTGTAAGCATTGCACCATAACCGATAGGTAAAATTTCCCGTTCGTTGGTAATCATCTTAGGCGTCGTACCCGTAGCAATAACGGTATGGAACCCAGACAACGCACCACAAGCGATGGTAATAAAGATGAATGGGAATACAGAGCCTTTTAAGACAGGGCCACCACCATGAATAAATTGAGTAACTGCTGGCATCTGAATTACAGGCATTACAATGATAATACCAAGAGCTAAAGCGCCAATAGTACCAATTTTTAAATAAGTGGATAAATAATCACGAGGGGCTAACAATAACCAAACTGGTAAGGCAGCCGCAAAGAAACCATACACAGCTAGCATGATTTCAATTGTTTGTAAATCATAAGTAAACCAAGACGCATATTGAGAAGCTGCTACTTCTGGGCCATAGAAAATGGCTGCAAAAATGAGGGCTACCCCAATAACAGTGGCTTCTTGAATTTTACCAGGACGTAACCAACGTAAATAAATCCCTACGAAGATAGCGATTGGAATTGTCATACTTACGGAGAAGAAGCCCCAAGCAGAATTGTGGAGGGCATTAGCCACAACTACCGCCATCCCTGCTAAGGTAATGATAAGCAAGAACAAGGTAGCAAGCATAGCGCCTACACTCGCTAAATTAGAAATTTCTTCTTTGGCAATATCCGCAATGGATTTACCATCATAGCGAACGGATGCAAATAAGATAACCATATCATGCACCGCACCAGCTACTACAGAACCAATTAAGATCCAAAGTAAACCTGGTAAATAGCCGAATTGAGCAGCAATAACAGGACCAACAAGTGGACCAGCGCCTGCAATAGCGGCAAAGTGATGACCAAATGTTACCCACTTATTAGTCGGTACATAGTCGTGGCCGTCATTGTGAACGACCGCTGGTGTAGGACGGAATTGGTCCAACACCAATACCTTCGACGCGAGGAATGCCCCGTAAAAGCGATACGCTAAGACGAGGATACACGCCGAGGCGATTACAAGATACAAACCATTCATTTCCACAAAAAAACACCTCCAGTGTTTTATAACAACACTGAAGGTGATGGCTCACATTCAAAATAAATAATAGCAAAATAATAAACGATGTGTCCCCACAAGCAATGTTGTTATTAAGGGAGAGTATATTCTTCAAGGCATATAGTCTATATCTCCGCTCATAAACAACAACCACTACCGTTCACAAGCTGACATTGTATAGACCTATGTCTAGCTGTGATCACATCCTCCCGATGACACTCGTCGGAAAATTTTCAACAGACTCCCACAACGTTCCCTTAAAAGTCTTTAATCATTTTTACACGCTTATGCCAAAATGCAATCTTTCATATACCTATTTTAACATCGTTTCATTTAGCTGTCAATTATCATTTACGAATAATAAATTAATAATATTACATTTTAGTATACAATCGTCAAAAAATCGACTATTCGGCTTCTCCTACAAATTCAGTAGGCATCATAGTTTTTGACAATCTATGCCTTTGACGTATAGACGCAAAAATCGCCCCTGAAATATTGTGCCATACGCTAAAGATTGCGCCTGGCAAGGTCGCCAATGGATTCATGGCAAAATGCAAGGTAGCTAACGATACAGCAAGGCCACTATTTTGCATACCCACTTCAATGGCAATGGCTGTCGCTTTAGGATAGGTCGTGCGCAATACTTTAGCCGCCAACAAACCTAAGCACATGCCAATTATATTATGGAGCATAACGACTGCTAATACTAACAGGCCTGCCGTAAAAATCTTAGTTACATTAACGGAGATAATGCCAGCGATAATCATTACAATAACTACTGACGATACTAATGGCATGCAAGCCAGTAAGGCTTCTAGTTTTTTACCAAAGAAATGGTGAATCGCGATACCGATTAATACCGGTAAGAGTACGACTTTAACTACGGATATAACCATAGCTAAAAAGGATACTTCTACCCAAGTACCACCGAGGGAGAAAATCAAAAACGGCGTAATCAAAGGGGCTAATAAGGTAGAAGCAATCGTCATCCCTACTGATAGAGCTACATCGCCTTTGGCAATGTAGGTAATTACATTACTAGCTGTACCGCCTGGGCAACAGCCCACTAAAATGACACCAATCGCAATATCCGTAGGCAACTGCAAGGCTTGACACAAAACATAAGCGGTAATGGGCATAATCGTGTATTGCAATAGTACCCCACCTAACAAAATTTCTTTAGGATGGGCCCATACAATTTTAAAATCTTGCGCTTTGATAGATAAACCCATGCCAAACATAGCAATACCTAAAAATACGGAGGTATAGCTAACAGTCCAGCTAAATAGGTCCGGTGTCCAACAAGCCCAAATCGTAAACGCGATGATGATAGCACCAATGTACTTGGTAATCACCCCTGTAATCCGTTGTAATACGCTTACCAGTCCGTTCATAGTTCCTCCTTGGCGCGCGCCTACTGCTTACTTACGTTCGGATCAAAACTAAAGTTATCAATTAGACGTGTTTTACCAATATACACAGCCATAGCCACCAACACTGGTCGGTCAATAATTGTCACATCATCCATAGTCAAAGCGTCTACAACTTTGACATATTCTATTTTTGCCAAAGGCTCTTTGACGATAATATCTTCCATCGCTGTTTCTAACTCTTTGGCTGCCATGCCCACGGCAATATGGTCACGGCCATAGAAAATGCTACGGGATAAGCAAAGCGCTGCTTCCCGTTCAGCCGGTGACAAATAGGTATTGCGCGAAGATTTGGCAAGACCATCGGCTTCCCGCACAATAGGGCAACCTACAATTTTAAGTGGCATATTCAAATCAGCCACCATCTTACGAATAATCGCCAATTGTTGCGCATCTTTTTCGCCAAAATAAGCGGTATCTGGCGTTACAATGTTAAATAATTTAGTAACCACCGTACAAACCCCATGGAAATGAATAGGGCGACTGAGACCACAAAGATGTTCATTCATATCTTTAACAACAACCGATACTTTAGGATTGTCATACATTTCTGCTGGATCGGGACGGAACATAATATCGGCACCGATACTTTCACAAAGGGCCGCATCACGAGCTTCATCACGAGGATACGCGTCTAAATCCTCCGTAGGGCCAAATTGAGTAGGATTGACAAAGGTAGATACCACCACATGATCATTTTCCGCTACAGCGCGACTAATCAAAGAGGCATGGCCTTCGTGCAAGAACCCCATGGTAGGCACGAAGCCTACCGTTTCACCAGCCTGACGCCAAGCCTTAACGGTGGCGCGTACATCTGCAATTGTTGTTACGATTTTCATAGTATTTCGTCCTTTCGTTGTTCACGTTTGCGAAGATAGCTCTGCTCTGACAGCACAATTACTTCATATCCGCTAACAAACCATGTTTTTCATAGTTCGTCACTCTTACGATAGCGTTCTTCTCATCCACAAACACAACGGACGGTTTATGACTTTCAATTTCGTCGTCAGCTAATTGACCATAGGCCATGATAATAATCATATCTCCCGTACAAGCACAACGAGCGGCCGCGCCATTCAAACAAATTACACCACTATTGGCTTCCCCACTAATAGTATAGGTCTGAAAGCGTTCCCCATTGTTAATATTAACAATATCTACTTTCTGGTATTCATAGATACCAGCGGCTTTCAATAATTCTGAATCAACGGTAATACTTCCTACATAATCAAGCTCAGCTTGCGTCACCGTAGCACGATGAATTTTGCCGGCTAACACTTCACGTATCATTCTAATCTCCTTTACTGTTACGCCTTATTCTAGTCGTTAAGGCCATAAAAAAAAGGTGTTCGTGGAGATGTATCCATCGAACACCGAAAATAGTCAAACTAAGCCTCCCCGTCTTGTATTGGACATCCTAAAGATTGCCCCTACACGGTGAGACCAATTGTTGTCTATGTACATGAAGCATTGTGTGTCAGATAGAGTATAGTTTCCACAGAATACTATCTCCCACTGCAGTATACCATAAATTTTAGCTAACACCTAGTCTTCCTTAACATATTTTCTTTTCAAAATAAATTGTTTGATGGCTTAGCCCAGGCAATTGAGTCACCTTCGTAATAGTGAAACCAAGGCTCAAATACATATCTTTTAGCCAAGGATGCGTATCAGCGGTGCCCAAGGTAACGAAGGGTGCTTTCAGTTGATCCCGTAAAATCACCGTTTCTATCCATTGAAGCATCTGTTTGGCATAGCCTTGCTTTTTAAAACGAGGGGACGTTACAAAGTGGCCAATGTGAGGAAATTCACGCGGTCCTGGCTTTGGCCCCCAAGGCATGCGCAACGTAATAGAACTAGCCAACTGGCCATCCACAAAGAGACCATATGTAGGATGGATCTCTACCCAAGCTGTTACGTCCCCTTCCGTCATATGACTGGCCGAAAAATCCACACCATAATCTAAATTACTAGCATAGCCTTCGTGAAGGACTTCATAATAGGTCGGCCCATCCGCTTTAGTAAGTTGCCGATAGGTAATCTCCTTTTGGTCCTTTTGGGCATTTTGGGCATTTTGGGCATTTTGAGCATTTTGAGCATTTTGAGCCTTTTGAGCCTTTTGAACATTTAGAGCATTTTGCAATTGACTCATATTACATAATCCTCCCACTGCCCTAAATAGCGATTTAAGAATTGTCGTGTCCGATCTTCTCGTGGATTGCTAATCACTTCTTTAGCAGTGCCTTGTTCCACAATAACGCCTTGCTCCATAAAAATAACTTGGTCGGCTACTTCTTTAGCAAAGGCAATTTCATGAGTCACTACAATCATGGTAACATGCATTTCACGGGCAATATTCTTAATAGCCCCTAATACTTCGCCCACTAATTCAGGGTCTAAGGCACTCGTCGGTTCGTCAAATAAAATGACCGCTGGATCCATAGCAATGGCACGAGCAATCCCCACGCGCTGTTGTTGGCCCCCCGATAGTTGCACGGGATAATACGCTTCAAAACCTTTCATACCTACCGCTTCTAAGCACTGTTCCGCTTTGGCACGAGCTTCTGATTGCTTCATATGCTTAACCGTCACAAGCCCTTCCATAACATTTTCAAGGGCTGTCATATTAGAAAACAGATTATACATCTGAAATACCATGGATGTATGACGACGAATATTTAATATTTCCTTCTTTGAGGCCTTGTGCAAATCTACCGTTATGTCATTTAAGGTCATCTGACCAGCATCAGCTTTTTCTAAAAAGTTAAGCGTCCGTAAAAACGTTGTTTTACCGCTCCCCGACGGGCCTAAAATAACGGTCACCGAACCGGTCGGCACCGTCATATCAATACCTTTTAAAATTTCACGGTCCCCAAAGGATTTTCTTACATTTTGTATCTCTATCATAGAATCCTCTAATCTCAATTAACTACACAGCATTGCCGCGCTTATATTTACTCATCATATGTTCTAGTCGTTCAAAGATAAATTCAAAAACTATACCTAGGCCCCAATAAATGAGCGCTACCACGATATACGCTTCAAAATACGCCGAATTATCTTCTACATACAGCTTGGCGGCCCCTAATAATTCCACTACCGTAATAACAAAAACGATACTAGTACTTTTCATAGTATTTAAAAACTGATTGGCAAACAAAGGCAAGGCAAATACAGCTGCCTGTGGTAATACAACCCGGCGAAAAGCTTGTGCCCAAGTCATGCCAATAGCTAACGCTGCTTCCACCTGTCCCTTAGACACAGATTGAATGGCCGCGCGGAAAATTTCACTCAAATAAGCCCCTGTATGTAAGGTTAAGCCCACAACAGCAACTAGCGAAGCCGGTACTTTTTCATAGGGTACATGCACGCCAGTTTGATCTTCTAAGGCTAAGAACAAAATAGGCAGGCCGTAATAGACTAAATACAAAAGCACCATGTTTGGCAGGCTACGACAAACGATGACAAACACATCAGCCAACTGGCTAAGCACGGGAATGCGATTAAGTTGTGCCACCGAACTAATAAGACCTAGCAAAATACCAAACCCAACGCTAGCAAAGGTAAGCCACAAGGTTACTTTTACATAGCCTAGGACATACCAAAAAGTCCCGCTTATATATTGAAAACTAATTATACTGGTTGATTCCATGTGCCTCACCCCTTACTTGCTACGGTGCGTGCTACTGTATGCCGTCCTACTCGTTCACTAATGGAGTAACGACGCTCTAAGAACCGCCCAATTAACGAAATAATCAATACTAACATACCATAAATAATGGCTACATCCACAAAGAGTTCTAAACTTCGCTGTGAGTTAGCACCCATCAAATCAGCACGGCGCATAATGTCTACTACGCCTACGATGAAAATTAACGAAGTTCCTTTCATCATGCCAATCACACCATTAATGAGGGGCGGAATGGCCATAGTAAAGGCCTGTGGTAAAATGACCCGACGATAGCTTTGAAAGCTCGTCATTCCCAAGCTCATAGCCGCTTCTTTTTCACCTTGTGCTACTGCTTGAATGCTACTACGCAGAATTTCAGAACTATACGCCCCTATATGTAACGTAAATACAACGATAACAAATAACAAACCAGGCACATTTTTGGTACTAATGCCCATATGACTCAAAATTTCTGGTACTCCAAAATAAATCAAAAAGAGTTGTACTAAAAAAGGTGTACCCCGCATAAAAGAGACATAAACAGTAAGTGCCTGTCTTAAAACAGGCACTCGATTAACACGGGCAATGGCGATTAGGCATCCTAAGAGGATGCCTAAAATAGTTGCCACAATCGTAATTGTTAAGGTTATATTGAGCGATGTTAATAGGATTGGAAAGGACTTCACCATATAGGCTACGTCAAAATACTGTCCCATATTACTGCCTCCATTAACGATTATTTCTTGGCTGGCTCTACGGTGTAATCGCCACCTAAATACTGCTCAGATAATTTTTTAAGTGTACCATCTTCACGCATTGCTTTCACTTGTGCATCAATTTTATCGGCTACTTTTTGCATTTCAGGGTCTTTACGAAGTAAGAAATAGGTTGGCACATCTGTTAATGTGTCACCTACCGCTTCAACTGGTAAGTTACGATCTTTTTGTGCTGTTGTTACCATGTATTCATATTCGCCAGCCGCATCAGCACGACCAGTGGCTACTAAATTCAAAGTTTCTACAGTACCTTTATCAGTATAGATAATGTTAATTGGTGTGGTCGCCGTTTCGTTATATTGTTTTAATAAATCTACAAACTCAGAGTTAGTCGTAGCAGCTACGGTTTTCCCTTCTAAATCTTTTAAGGAGTGAATATCAGTACGACCTTTTTTAACAACTAATTTACGAACTGTATAGTTGTTAATTTCTTTTGTATAAATATATTTAGCCGCTCGCTGTGGGTTATTACGCATTTGGTTCGCAATCATATCCACTTGACCTGCATCCATAGCTACGAAAGCAGCATCTACAGCCATTGGTTTAAAGTTAAATTTCAAACTAGGGTCACGACGTTCCACTTCTTTCAAAATTTCTACATCATAACCAGTTAACGTGCCATCATCGTTCGTATAAGAAAATGGCTTAGAGGTACCACGAGTGGCTACATTCACCACTTTAGCATCAGGGTTGGATGCCGTCGCTTTGTCGGCGCTATCATCACCGCCACAACCAGCTACAACACCTAAAGCAAGAACTAAAGTGCCTAATAAGGCAGCGCGTTTCCAATATTTTTTAAAATTCATTGTATTTCCTCATCTCTTTTCACAATATATATTATATTTTACAATTACAGCTGTTCTAACACAGCTGCCATCGTTCCCTTAGGCCACTCTTTAATAGCAGCCAATACAGTCTGACTAAATTCCGCCGAAGTTGCGTTAGCCAGTTTAGTCGCTAGCAAATCCGCCGTAAAAGGATTATGCGGTGAACCTAATGGTGCCGCTTCGGTGTAACTAAATTCAGTGCCATCTTGCAAGCGAACCGTCACTTGTATGATGCGTACATCTTTGGCCACGGCTGGCAAATCCGGGCTCCGTCTGAAACGACCTTCTGAAATAGCTTTAGTAAAGGCTTCTGGCACTGTTGGCGCTTTAAATAGTTCATCATCAATATAGCCTAAAGCTAACATTTGCCAACCTACAAACTCCATAGAAAAACGTCCTTCTTGCCCACTTTGAGGGGCCTTATAGCGAAGAGCCGTATCGGCCTTAGGCGGAAAATGGAAAATAACCTCTTTAATATCAGCCCAACCATAGCCTTGTGGCACTAATTGTTCTTCACGAATCGTCTTACAAGCTGAAACGCCACAAATCGCTGCTGAACAATAAGGATGTAATTTCATCCACAAACCAGGCTCTTTAATCTGCCCCGGCTGTAGCCACTGAGATCGCCATTCAGCAGGCGTAAGCGCTACTTGACCAAAGGTATTGAGCCAGCCAGTTTCATTATTAAATACATTTTGATTCGCCGTAAGCTTCGTATTTTGCAATAACCAAAAAGCAAATACTGCATTGCGAGCGGCTAAGCCTGCATGAAGCGGTTTCGTATCGGAACCAGTTTCAAAGCCCATCCCCGCCGACTGTGTGCCCGCTAAGGATAATAATTGTGCCGTTTCACTAGCCTCTAATTTCGCCAATTTAGCTAGCGCTGCGGCCCCACCTAAGGGGCCCAACCAGCTACCTTATGATTCGGATTTAAATAAGCACCTAATAAACCTTCTAATTCGGCCCCTACTACGTAAGCAGTCAGAATATCTAGAACTGTATTAGTAGGCTTTGCCACAGCCAATAAAACCGAAAATAATACGGTACTGAAATGACCAGCAATATTAGCCTGCGCATCATCGTAGTCTAAATAATGCGAGCAAAAGCCATTGAAAAACGCTGTATACTCAGGCGCCGTTTCATAAGGTTGACCAATTAATTTCTGATTGCCTGTAGCCAGCCGTCGCGTGGCCACTTGTGCTGCTAACGCTACCACTTTAGGTTCCTTACGAGCCGCTAAAGTAGAGGCCATATAGTCAATAAAGGCTACTTTGGCTAAATTCAGCAAGTCAGGACGATCCGTTATATCCGTAGTACGAATTAACTCCACAATGGTGGCCGTATTTTCATCCATCCCTTTCATACGAGCCTCTTATTTAGCAAATTTTTCAGCACGGTCATTTGGTTCTGCCCAAATAGCATCCTCAGGTCCTTTTGGTACCAAACGTGGTAAATCTTCAATTGGCGTATGGTCTACATAGTAGAAACGTTTGCGCATAGAATCAAAGTCCGTATTGTTGCCAAAGGCAGGAATGGAATATAAATCTTTCGCATAATTCCAAAGATTTGGATAATCGACTAAGCGTTTTTTATTTACGAAGTATTTTTGGTAGAATACAAGGTCAAAACGCTGTAACGTTACAAATAAACGAATATCTGGATCGGTAATCGTATCCCCCATGAGGTAACGCATACGACCAAGACGTTCTTCTAACCAATCTAACCGATTGAAAATACGGTCAAAGTAGAATTCGTAATCTTTCTGATTATTAACCATAGCAGCCAAATTAACGGCCAAGTTAACGTCAGCATAAATAACTTCATTAAGTGCATCAATGTCTTCACGTAAATCTTCTGGATAAATATCTGGTACAGAAGGATCCGCCAAGTCCTTGAAGGCCATAGCAATATCAGTAGTCAATACATGATAGTCATTATTAACTACAGCCCCTGTTTGCACGTCTACAATAGCAGGTACGGTAGAACGTTGGTCATAATTAGGATCACCCTTGCGATAAGCTTCTCCTAGGGAATGAATTTTAAGAACAGGATCTACATCCCCTTCATCAAGGGTAAAAAACCAATCCCCAATAACGCCAGCTGGACGAAGTGGATCTACCACACCTTTAGAAATTACTTTATCTAAACCTAAATAGTCAATGGCAATTGACACGCGGTTTGCCCAAGGGCAGTGACGGGACCAAATTAAACGGTAACGTCCTGCTTCTACTGGTAGTTCCCCTTCCCCATCACCAAAAGGTGTTGTGAATTGAGGTTCTTCTGGATCTGCATATTTTTGACGGCGATTAAAATTAGAAGCATCCCGTCCTTCATATTCTTTTTGTTCCCCCATAGCCCGTGGATTACTGGACTGAAATGGTGAAAAGTCAATAGGGCAAGCGTTCATTTTACGGGTAAAATGAATCTCCGCTCTAGCTTCTTCAATTGATTTATCTTTAATCATAGTCTCTCTCCTCTTTTAACTATAAATTTTAAATCCTTCTTTTTAAATAGGATTAATTGACAAAAAAATATAACACACAAAAGATGTATGTATGTGTGTTACATTTTACACTGTAAAGCAATTCCTGTCAATAAAGTATGATTAAAAATAGACTATCCCTCTCCCTATCATAGCCCCCTATTATTAGATGTAATTAGCTCTAATAACAGAACGTCAGTACATAGAATAGATAGTCTATTTTGCTATACTATTTTGCTACACCACTTTGCTCGTCAGCGCTTTCATACTGACTAAAGAAGCCACATGCTCAGCAACCACCAATATAGCTAACGGCCACATGGTATGACCCCCGCCAATCCCTACGAGTGGTGAAGCTATGGCTCCGGCTAAGAACGAAATAACCCCTAACCAACCTGATGCACTACCAGCCACCCCCTTATGCGCATTCATAGCACAGGAGAAACTAAGCGGTAAGGTACACCCACAACTAAAGATAACGAGCGCTAACGCTATCATAATAAACCAAGGACTATGTGGCTCTATAGCGGCTAAGACTAATAAAACGATACCTAACATAGCCCCCCCTACATTTCCCCACCATAATACAGTATGTTCACCAAGGCTCTTACTAAGGCGACCAAATACTTGGGCCCCTATAGCTAAACAACCAGAGCCAATACCGAAGAAAATACTAAATTGAGTAGGTGTAAAGCCATATAGGCCTTCCATAATAAAAGGAGATGCTCCAATATAACCAAAAAGTCCCATGGAAGCAAAGCCCTGCACTAAAAAATAACCACGATAGTTTTTGTTTCGCCACAAAGCGCCCATATTTTGAAGGGACTCTTTTAACCCACCTTGTAAGCGTTTTTCTACGGGCAACGTTTCCGGTAAGCTAGCCATAACCCATACCGCACCTATAAAACCACAAAGGGTTAATAATAAGAAAATAGCACCCCAATTCCAGTATTCCAGAATTAATCCACCCACAACTGGCCCAGCAATTGGCACAATGGATGTAATCAAGACTAACAAAGAAATAAAACGTGTCAATTCATTGCCCTTATGAGTATCACAAGCAATCGAACGACTCAGCACAATACAACCAGCCCCAGCTAAACCTTGTACGAATCGCCACAATAAAAATAGGGGCAATGACGTAGCGGTACTACATAAAAAAGACGCCAAGGCAAACCCCATAAAAGACACCATAACGGGCCTACGCCGACCTATACCATCACTCCAAGGACCAATCAAAACCTGCCCTAGGGCTAAACCAATAAAACAGGCAGTCAAACTAAGTTGGCCACCTGATGCTGTCGTTCCTAAATCTCTTGCAATTTCCGGTAACCCCGGTAAATAAATATCAGTACTTAATGGCCCAATAGCAGCCATAAAAGCAACTAATACAATTACAAATATATTCATTAACAATCACCTCTCTTACGTAGTATAGCAGATAGCTGGAAAAGCGTATAATACCAGTTTCTCCCATTATATATAACAAATTTGTTATATATGTATAAACAAAAAAGGGATTCCTTTGTGAGGAATCCCCTGCGCATGTATCCAAGATACATGTTGCCTACCGAGGTAATTAGTGTAACACATATTACACAAAATGTAAAATATTTTACCGATAAATAAATTATTTATTTTCCCAAATATCTACACGACGGTTGTCAGCACGGCCTTGGTCAGTATCATTAGTGGATACTGGATTGTTTTCACCTTTATAGTTAAGCACTAACTGAGAAGCTGGTACACCTTGACTTTGTGCATACGCAGCTACATTGTCAACGCGGCGTTGGGAAAGAGCGTTATTATAGCTATCAGTACCTCTAGCATCTGTATTACCTACTAATTTGAAAGTATGTGTTGGGTTAGCTTTAGCTACCTGTACAAAATGATCTAATTTAGATTGTTCGGTATTAAGAGGTTGATCTTCGTCAGAGCCGAAGTGAACGCTTTCTAAATAGTAGTCATTACGAGGTACTGCCGCTTGCTGTACTACAGGCACTGCTTGAGGTTGTGGCTGTGGTGTATATACTGGAGCTGGCGTAGATTCTGGAGCTTCTTCATGACCGCCACCAAAACGATAAGAAAGACCAGCAATGAAGCCTTTGTAGCTAATATTAGCATCATCAGCTACAATATCATAATCACCTTTATCAGCTAACTTAGTATTAACATAGCGATAGCCTGCATTTACATCTAAATCAGGGGTAATGCTATAACCTAGACCAGCTTCCCAAATTGTTGTATTTTTAGTACCAATAGCTGCTTTACCATATACATCCAATTTGTCAGTTAAAGGTGCTTTAGCAATAATACCAATTTGAGCTACATTGTTTTTCTGAGAAACAGTTTCTCCTTCAAATTTAAGTTTGTTGTCAATGCGGTTCCAACCACCATAAACAGCAAAGTTTTTATTTAAGGAATAAATCGCATTTACTTCTTGGCTATTACCATCTGTACCAATATCTCCAGTTTCATTGTTACCATCAGATTTTAAGCCATAGTAGTTATACTGTAAAGCCCAACGATCAGTTAAACCATATGTAAGACCACCTTGGAAGTTCCATTTGTCATCCGTTGTTACATTGCCACCTTCACCAAGTAATTTGTCAGAATCAGCACTAGCTTCTACATTCCAAGCCCCTAAATCAACTTGCCATTGGCCTTCTTGCCATTGAGTTTGTGGTGTAGCAAAAGCTGCGGATGTTACGCAAGCTGCTACAGCTGCTAATAATAACGCACGTTTTTTCATAATATCTCCTCTTTTCTGAAACTTTAGTAATATAATAAAATATTACACTTGTAACATTATTATAGAATTATATCGATATAAAATCAATAGGATTTTAAGGAGCTATATGTCAATTTATTCGCTGTCATCAGGATATAAGTTTTGAGCTTCCAAAATGGCTTCTTTTAGCATTTTTTCATTAAAACGGCGTACCATGCCAGGAATACGGAACAAGTCAATAATCCCCCAAATACCAAAGCCACTAGCCGTTACCCAATACAACAAGTTAATAATTGGTTTTCTAAGATAAAAATAATGCACTCCAAAAATAAACCACCATAAATATGCCATGCCTGTGTCTTTTTGACTGGTCATTTTTAATAATACATAGTCACGTTGTGCCTGTGTTAAATTTTGTAAAGCTACTAATTCGTTGGCCTGCATAGTAAAACCTCCCCTATGTGTATCCTTTGTTAAGTGTAATTATTTTCTATTATATCATAATGTCTTTTTTCTAGTAATTTGTAACCTACTTGTAACCTTTTTGTAGACTACCTGTAGGCTACGCTTTGCTAACTCCCCCAATTTAAAGCAGATAGGTAAAAAAAACCCCACAAACCAGAGGTTTGTAGGGTTGCCATTTGTAATATTAACGTTTCGAGAACTGAGACGCTTTACGAGCTTTTTTAAGACCGTATTTTTTACGTTCTTTCATACGTGGGTCACGAGTTAAGAAACCAGCTTTTTTAAGAGATTGACGAAGTTCACCGTCAACACCTAATAAAGCACGGGAGATACCGTGACGAATTGCACCAGCTTGACCAGATGGGCCACCACCAGCAACGTCAGCGATAACATCATATTGTTCAACCGTACCAGTAAGGTTAAGCGGTTGTTTTACGATTAATTCCAAAGTCTTACGACCAAAGTAATCGCTAAGATCACGTTTATTGATTACAATTTTACCTGTGCCCGGTACCAGACGAACTCTGGCAACGGAAGATTTTCTACGACCTGTACCGTAGTACTGAGCTACTGCCATGTAAATGTTCCTCCTCCCGGTAATTACCGAATATCAAATTCCAAAACTTCAGGTTTCTGAGCTGCATGTGGATGTTCAGAACCAGCGTAAACGTTCAATTTGCGATAAATTTGAGCGCCTAGTTTGTTCTTAGGAAGCATCCCACGAACTGCCATTTCCACAACGCGTTCTGGATGTTTTTCCAACATGTTACCAAGAGTAACGAAACGGGAACCACCTGGGTAACCAGAATGGCGGAAATATATTTTCTGAGTTAATTTTTTACCTGTGAAACGAACTTTCTCAGCGTTGATTACGATAACGTGGTCACCAGTGTCAACGTGTGGTGTGAAAGTCGGTTTATTTTTGCCCCGAAGAACTTTAGCTACTTCGGCAGCAAGGCGTCCTAAAGTTTTACCTTCAGCGTCAACAACATACCATTTCCGTTCAACAGTGTTCGGATTGGCCATATATGTAGTTTTCATGCTGCTAATTCCTCCTCATAACGACTACTTTACCAAAAAGCATCCTGCTCTCTTTCCGGGGCTAATGGAATAAGATACAAATGCTTACCGAAATATTATACGTGATTTAACAGTAGCCTGTCAACCACTATTTCTAATAATTTAGTTGGATTTACTCTTCCCCAATAATGCGCACTTCCGTTTCTAAATTAACACCATGCGCTTCGGCTACACGGGCTTGTACATTATGAATTAAATCCAGTACATCTTTGGCTGATGCGCGGCCCTTATTGATTACAAAGCCTGCATGCTTTTGCGACACTTCTGCATCTCCTACGGCCAAGCCCTTTAAGCCCGTCTGTTCAATCAAGGTGCCTGCAAAATAGCCAGGTGGCCGCTTGAACGTCGAACCGGCACTAGCGTATTCTAATGGCTGTTTACTTTCACGGCGCTGCGTCAAATCTTCCATAGTAGCTAGAATCGTATCTTTATCACCAGCCTGTAAGGTAATATCCACTTCGCCAATAATTTCATGACTTTCATGGAAACGACTATGACGATAGGCAAAGGCCAATTCTTCGGCGGTATATTCATTAATATGTCCCGTCATATCTACGGCCCGCACCTTAGTGACGATTTGACACATTTCACCGCCATAAGCACCAGCGTTCATAAAGACAGCGCCCCCTAGGGTACCAGGAATGCCAATAGCAAATTCTAGGCCTGTTAAACCAGCAGCATAAGCAAATTCAGACGCATCTTTTAACATATACCCTGCGCTAACTGTCATAATACTATCGATAGCAGCCATAGTTTCTTTCATCTCACTAAGAGATAATACTACGCCACGAATTCCGCCGTCTAATACTAGCACATTAGAGCCACTGCCTAAAATAGTAAGCGGCACCTGTGCTTTATGAATGGCTGCTAACACTTGGCTCAATTCATGCATCGTCTGAGGTGTTACAAAAATATCGGCTGGGCCACCAATTTTAAAAGTCGTATGAGCAGCTAGTGGTTCTTCACAACGCAGGGCCGTAGCCGGTACAATATGCTGTAAATCAGCATATAACGCTTGTAAATTACTGTTTAGCTTTTTCAAGAATTTTCATTCCTTCTGTAATAGGTTCACTAATGATACGATATACATCATTGGATACTTGTGTCCAACGTACATGGGCTTGCAAATAAGTTTGCGCTCCAGAGTTTGCTTGAATCATAGGCATTAATTCTTCTAATTTTTTACCAATTTCTTCCGCTTCAGGCGCTTCGGCCATTTTAGCGTATTCCCACTGCATCTGTTGCATTAAGAATTGTTCAATTAAGCCTTTAGCCGTTGCATCACTTTCAACAGCTGCCTGTGCTTCCATTAAAGCTTTGTACTCTTCGCTTTCACGCATTGCTTTTTGTAATTCATACGCTTTGTCGTAATTCATGGATTTAATTACCACCTTTCATCGTTAAATGACCTAAATTTTTTAAATCTGGAAAATTCAATTGCCGCATTGCTTCATAAGCAATAATAGCTACTGAATTGGATAAGTTCAAAGAACGTGCTTCTTCAATCATAGGAATGCGAATGGTTTGCTCATAATTAGCAGCCAACAAATCTTCCGGTAATCCTTTGGTTTCCTTACCAAACACTAACATATCGCCAATTTCATACTGCACTTCGGCATAGGTATGTTTTGCCTTAGTAGTGGCATAGAAATATCGACGATCAGGATATTTAGCATACACTTCTTGTAAATTTTCATGGACCTGAACATCTACTAAGTGCCAATAATCTAGACCAGCCCGTTTCAAATATTTATCTTCTAGTTTAAACCCCAAAGGTTTTACTAGATGAAGTGTCATATGATTGGCTGCACAAAGGCGCGCAATATTTCCTGTATTACCAGGAATTTCTGGTTCTACTAATACTATTTCCATAAGTCATCCTTCTTTTTACTATTTAGTCTAACATCTTATTTTACCTAATTCTGGAGAGGGCTTCAAGTCTTTTCTCAAAAAGCCCTAAGGCTCTACTCAATTAAGTCCTAAGACCCTACACAAATTCCCCCTAAGGAGATACTTTTAAGGAGATACTCCATTTACTCCTAAAGGGCTACTCAATTTAGCGGGACGCTAGCGTATCATTAACAAAGTGACCACTCTTACCGCCTGATTTTTCCACTAAATACACCGGTCCTATAACCATTGTCTTATCAATAGCTTTGCACATATCATAAACTGTTAGCAACCCTACTTGCACGGCTGTCAACGCTTCCATTTCTACACCTGTTTGTCCCGTTGTTTTAACAGTCGCCTCAATGCGCACCGCCTGTTTAGCGACGTCTAGCTCACAAATAACAGCCACCTTACTTAAGCTTAAGGGATGACATAGGGGAATGAGATTGGCCGTCTGCTTAGCCCCCATAATCGCTGCTAATTGAGCCACTGCCAATACATCACCTTTTTTCAACGTCCCCGCTTCTATACGTTTATAAATTTCTTCATTTACGGTAATAAAACCTTCCGCTACTGCCACGCGAGTTGTCACAGCTTTATCACTCACATCTACCATACGAGCATTGCCTGCTTCATCAAAATGGGTTAATTCCATAGTTATCCTCATCATATGTAATCTATATATTTCAATCTCATTCTATGGTATCATTAAATATATAAGTAGTCTAATATTTTAATCACAAGGAGGCATCTTATGGCAGTTACATTAACATATTATGGTCATTCCACGTTTTTACTCAGCAATGGCGATGTATCCATCGTCTGTGATCCATTCTTTAACGGCAATACTTGGGAAATAGCTAAACCAGAGGACATTCACTGTCAATATATTTTTGTTAGCCATGGCCATGGCGATCATTATGGCGATGCCGATACCATTGGTAAAGCTAATGATGCTTTGCTTATTTCTACTGCTGAAGTAGCTCACAAAGCTGAAGAAGCAGGCTTAAGAGCTCACGCTATGCATCTAGGTGGTAAATTTGATTTTGAATTTGGTTCCGTTCGCCTCACCCCGGCCTTCCACGGAGCAGGCATCCCTGGCGGTCATGCAGCGGGTGTTATCTTCAACTTTTATGGTAAAACCATTTATTTCGCTGGCGATACAGCCTTCTTTAGCGATATGCAATACTTAAATCGCTTTGGTGACATTGATTATGCCCTCTTACCAATTGGTGATAATTTCACCATGGGCGTCGAAGATGCCTTACTAGCCGCTTCCTTAATTAAAGCCAAAGTAACTATTCCTATCCACTATAAAACGTGGCCCGTGATTGACAAGGATCCTTATGAATATGTAAAACAGCTGGAAACTAAGCACAATCAAAAAGGCCTCGTTGTTGATCCAGGCACAACAATTACTTTATGATGTAATCGTAACCAACCAAAAAGGAGCTATCCCTCACGGCTAAGCCGAGGGGTATAGCTCCTTTTTAGTATTTCGCCTATTTTAATTCATACATAACATTTACACAACTTACTACTTACATTTATGTATTCATTACTAATCTGTTGGCACGTCATTGCTAAGCAATAGCATACCGGTTTACTTATTCTGTTATTTACGGTTACCTTACTTCTTTGGTTTTTCGACTACAGGGTCGTATTTCTCAAAAAATGTGGCCAACTGTTTACGCAACTGCTGGCGCTGTGAAGGCTTCAAGGCATAGTGTTTGCCATTAAAGGCAACTTCCTTGTTTTTGATAACAGCCCATAAGTCGTAGACTGGAGGCAAACTAGGTTTGACCTCAGCCAATTCATCTAAGGACACACCATAATATACGGCTAATTGCTTTAACGTTTCCAAATCAGGCTCACGGTATCCAGTTTCATAATTGGATAAAGCAGCATTACTAATACCCACACTATTAGCTACTTCTAATTGACTTTTACCGGTCCTCATACGAACTCGTTTAAGATTTTTATATAACGCCATACTATCACGCCCCGCTTCATTGGCCTATCATATACTACTCAAAATAGACAAATTCTGTCTCTATTATACACCTATTTTTCAATAAGCGTAAATATTTTGATTTAATACTTCACAAATCGCTGAATTTTAAACTAAATGAGCAAATGCCTTTTGTCCAATATCTTTACGATACTGACAACCTTCAAAGCGAACGTTACGCACACGACCATAGGCTACATCCAATGCACTTTGTAAGTCCTTACCAAGCCCAACAATCCCTAATACGCGACCACCAGCCGTTTCAAAATGACCATTATTAAAACTAGTCCCCGAATGGAATATTAAGGTATTGTCAGTGAACTGTAAATCCCCCTCAATTACATCACCTTTATGAGAGGTCTCAGGATAGCCTTTAGAGGCTAAAATAACACAAGCAGCACTACCGGCTTGCCAGCTCACCATATCAGCTGTCAACTGGCCCGTAGCACAAGCGAGCATAATCTGGCCTAAATCACTAGCTAATAAAGGTAAAACAACCTGCGTTTCTGGGTCACCAAAACGGGCATTAAATTCCACTACTTTAGGCCCTTCTGGCGTAATCATAAGACCTGCATATAAACAACCTACATAGGGCATGCCTTCCGCTTTCATAGCCTGTACCATAGGCACTAAAATTGTATGATACGCTTCGTCAAGTAAATCCTTAGTCATTACCGGTGCAGGCGCATACGTCCCCATGCCACCCGTATTAGGGCCCTTATCACCATCAAAAATACGCTTATGATCCTGCGAAGAAATCATCGGCACCACAGTCGTCCCATCGACAAAGGCTAATAAAGATGCTTCTTCCCCAGCCATAAATTCCTCAATCACTACGGTATGCCCTGCATCGCCAAAACGATTCGCAGATAGCATATCAGCTACCGCTGCTTTCGCTTCCGCCACAGTCATAGCTACGACTACGCCCTTACCAGCAGCTAGACCATCTGCCTTAATCACAATAGGCGCCCCTGTTTCATCAATAAAAGCATTCGCCTTATTAACATCGGAGAATACACCATAAGCTGCCGTAGGAATATTATATTTTTTCATCAAGTCTTTGGCAAAGACTTTTGACCCTTCCAATTGGGCTGCTGCTTTAGATGGACCAAATACAGCTATGCCAGCAGCACGCACCACATCAGCAAGTCCAGCTACCAACGGTGCTTCTGGACCGATAACCACTAATTCAATATGTTCTTTTTGTAAAAACGCTACTACTTCATCAAAATTTTGCCAATCTAAGGCTACACAAGTCGCCACATCGGCCATAGCTTGACTACCAGGCAAAGCATACACGCTATCAACTGACGCACTTTGAGCTAATTTCCAGACTAAAGTATGCTCACGACCACCCGATCCAATTACGCAAACTTTCATATATCCTCCTTGGGTCAATTAGTGTTTAAAATGACGTACATGGGTAAATACCATGGCAATGCCCGCTTCATCTGCTTTGGCAATGGATTCTTCATCACGGATAGAGCCACCTGGTTGAATAATGGCCTTAATGCCATGTTCAGCGGCTGTCGCTACCGTATCACCAAAGGGGAAGAAAGCATCAGAAGCCAAGACAGCACCTTGTGCCTTTTCACCGGCTTCTTCAAGAGCAATTTTAGCGGCTCCTACACGGTTCATCTGACCAGCCCCAACGCCTAAAGTCTGGTTATCTTTAGCAATTAAAATAGCATTAGATTTTACATGTTTCACAAGTTTCCAAGCAAAACGAAGCGCATCCCATTGTTCTTTGGTAGGTTGTACTTTCGTCACTACTGTATAAGACGTTTCATCTTCTCGCAAATCATCTTCCGTCTGTACTAATAAACCACCCGATACTTTTTTCACAACCACTTGATCAGCGGCTGGTTTTGCCAATTCAATGAGGCGAATATTTTTCTTAGCTTCTAAAATAGTAAGGGCTTTAGCAGAAAATTTAGGGGCCATAATCACTTCTAAGAAGATTTTACTCATTTCAGTAGCCGTAGCTTCGTCCACTTCTCGATTCAGCGCTACAATGCCACCAAAGGCCGATACAGAATCGGCTTCATACGCCTTAACATATGCTTCCGCTAAATTAGCACCAATAGCTGCGCCACAAGGGTTCGTATGTTTAATAATACAAGCAGCAGGTTCTTCAAATTCCCACACCATATTCCAAGCGGCTTCCATATCAACAATATTATTGTAAGATAATTCTTTCCCATGAAGCTGTTTCATAGCGCCCATACCGGTAGCTTCACCAATTTCTTTATAAAAAGCAGCTTTTTGATGCGGATTTTCACCATAGCGAAGGTCTGCTACTTTTTCATAGGCCTGTAAATATTCTGGTGGGAATGGCGTCTGCCCTAATTGTTCACTAAAATAATTGGCAATAGCCGTGTCGTAAGCCGCCGTATGCGCAAAAGCTTCTTTCGCCAAAGCAAAACGGAATTCACGCCCTAAATCACCATCAGCTTGCAAACGAGTAATAACTTCCTCATACCGTTCAGGATTAACTACAATCCCTACATAAGCATTATTCTTCGCCGCTGAACGAACCATCGTAGGACCACCAATATCAATGTTTTCAATCGCTTCTTCTAGTGCTACATTAGGTTTTGCAATGGTTTCACGGAAGGGATAGAGGTTGACAACCAGTAAATCTAAAGGCTGAATACCATAATCTGTCATAGCCTTTACATGCTCAGCATTATCACGAACCGCTAAAATACCACCATGCACCATAGGATGCAATGTTTTCACACGGCCATCCATCATTTCAGGGAACTTCGTCAATTCATCCACTTGATGAACTGCTACGCCTGCTTCAGCTAAGGTACGGAAAGTACCACCAGTCGAGTAAATAGTTACGCCTAAAGCAGCTAAAGATTTAGCAAATTCCACAATACCTGTTTTATCGGACACACTGATAAGTGCATTTTTAATCATAGAAAACCTCCTGCATCTGGCATGGACTGCCCAAATGGGCACAAAAGGACCGCCCTAAGGCTAGTCCTCAATGTGCACAATATGATTCTTAATCGTTAATTTGTCCTCACAAAAGAGGGCCAATGCTTTTTTATATGTTTTATGTTCTTCTGGCAGAATACGAGCTGCCAATGTATCTTCTGTATCATCCGCATAGACTGGCACGACAGCTTGCATAATAATCGGCCCCGAATCCATACCGGTATCCACAAAGTGAACGGTACAACCGCTAACTTTAACCCCCGCTGCTACGGCTTGCCCTTGCGCGTGTAGGCCTGGGAAAGATGGCAATAAAGCGGGATGAATGTTCAAAATCTTATATTCATAGGGCTTAATAAAGGTTGGCCCTAATAAGCGCATATAACCAGCTAAAACTATCGCTTCTGGCTCATAAGGTGCAATAGCCGCTAACATAGCTTCTTCAAACGCTTCTTTGCTAGCATACGCCTTCCGTTCCACTACAACAGACGGTACACCCCACTCTTTAGCACGCCCTAATACAGGCGCATCGTGATGGTCGCTTAGCACAACCACCACGTGAGCCTTAATTTCACCGGCTTGAATCGCTTCATACAAAGCGGCTGCGTTAGAACCACGTCCACTAGCAAAAATAGCAATTCGCTTAGCCAACGAAGTCACGCCCTTCCATGATTACTCGTTCGTCACTAGCCGCTTCAATACGACCAATTTCATAAACCGTTTCATTTACTTTAGCCAACTGGGCTTTCACGGCCGCTAAATCTTCTGGTGCAACCACTAAAATCATACCAATCCCCATATTGAAGGTACGGTACATTTCTTTGGTTGCTACATTACCCCATTCTTGTAATTTTTCAAAAATAGGTAATTTAGGCCATGCATCAGCATTGACACGGGCCGACGTTCCTTCTGGCAAAATACGTGGAATATTATCATAGAAACCACCACCAGTCACATGAACCATGCCTTTTAATAAACCTTTACGGGTCAATGGCAATACAGCCTTAGGATATAAACGGGTAGGCGTTAATAATTCTTCCCCTAACGTTTTGCCAAACTCAGGTACTTCATCAGTAAGTTTCATGTTCTGCACGTCAAATACAATTTTACGCACTAAGGAGAAGCCATTGGAGTGAACACCTGTCGATGGTAAGCCTAGTAAAATATCGCCCGCTTTAATATTTTCACCAGTTAATAAGCGTGGACGATCAACAATCCCTACCGCAAAACCAGCCACATCATAGTCACCATCGCCGTAGAAGCCAGCCATTTCAGCTGTTTCACCACCGAGCAAAGCACACCCAGACTCTTCACAAGCTTCCGCTACACCACGAACAATCGTTGCCACTTGTTCTGGCACTAATTTGCCAACCGCAATATAATCAAGGAAAAACAAAGGTGTTGCCCCTTGTACTAAAATATCATTCACACTCATTGCTACGCAGTCTTGACCGATAGTATCATGTTTGTCCATCATAATAGCCAAACGCAATTTAGTCCCTACGCCGTCGGTGCCAGATACTAGCATAGGTTCTTTCATATCAAAACCAGCTAAGGAGAATAAACCACCAAAGCCACCAATATCGCCAACTACACCAGATGTATACGTGCGTCTTACCGCCGCTTTCATTAAATCAACGGCTTTATTACCGGCATCGATGTCAACACCAGCATCACGATATGTTACGCCACCTTTATTCGAGCACATATTTTCCTCCCTCGTCTTGGTCTTCCGGAACTGTTACGGCATAATCGCCATCAAAACAAGCAAAGCAAAGCTCTGCTTCTGGTACGCCGCTCACAGCGCGGCATAAGCCTTCACGGCTTAAATAGTGAAGTTTATCCGCTTGGATATATTCTCTAATTTGCTCAATCGTATGGGTTGCAGCAATTAATTCTTTACGCACCGAGGTATCAATCCCGTAATGGCAAGGATATTCAATGGCTGGAGAGCTAACGCACATATAAACTTCTTTAGCTCCTGCTTCTTTAAGCATGCGCACAATGATGCCACTTGTAGTACCGCGAACGATGGAATCATCAATTAAAACAATTCGTTTCCCTTTCACTACATCGGCTACCGCATTAAGTTTCATACGCACCGCTAATTCACGCTGTGCTTGATCTGGCTTAATAAAGGTACGACCCATGTAGCGGTTTTTAATTAGCCCTTCTCCGAAAGGAATCCCCGATTCGCGAGCATAGCCTAGCGCTGCCGTTGTACCAGAGTCTGGAATGGACATAACTAAATCCGCTTCATATTTCGTTTCCCGTGCTAATTCACGGCCCATATTTAAACGAGCTTGATATACACTTTGACCGTCAATTTCACTATCGGAACGAGCAAAGTAAATGTATTCAAATACACAAAGGGCTTTATTAATATCAGCTTTAGATTCTACGAATAAACGGCTTCTGACACCACTATCATCAATGATAACCATTTCACCTGGATCAATATGGCGCACAAATTCAGCCTTAATGGCATCAAGAGCACAAGTTTCTGAAGATAACACATAGCCATGTTCCGTCTTCCCTAAACAAAGCGGACGGAATCCATTGGCATCACGGACGCCAATCAATTTATCATTAGTGCTAATAACCAACGAAAAGGCCCCTTCAATGCGTCGCACGGCTTCTATGATGCGTTCTTCGGTATTAGCTGCTTTAGAACGGGCAATTAAGTTTACAATCACTTCAGAATCCATGGTAGTCTGGAAAATAGAACCACTGTCTTCTAATTCACGCCGTAATTCTAAAGCATTTGTCAAATTACCATTATGAGCTACCGCCATATCGCCCCCTTGGTAATGAATCACCAAAGGTTGAATATTTTTAGGATTATTAGAACCCGTTGTGGAGTAGCGTACATGACCAGAGGTAATAAAACCACCTGGCACATCTGGCAATTGTTTAATCGCCTCTGTAATAAGACCCATGCCTTTAGTTACTTCAATATTGGTACCATCACTAATAGCAATACCGGCACTTTCTTGACCGCGATGTTGCAGAGCAAATAATCCCCAGTAAGTAAAATTACCTACGTTTAACTGACAATCATAAATACCAAATACGCCACACTCTTCATGCCACTTGTCAAATATAGAGTCGTAATGCATGATTATCTCCTATTACGCACGTTCGCCAGTAAGGCGGAATAACATTTCTTTATAGGCATCTTCTACATTGCCAAGGTCACGACGGAAACGGTCTTTGTCAAGTTTTTCGTTAGTTTCACTATCCCAGAAACGGCATGTATCAGGGGAAATTTCATCACCTAACAAAACTTCACCTTTGTGAAGACCAAATTCCAATTTAAAGTCAACCAAGGTTACTTTCTTTTCCGCTAAGAATTTTTTAAGGATTTCATTAACTTGCATAGCATATTTACGAACAAGTGCTACTTGTTCTTCCGTAGCCCAACCTAACGCTAAAATCTGATCTTCATTGATGAATGGGTCACCTAAATCATCATTTTTATAGCAAAATTCAAGGATAGGACGTTTGCAAGGTGTACCTTCTTCAATACCAAGACGTTTGGACAAGGAACCAGCAATAATGTTACGAACGATAACTTCCAATGGTAAAATTTCTAATTTTTTAACTAATTGGTCACGATCATTAAGACGTTTGATGAAATGATTAGGTACACCTTCTTTAGTCAATAATTCAAAGAAGAAAGAGGAAATTTTATTATTTAAAACCCCTTTATCATGAATCGTCCCTTTTTTCTCGCCATTAAAAGCAGTGGCATCATCTTTATAGTGAACTAAATATTCATTAGCGTTTTCTGTTTCAAATACTTGTTTTGCTTTGCCTTCGTATAACATTTTCATGGTATTGCCTCCTATTGACATATTCTAATACCTTTATACAAGGAGATATCCTATCTCCTATTAATTAACTAACGGAATGAGCGCTTCTTTTATATCTTTTTATTATTTATTCAATTCGGCTTGTAATTTTTCATTTTTAGCAATAACAGCTTTAGCCATATCTTCCCGATATGTTTTATATTGAGCTTTCAAAGCAGCATCTTGAGCGGCGCCAATCTGTACAGCAAATAAAGCTGCATTTTTAGCCCCGTCAACGGCCATAGTCGCTACAGGCATACCTGATGGCATTTGTACAATCGCCAACAAGGCGTCAATCCCTTTTAGCGCCGTAGCATTTAGCGGTACACCAATAACAGGTAATACGGTGAAACTAGCAATAACCCCAGGTAAATGAGCGGCCGCACCAGCACCTGCAATAAATGCAATGGCTCCTTCAGCTTCTAAACGAGTTACAAATTTTTTCACTTCTTCTGGCGTACGATGGGCCGACGCAATAACCATTTCATAGTCAATGCCAAATTCCTTCAATACGTCTGCGGCTTTCTTCATAACTCCTAAATCAGAGTCACTACCCATTACGATGCCAACTTTCATGTGAGTCCCTCCTAAATTAACTGACAAAACTACCTTGCCGTAACGATAACAATTTCTATCTAAATTCTAACAAACCCAAACTTATTAGTCAATATAATATTCGAATATTAATTTATTTATTTTTATTAATGTTCGATGCATTCCGAACATTAATAAAAAGACTCCCCAAAATTAATTAGGGAGTCTTGTAACATTATTCACCATGTTCATGGGCATGCGCAAGAAAGGGATCTGGCAATTGCGAAATCCCCATAGCTTCTTTAAGGGCTGGTACCGCCTTTGGCATATATTGTACGATTTGATTCATCAACACATACAATAATTGTGGCTCAAAGGAAGAGTTTGAACACATATATACACAGTCCAAATATAAGCTATTATCGTCATGCTCTACATAATATTTGAAGTTTTTATAAATACTGTTTTCACGATTGATAAAGTCCACAATCGCTTGGTAGTTATGAGCCGTTACTACATTGCCACCTACCACTACGCGTACAACGCTGTAAATCGTAGCATCAAGCAGCACGAAAATAGGCATATCGCCAATATCTGTCTGCATATACGAGCGATATACAACGGTATCTTCATCATCTTGAATCTCACGTTTATCAAAGCAAGTTATGTCTTCCTCAACTAAGAACTTCTCAAAAATAGCGCTTTTTTCATTCTTAGGCTTTGCCATACTGCACCTCTTCTACTTGTGGACTCTTACTAGGCGAAGGGCCTAGCACTCATGAATAAGAAACTAAGGCTTAGTTAACTTTGTCCTTCTTATCTTTTTTACCTTTTTCTTTAGTAGTCACTTCTTCACCATCTAATACTTTACCAAGAATGCTTGGATAGTATTCTTTAATATGTGGTTCTAATACTTCGAGTAAAAGGCCTACCAATAAATTAGGGTCAAACGTTTCTTTAGCAGCTGGTAAGCTAATATCCATATATACTACATTATCATCTTCGCCTAAGTAATATTTAAAGATTTTAAATTTACCATTTAATTCATTAAGATATGCCACTACGTCAGCTTGTTTTTCAGCAGGCACAGCCCCGGTAGTCACTACTAAACGAATTAAGTTAAAAACAGTGTCATCTAACACTATAAACAATGGCAACTGCTGAGCAGCCACATCGAAGTAACCACGATATACTACAGAATGCACATCATCTTGATGTTCTTCCTTAGTGAACCAGTTGGTAACATCGCGGTCTTTTAAAAATTGATCGAATTGTTCTGCTTTTGTGTTCATTGTTACATCTCCCTTTTATATAATCTATTAATACAGAAACGACTTAGTCGTCAATAAAAACGCAATGGTCATCTTCAAACTTAGCAATACGCACTAATGACTGCACATCATAGCCAGCTCGTTCTAAACGTTCACGACCAGGTTGGAAGGATTTTTCAATGACAATGGCAATCCCTTCTACTGTATCGCCAGCACTTTCTACTAATTTTACAAGCCCCATAGCAGCTTCCCCACTTGCTAAGAAGTCGTCAATAATGAGAACTTTCTCGCCTTTTGGTAAGAATTTCTTAGAAATAGTTACATCATAGTTTTCTTCCTTAGTATAGGAATATACTACCGAATGATATACATCATCAGTCATAAGAATGGATTTTTTCTTGCGTGCAAACACAAGGGGTACATCCATTTCAATGGCTACTTGTAAAGCTACCGCGATGCCAGAAGCCTCAATGGTCACAATACGTTGAATGCCCTTATCTTTAAAACGCGCCGCAATTTCCTTACCAATAGCAACAAACAATTTAGGATCAATTTGATGATTCAAAAAGCTGTCCACCTTTAAGACGCGATTGTTTAAAACAATGCCTTCCTCCATAATGCGTTTTTTTAACAATTCCATACGAGAGTCTCCTTGTTGCGTTATTTTTATTACTTACGTACTCATTATGAGTACTAATACTACACTTGATTATACTACAATATCACTTCTTTAGAAGAAGGTCAATAAATTTTGCAGCCCCTTGCGACACTGGCAATAAGCGCGAGCGTACTAAGGCGATTTTACGCGGTGGTACTACAATATCCGTTTTAATTTCTACCACACGACCTTCTTTTAATTTCTGTTTCACTAAAATATCTGGTACTAAGGAAATACCCATATTAATCTCAACTAAGTCCATGAGTACATCAAGGCTTCCTAATTCAAAAGATGGTTTTTTGCACGCTTTGCCCGTTAAATTATCAAAGAATTCACGGCTAGCCGCCCCTTGCGTTAAAAGCAATAAAGGTTCTTGCATTAAACGATTTAAATCAATGCTCCCCATCCCTTTATAAAATGGACCACCCACAAAGATGTCCTGCATAGTCTGCAATTCGATGACTTCTAATTGTGGATTGGCTTCTAAGCCTTCATAGGTATTAACGATAGCCATTTGGGCTTCTCGGTTTTCTACCATCTGCACGCAAAGTGGTGACGGACGGTTCGTAATCTGTAGCCCTGTTTCCTGTTCTTGTTCTTGCCACTTTTTAAAATAAGGCAATAAGAAGTGACGACACAAAGTGTCGGTGGCTGCTAGTTTTACACTTTCTTGTTCATGTGTAAGACGATCTTGTAATTGTGTTACCCCATTATCTAAAATAGAGAACGCTTTCGCCACTGTATCGAAAAGTTCTTTTCCTTCAGGTGTAAATGAAACAGACTTGGTAGTTCGTTCAAATAAAACGATATCCAATTCCTTTTCTAGCTGCTTAATACTTTGACTAATAGCAGACTGAGATACCCCTATCTCCTTGGCTGCTTTAGAAAAGGATAAGTGCAAGCCTACCCCTAAAAAAGTACGATACAAATCTGTGGAAATGCTCATATTATATCTTTTATCTCCTTTACAACAACTACCACTCAATACCCCATAAATATTGCCAATACCTAGCAAGGCATATAGCTTATTTATTGATTAGCAAAACTAATCTCTAAAAAGAAATTATTAACCTCCTCTAATTAAATTTTTCTTTACTAATAAGTCTAAACCGTATATACTAGAATTGTCAATATAGGTATATTATATCTATATTTCAGCATCTGCACAATAGTTAGTGCATTCATTGACGACCATTAAGAGGAGGCTTACTATGTCAATTCATCGCATTTTCGTCCGTAAACGTGAAAGCTTTGCGCACGAAGCTACATCTATGTGTCACACTATTCGTACGGAACTAGGTATTCCCGTTGACTCCGTAACGATTTACGAACGCTATGACATTGAAGGCGTATCTGCAGACGACTTAGCCCAAGCTAAGCAACTCATCTTCTCCGAACCACCGGTGGATGAACTATTTGACACCCTCCCTCAAACGGAACAGACTCATATTATTGCCACAGAATACGTACCTGGCCAATATGATCAACGAGCTGATTCGGCGGAACAATGCTTAGCTATGTTAACTCTTAAATCAGGCGCTACGGTGCGCACAGCCCGTGTATTTGCCTTGGAAGGTGATTTAAGTGCTAAAGACATTGCCCGTATAAAACATTATTATATCAATCCTGTAGACTCAAGAGAAGCATCACTTGAATTACCTACTACATTACAACTCAATGTGCAACCAGCGCAACCAGTTGCTAGCTTAGAAAACTTCATCACCGCTAGCCCTGAAGAATTACAAAACTGGCGCCAAGAATTAGGGCTCGCTATGAGTGCTGCTGACATCGAATTAATTCAAGACTATTTTGCCCATACAGAAAAACGCAATCCAACTATTACGGAAATTCGCGTATTAGATACCTATTGGTCTGACCATTGCCGTCATACAACGTTTATGACAGAGTTAACCGATATTACCATCGATAATTCTCCTGAAACAGTGCCTATTCAGGCAGCGCTTGCCGAATATATGGATGGTCGTCGTCACCTCTATGCAAGTCGTGAAAAGGCCCGTACATTAATGGATATGGCCACCTTAGCAGTTAAAGAGTTACGGGAACAAGGGGGCTTACAAGAAATTGATGAGTCTGATGAAATCAATGCTTGTACCATCGTGGTACCTGTCGAAGTCAATGGCCAAACTGAAGAATGGCTCTTACTCTTCAAAAATGAAACTCACAATCATCCTACCGAAATCGAGCCGTATGGTGGCGCCGCTACCTGCTTAGGTGGTTGTATTCGTGACCCATTGAGTGGCCGTGCCTATGTATATCAAGCTATGCGTGTTACTGGTTCAGGTAATCCGTTAACACCACTTAGTGAAACCTTAGAAGGTAAATTGCCACAATCTCAAATCACTACAGGGGCCGCTCGTGGCTACAGTTCCTATGGCAACCAAATCGGCCTAGCCACTGGTGAAGTACGTGAATATTACCATCCTGGCTATGTAGCTAAGCGTATGGAAATCGGGGCTGTAGTAGGCGCTGCGCCTCGCACCAACGTACGTCGCGAACCACCAGTACCTGGCGACATCGTAGTACTCTTAGGTGGTAAAACAGGTCGTGATGGTTGTGGTGGCGCTACTGGTTCCTCCAAAGAACACGACTTATCCTCCCTAGCGACTTGTGGTGCCGAAGTACAAAAAGGGAATCCTTTAACCGAACGTAAAATTCAACGCTTATTCCGTCACCCTGAAGTAACTACCCTCATCAAACGTTGTAACGACTTTGGTGCCGGTGGCGTATCCGTAGCTATTGGGGAATTAACGGATGGCTTACTTATCAACTTAGATACAGTTCCTAAAAAATATGAAGGCCTTGACGGCACGGAGCTCGCCATTTCAGAATCGCAAGAACGAATGGCTTGCGTTATTGCCGCTCAGGATTGGGATGCCTTCCGGCAATACTGTGATGAAGAAAATCTAGAAGCTACTGTCGTAGCTGATGTTACGGATTCCAATCGCTTAACCATGACTTGGCAAGGCGTTAATATTGTCGATATTTCAAGAGATTTCTTAAATACTAATGGAGCTAAACAAAGCCAAGCCGCTCATGTGGTAGCACCTATAGGAACTTACTATGAAGACCCTATCGTTGATGATATTAAAGAACATTGGCTAGCCACTATGAAAGATTTAGCCGTAACCTCTCAACAAGGTTTAGGTGAACGCTTTGACAGTACTATTGGAGCTGGCACCGTACTTATGCCATTTAGTGGGCTCTATCAAAAAACGCCCGTACAAGGGATGGCCGCCAAATTACCAGTATTACATGGAGAAACTACTACGGCCAGTCTTATGACGCATGGCTTTGATCCTTATATTTCTGAATGGAGCCCTTTCCACGGTGCGCAACAAGCCATTTTACTTTCTGTTGCTAAAATCGTAGCCTTAGGCGGTAAACGAAGCTCCGTTTATTTAACTTTACAAGAATATTTTGAACGACTCAATCAAGATACAAAAGCTTGGGGCAAACCAGTAGCGGCACTCTTAGGGGCCTATGAAGCGCAGAAACAATTAGGCATTGGTGCCATTGGTGGTAAGGACTCTATGTCCGGCACCTTTATGGACCTAACGGTGCCACCTACCCTCGTATCTTTCGCTGTCACAACGGCTAATGTAGACGATATTATTACCCCACATCTAAAAGAAGTAAGGCATGTACTCTTACATGTAAATACACCTCGTAAAGCAGATGCTACACCAGACTGGGCTATTTTCAAAGCCCAAGCAGATCGCATTACACAACAAGCGCAAGCAGGTCATGTAGCAGCCGCTTACGTAGTCGAAGCTGGTGGTATCGCCGCCGCCATCACTAAAATGGCGCTGGGCAACCGCTTAGGCGTAGACTTAATTGATGATGTTGAACCGATGTTATTCGCTTCCTATAGTGGTTCCTGGATTATTGAAACCGATGCGGCTACGGCTAGCGAATGGGCCAAACATGAGCATGTAACCTTACTAGGTACCATCATTGAAGAGCCAGAGATTTCCATTGATGGCGAAGACCTTGCGTTAAGCGAATTAGAAAAAGCCTATGAAAGCACCTTAGCGCCTATCTTCCCATTAACCGCTAAATCCGGTCAGGGTGAAGCCGTGGCTTACATTCATGACCAACAGGCTAAACCTCGCCAAAGCCCAAGCATTGCTACACCAAAGGTTATCATTCCAGTTTTCCCTGGCACGAACTGCGAATATGATTCAGCCCGTGCTTTTGAAAAAGCCGGTGCTAAAGCAGACATCGTTATTATTCGCAATCGTACAGTAGCCGAACTAGAAGAATCCATCCAAGTAATGAAACAAAAGCTAGACGAAGCACAAATTCTCTTCTTCCCTGGTGGTTTCAGTGCTGGTGATGAACCAGATGGCTCTGGCAAATTCATGGCCACCCTCTTCCGTAATCCATACCTTAGCGAATCATTACATAATTTATTGCATAACCGTGACGGTTTAGCACTAGGTATTTGTAATGGCTTCCAAGCCCTCATTAAACTAGGCCTGTTACCATATGGTGACGTTGCCCCTATGACGGCTGATAGCCCTACTTTAACGTACAACACAATTGGTCGCCACTTATCTGGCATGGTACGGACGAAAGTTATTTCTACCAAATCCCCATGGATGAGCCTCACTAAGGCTGGTGAAATTTATACAGTGCCAATTTCCCATGGTGAAGGTCGTTTCATCGCCTCCCCAGCTCAAGTGGTTGAATTCAATCGCAGCGGCCAAATTGCCACCCAATATGTTGATTTAGAAGGAATTGCCTCCTATGATGCCCGCTTCAATCCAAACCAATCCGTAGCAGCTATCGAAGGCCTATTTAGTCCTGATGGTCGCGTCTTTGGTAAAATGGGACATATTGAACGTACCAGTTATGGCATTGCTAAAAACATTCCTGGCAAACAGGGCATGCCAGTCTTTGCCTCTGGGGTAGCTTATTTTAAAGACTAAATCTACCTAGTTGCAGGTCCATTTCAGTCATTGTATCCTTAAATACTACCACTAACTAGGCGTATTATTTCAAAAAATGCATACTTAAAGAAAAAAACGGCATGACAAATGTCGTTTTTTTCATATCTATAGGTTGCGTATCTATATGATTACTAGTATCATAATAGTTGGTGAATAAGTTTAGAGACATAACCAGCTCTTGTTATTCTTAAGTTGAAAGGATGTAAGGACATGCATTGCGCACAAAAATTAACAGATAATATTTATTGGATAGGTAGCAATGATTGGGATACAGAACGTTTTGAAAATCTATTCCCTATTCCTATGGGTGTTAGCTACAATTCCTATTTTATTGATGACGAAAAAACTTGTATCGTAGACTCTGTCGATGATAGTATTCGTCAAGAATTCTTTGACAATGTGGAGCACTTGCTCAATGGCCGTGAATTAGATTTCGTAGTTGTAAATCATATGGAACCAGACCATTGCTCTACCTTAATCGAATTAGTCGATCGTTACCCAAATGTTAAACTTGTAGGTAACCGCACCACTTTCCGCTTATTTGAACAATTTTATGGTCGCCCTTGCCCAGATAACTACTATGAAGTCAAAGAAGGGGATACCATTGAATTAGGTAAATATACCCTACACTCTTATACAATGCCAATGGTTCACTGGCCAGAAGTGACTTGCACCTTTGAATCAACTAACGGCATTTTATTCTCCGCTGATGCGTTTGGTACTTTTGGTACAATCAATGGTAATATCTTCGCTGACCAGCTTGATTTTGAACGTGTTTATGAAGATGAAGCTCGTCGTTACTACACCAATATCGTTGGTAAATATGGTGTACAAGTTCAAAATGCCATTAAGAAAGCGTTGCCTTTAGGGATTAAAATGATTGCCCCTCTTCACGGGCCAATCTGGCGTACCCCTGAAAGCATTAAATATATGATTGAAAAATATATGCACTGGAGCACCTATTCAGCAGAAAAGAAAGGTGTCGTTATTGCCTTTGGTTCCATGTATGGCAACACCGCTGAAATGGCACAGCAGTTGGCTAAATTATTATCCCTCCGTGGCATTACAGATATTAAAATCTATGACGTATCCAAAACCAATCCATCCTACATCATTGCTGATGCTTGGAAATATAGTCATCTCGTATGCATGGCGCCAACTTACAACTTAGCGTTGTACCTTACTATGGAAAACTTGCTCTATGAATTGAAAGCTCTTAACTTCCATAACCATAAGGTATCCATCGTAGGTAACCACTCTTGGGCTTCTGCTGCTATGAAACGAATGGTCGAATACTTCACCAATGAATTTAAGGATATGGAAATTGTAGGCACCCCACTGGATATTCGTGGCGCTTTACATCCACAACAATTGCCACTTTTTGAAAAATTGGCTGATGATATTGTAGCTTCCATCGAAGCCACTGAAATTCAAACCTTTAGTTTATAATATATACGCTCAATATAAGCTATAAGCTGGTTATTATAAAATAAATATAGAATCTTATAATATAGAATCTTACCAATAAGAAACCCTCCACGGTGACCGAATTCGAACGAATAGAGTCATCATGGAGGGCTTTTTATTTAAATTATAATTTTTTTACGAATTCTGATTTTAACGCCATAGCGCCAAAACCATCAATCTTACAATCAATATTATGCTCCCCATCAACGAGGCGAATATTTTTAACCCGCGTCCCCTGTTTTAATACAGAAGCACCTTTTACTTTTAAATCTTTAATAATAGTCACGGAATCGCCATCTTGCAGAATATTGCCATTCGCATCCCGCACAACTAGACCAGTTGCCTCACTTTCCGCTTCAGCAGCCGTCCATTCATGAGCACACATAGGGCATACATACATATGACCATCCTCATATGTATATGCTTCACCACATTTTGGACAATTAGGTAACGTTGCCATTCAAATCCTCCTTTAAAATACGTTTTTTCTAATAGATATATTATATTTTACCAAAATTTCAACATATTTTAAAATAAAATTCCTACTTTTACCTGATTTCATACATATTGTTAGTAATTGTATTTTGACAGTAGGCAAGCACCAATAATTAGTATATACTAAATTAATAATTAAAGTATCTATTAAATTAAAGAAATCTGGTGTATACTAAAGAAATGCACATTAAACGTTAGGGAGGTTTCCATGAATAACATTGTGGTTATCGGCAGTTGTAACATAGATATTACCGTATTGGCTCCAAAGCGTCCCGCTGCTGGTGAAACGATTTTAGGTACTGGCTTAAATATTTCACCTGGTGGCAAAGGCGCCAACCAAGCGGTGGCCGCTGCCAAACTAGGTGCTCAAGTCACTATGGTTGGCTGCATTGGCAACGATGCATACGGTCAAATGATTAAGGACAATTTACAACATTATAAGATTAATACAGACTATCTAATAACCTTAGATAATGAAAATAGCGGTACAGCTCATATTACCTTAGCAGAAGGCGATAATAGTATTATTGTACTATCTGGCGCGAACGCTAGCGTTTCAAAAGAGGTCGTTGACCAAGCATGGGACGCTATCAAAAAAGCTGATTTAGTGATGGTGCAAAATGAAATTCCTTTACCTACAATCGGCTATATTACCGAAAAATGCGCCAAAAACGGGATTAAAGTGCTCTTAAATCCAGCACCGGCCGCTGATTTAGAAGCACAATGGCTCACTGATGCCACCTATATCACCCCCAACGAACATGAGCTAGCTTCACTCTATCCAGCTAATAATACAGACGATGTAATTTTAGCTAACGAAGGCAAAATCATTGTAACCCTAGGTAGTGAAGGCGTAGCCTATGCTCAAGATGGAGAACTCCGTCGCATGCGTAGCTTTAAAGTAACACCAGTAGACACAACAGGCGCTGGCGATACCTTTAATGGAGCTTTTGCTACAGCTATTGTCAATAATAAATCCATAGAAGAAGCCGTTCATTATGGTAATGCAGCGGCCGCCCTTTCCATTTTAAAATTAGGTGCTCAAGAAGGCATGCCTACGGCGGAAGAAGTAGCAGCCTTTATCGCTGAAAGGAGCTAATATGCAAAAAGGTGGTATTTTAAATAGTCATATAGCTAAAGTATTAGCTGATCTCGGTCACACCGATACTATTTGTATTGGCGATTGCGGTCTTCCTGTACCAGCAGGCGTTTTAAAAATTGACTTAGCCCTTCAATTTGGCACCCCTAGCTTTGAAGACGTCGTACGCCTACTTAAAGCTCATATGCAAAGCGAAGCTATTCATGTGGCCGAACCAATTAAAACGGAAAATCCTAAAAACTATGCTGTTCTTCAAGAATTATATCCCGAAGAACGCTATCAATGGATTCTAACGAGTCACGACACCTTCAAAGAAGCAACCAAGCAGTGTAAATGTATCATTCGCACCGGTGAAACGACCCCTTATGCCAATGTAATTTTACATGCCGATTGTATCTTCAACGAAGAAAAATAGGTAATCCTACCTACTAGACATACCTCGTCTGGTTACTATACACACAGACAAATACAATTATGCAGGAGAATATAATGGAAATTAAAATGACCGGCATTGCCAAAGCCTTCGGCACTAATCAAGTGCTTAAGGATGTAAATATTACTTTAAAAGCCGGCGAAGTTCATGCCCTTATGGGCGAAAATGGGGCTGGTAAATCCACCCTTATGAACATTCTTACGGGCCTTCATAAAGCTGATGCTGGCACCATCACAATCGATGGTGTGACCACTACCTATAGTAGTCCCCGTGAGGCTGAAAAGCATGGCATTGCCTTTATCCATCAAGAACTCAACATTTGGCCTAATTTAAGCTTGTTAGAAAATCTCTATTTAATGCAACCAAAGACTAATAGTTTAGGTATGCTCAATAGACAAGCGATGCTACAAGAAGCTAAGGCTAAATGCGAAGAAATGAAAATTGACCTTCCTTTAACTAAAGAAGCTGGACTTTGCTCTGTAGGCCAACAGCAAATGGCTGAAATTCTACGAGTCCTAATGCTCAATGCCAAAGTCGTTATCATGGACGAACCATCCGCTGCTTTAACGGAACGTGAAACGGCCACCCTGTTCCGTATGATGCGTCAATTAAAAGAGCACGGCGTTGCCATTGTCTATATTTCCCATCGCATGGAAGAAGTATTTAGTGAATGTGATGTCATTACCGTTATGCGTGATGGTCACACTATCAGTACTAAACCCGTTAAGGAAACAACCGTTGACGAAGTAGTTCGTGATATGGTAGGTCGCTCCATTGATGAGTTTTATCCTGATCGCACCACAACGCCTGGTGACGTAATTCTAACAGTAAAGGGCTTAAAACCAAAAGAATTTAAAAATACGATTTCTTTTGATTTACGGAAAGGTGAAATTCTCGGCGTAGCCGGCCTTATGGGGGCTGGTCGTACGGAAATTATGAGAGCTATCTTTGGCATAGACTCCCATGAAGGGGGCGAAATTACCTTACAGGGTAAACCGCTTCATTTCAAAAAACCAGAAGATGCTATTAAAGCGGGCATTGCTTTCATTACAGAAGACCGCAAAGGGGAAGGCTTAATATTAGACTTTTCTATTGGCTCTAATATTACCTTACCAAATCTAAAACAAGTCTGCCCTACCCACGTTTTAAATAAAAATAAACTCTTTGACTTTGCTGACAGCTTATCTAAAAAGTTAGGTGTAAAAACACAATCGGTTCATTTGCCGGCGTCCTCCCTCTCTGGTGGGAATCAGCAAAAAGTTGTAATCGCCAAATGGATTGGCTTATCCCCTTCAATTATCATCATGGATGAACCAACAAGAGGCATTGATATTGGAGCCAAACGAGATATTTACGACTTAATGAATGAATTAACTAGCCAAGGGGTTTCCATCATCATGGTTTCCTCTGAGCTACCAGAAGTATTAGGAATGAGCGATCGGGTCATGGTCATTCACGAAGGAGCCGTAGCCGGTATTTTAGACCGTTCTAAAGCCACCCCAGAAGCCATCATGAACCTAGCTACAGGAGGACAATAAATAATGAATCGAAATGTAACAGACACTATCAAAAAATTAGGCCCTCTCATTGGTCTAATTGCCTTATTTATTATTATTGCAAGTCTTAACGACAGTTTCTTAGATTTTTCTAACTTACGCAACTTATTACGACAAGTATCTATCAATGCCATCATTGCTTTTGGTATGACCTTTGTTATTTTAACCGCCGGCATCGACTTATCTGTCGGATCTATTCTAGCATTATCCAGTGCGATTATGGCTAACTTTATTGTTGGTGGCATGAATCCAGAAGTAGCGATTGTAGCCGCTGCAGGCGTAGGTATCATCTTAGGTGGTATCAATGGTATCGTTATTGCCTATGGCAAAGTAGCCCCATTTATCGCGACCTTAGCCACTATGACCATCTATCGCGGGGCCACCCTCGTATTTACCGATGGTAATCCAATCAGTGGTCTTACTACGGATCCTACATTCCATGCCTTTGGGCAAGGCGATATTGCAGGTTTACCAATCCCAGCTATTACGATGTTTCTTTCCTTCCTCATCCTATGGTTTGTGTTACAAAAAACATCTTTAGGTCGTCAGACCTATGCCATCGGTGGCAGTGAAAAAGTAAGTTATATTGCAGGGATTAAAATCAACCGTGTTAAAATCTTTGCTTATGCCTTAACAGGTATGCTCAGTGCTATTGCGGGGGCCATTATTACCTCTCGTCTTAACTCGGCGCAACCTACTGCAGGTATGGGCTATGAACTTGATGCTATCGCGGCCGTTGTATTAGGCGGCACAAGTCTTGCTGGTGGCCGTGGTCATATCGTAGGTACTTTAATCGGTGCCCTCATTATCGGTACCTTAAATAATGGTTTAAATATTCTCGACGTTTCCAGTTTCTATCAACAAATTGTAAAAGGTATTGTAATTTTACTTGCTGTCCTTGGGGACCGCAAAAAAGCGTAGGAGGTTAGAATGAAAAAATTATTAACAATCATCGCTGCTATGGTACTAGTGATTGGCTTAATCGCTGGCTGTGGCTCCAACTCTTCTAACGGTGGCGATGGCGACAAAAAACAAGGTACTATCGGCTTCTCCGTTTCTACCTTAAACAACCCATTCTTCGTCTCTTTAAAAGATGGTGTTGAAAAACAAGCCAAAGAATTAGGTCTTAAAGTTAAAATCGTGGACGCTCAAAATGACCCAGCTAAACAAGCTAATGATGTTGCTGACTTATTAGAAAGTGGCGTTTCCATTTTAATCGTTAACCCAGTGGACTCCGCTGCCATTGCTACTTCCGTAGAAGCAGCAAATGCTAAAAATATTCCAGTAATTACCGTTGACCGCTCTACTGACAAAGGTAAAGTTGTAGCTCATATCGCTTCCGATAATGTAAAAGGTGGTGAAATGGCAGCCCAACTTATCGTCGATAAATTAGGCAATGGTGCTAAAGTTGCTGAAATCGAAGGTATTCCTGGTGCTTCCGCTACTCGTGAACGTGGTCAAGGTTTCCACAATGTAGCAGATAAATCCTTAGACGTAGTAGCTAAACAAAGTGCTGATTTCGACCGCACAAAAGGCTTAAACGTATCCACTAATATTCTTCAAGCTAACCCTGATGTAAAAGCTATCTTCGCTCATAACGATGAAATGGCCCTTGGCGCTATTCAAGCTGCTAAATCGGCAGGCAAACAAATTTTCATCGTAGGCTTTGATGGCACCGAAGATGCTCAAAAAGCTGTACAAGATGGTACTTTAGCAGCTACTGTAGCGCAACAGCCTGAATTAATGGGTAAAATTGCAGTAGATACAGCAGCTAAAGTTATCAAAGGTGAACAAGTAGACAGCAAAATTCCTGTAGAATTAAAAGTTGTAACTAAACAATAATACCCATTTACCTCACGTTTGATAGAAACTCTTATAGAAACTATCAAAGGCCCCTATAGCTAACCACCTCGGCTAGTTATAAGGGCCTTTGCTTTATATAAACAAACCATATATATAATACGCTATATAAGCTATATACGACTCTATAAGCTATATACGCCCTATGCTTCACTATTCATGCATAATGAGTATAATAAGTATAATTATTTTGCATTTTATTTTAAATAATCTATTTTATTCAGCTTTAAAGAGTGGTAAAATAGACAGTATATTAATTGTCGGATTAACCGACCTACCTCGGATGGTTTCACCCCTCCGATAGATGAAAGGAGACATTGATTATGAGTAATTCTAATGTAACTGCTACTGACAAAAAGCTACTCGACCTTTTGGCCGCGGATGCTAATTTAACCCATGGCCAATTAGCCGCCATGCTAGGTGTAGCCGAAGCCGAGGTATCTGAACGTATTGCCGCCTTAGAAGCACAAGGTATTATTAAAGGCTATCAAGCAGTCATTGATTGGGAAGCCATTGACGCTAATAAAGCAACCGCACTCATTCAATTACAAGTTACGCCAGAACCAGAACAAGGCTTTGATAAACTAGCTCACCGAATTATGCAATTTGAAGAAGTGGAAGGGGTTTACCTTATGTCTGGCGGCTATGACTTAACCGTCATTATCCAAGGTAAAAGCATGCGTGACATTGCCCTTTTCGTAGCCCGTCGCTTATCAACCCTAGAAGGGGTGCGCGGTACTGGCACACACTTCATTCTTAGCCGTTACAAAGACCGTAACGTAATCTACCATGATGAGGTACAAAAAGAAACAAGGAGCAATGTGTTCTATGATTAATTATGATCAATTTTTAAATCAAGAATTAGCTAATGTAAAACCCTCCGGTATTCGCCGTTTTTTTGACATTGCTAGCGAAATTGATGATGTAATCTCACTCAGTATTGGTGAGCCTGACTTCTCTACTCCGTGGCATATTCGCGAAGCTGGTATCGATTCATTAGAAAAAGGTAAAACCTGGTATTCCCCTAATCGTGGCTTTGCTGATTTACGCGAAGAAATTAGCCGTTGGTTTAACCGTAAATATGGTGTAACCTATGCCCCTGACACGGATATTTTAGTCAGTGTAGGTGGTTCAGAAGCTATTGATTTAGCTCTGCGCAGTTTACTCAATCCAGGCGACGAAGTCCTTATTCCCGTACCTAGTTTCGTATGTTACACCCCACTAACGGAAGTAGCTAAAGGTGTAGCTGTCCAAGTTGAAACGAAAGCAGAAAATAATTTCCGACTCACAGTGGCCGACATCGAAGCCCATATTACACCACGGACTAAAATTTTAGTATTACCGTTCCCTAATAACCCAACTGGTGCGGTAATGCGTCATGAACACTTAGAAGAAATCGCCACCGTCATTCAAAAACATAATTTATTTGTTATTTCTGACGAATTATATAGCGAGCTTACCTATGGATCCGAGCCCCATGTTACCATCGCTTCGATTCCAGGTATGAAAGAACGGTCTATCGTTATTAATGGCTTTTCTAAAGCCTTTGCTATGACTGGCTGGCGTCTAGGAATTGCTGTTGGGCCTAAAGAAGTGATTGCCCAAATGACCAAACTTCATCAATACGGTATTATGAGTGCCCCATCTATTGCCCAATATGCCGCTATTGAAGCGCTCAAAAATGGTGACAAAGACATTGAATACATGCGCGATCAATACGATATTCGGCGTCGCCTATTAGTAAATACATTCAATGAACTAGGTCTTACCTGTTTTGAGCCAGAAGGTGCTTTCTATGTGTTCCCAGATATTCGGTCTACTGGTTTGGACTCTGAAACCTTCTGTGAAAAACTACTCTACGCTAAACATGTAGCCATCGTACCAGGCAATGCCTTTGGCGATTGTGGGGAAGGTTTTGTGCGCGTAGCCTACGCCAACTCCTTAGCTAATATTAAAGAAGCATTAAAACGAATTAAAGAGTTTTTAGTGGAAATAAAACAAGCGTAAATAACCAACTATAAAAGCCGTAGGCTTCCTAGCAATGCTAGGGCCTACGGCTTTTCCTATATACCTGGCTTTAAACATATTTAGATATTTTTTAAATATATTTAGGTATACATTTAGATTTATTTTTTGATTTATTTTTAAATATATTTTTTAGCTAGTGCTTCAAACTCATCGCTATGATCTTTAATCCAAGTATCATATGGTTGCCCCGCTTTGTTAAGAACGGTTGCCAAATCTGCAAAGAAAGCAGGCAAATCAGCTGTCGTAATAGCCCCTAAAGGTTCACCAAAAGTAACAAAACCTAATTCATCACTACCACCTTTAAAGAGATTAAACGCTGGCTGTGGCTTGCCATCTACCTGTTTCACAAAGCCATGAAGACCAAGCGTACCAATTTGATGAGTACCACAAGAGGATGGACAACCGGAAATGTGAATCTTAGGCAATAAGCTATCATCAATACCTTCTGCCGCTAAATGAGCTAAGATATCTTTATAAGCCGATTGAGAGTTTTGGAAACCAACCTGACATTTAGCCGCCCCTACACAGCATACGCTCGCCGAGAAATCAGAGGTAGAGCTATCATCTTTAATCAATTCATATACTTTACGAGCTTCCGTAGCCGTTAAATTAATGAAATAAGTACCTTCTTCACCCGTCATACGTGCTTCAGCTCCGTCAATAGACCCTACATACTGGAACACATCACGAGCTACTACTGGTTGCGCATGACCACCTACTGGATGATAATACACATAATACAAGCCATCCTGTACTTGTTCGCCAATAAGGCCCTGTGCATTAGCCAATTCTTCAGCAGTTAAATGTTCATTACCTGTTTTAGTAATTGTCGTATCTGGCAATTCAAAACTTAAGTTTTCTGTACGTTTAACAAAAGTTAAGAACTTATTGAAAGCTTCGCGGAATTTATCTTCGCCCATATCCGCTACCATATAACGAGTACGGTTCTTACTCCGTGTTTTATAGTCTGCATTTTCAATAAAAGTACGAACTATCGCTTTGATGTAATATAAAATATCTGCAGGATCTACTTTTTCAGCCAATAAAATCCCTTTACGAGGATTGCCACCTAAACCACCAGCGGCATATACAGTAAAGGTACCATCAGCTTGTGCCCAGAAACCTAAATCTTTAAACGTAACGTGAGTGCTATTTTCAAGTCCATTAGTAAAGGCTATTTTTAGCTTACGAGGCATTTTAAAATCAGGAATTAACGTAAGGATGTATTCACTAGCAATCTGCACATATGGTGTAATATCAAATGGTTCACCAGCCACTACGCCCCGTAATGGGCTGGCTGCAATATTACGAGGATGGTCACCGCCACCACCACGGGAATAAATGCCATTCGCATGACATTCTCTAAACATTTCAATAACTTGAGGCCCTTGTAATCCATGGATTTGAATCGATTGGCCCGTTGTAAAATGTAAATGTGGTAATTCAAAACGAGTAAACATATCTGCTAAGAAGGCTAATTGCTGTTGCGTAATGCGCCCCCCTGGCAAACGCAAACGATACATAGCCGTATTAGCGCCACGTTCTGCATACGTCCCAAAAGGACCGGATAGTCCTTTATAATCGTTGACAGAAATTTCTTTCTTAAAAAATTGTTCGCTAGTCTTAGCGAAGGTGGGTAAATCTTTAATGAGGCGATCCTTCACCTCGTTGGTCAAAAATGTCATAATCTGTCCCTCTCAATCTTTTGCAATGACATACCTATATCAAGATGATATACAACTATTCCAATCGTAACACGTCCCCTGAACCGCGTCAATACTGAATGCAGTGCAGGGGACGTTCTAAATATATCCACAATGAGAATACACAAAGAGCTTTTTATTTTTCATTTTGTATAACTGAAATTGTTTTTCAGTTTGTTAAACTGTAATACCACCCTATGTTATAACTACTACTAGAAACCTCTACGAACAGGTCCTTTTATTCATTTAAGACCTTTTATTCATTTGAAATCATTTACTCATTGGAGTCCTTTAATTCAGGGAAGTAGATACTCCGCTGTGCATCTAAGCGATCAATAAAAATTCGTTCATCCTCGATGCCAGCTATACGTAACTCATGAATCCATTGTTTCATAAAGCCATGACCGCCTAAAACTACAAAACGAGAATGAGTTTTTATTTCATTATCATTCAACAAAGTTTGTACAGTCTGTTCAAAGGCATACCGATTGCTTTTAAAAATATATTGCACTCGATCATCTGACACCATCAAGTCACGCAACTCTTCTACCGGCTCTACCACATTGACGCAAATAATCGGTCCTTCATTCCCTTTTTCTAACAAATCACGTATAAAAGCATGCATACTAGATAGCCCTACCCCTTGTGTCAGCAATACCAATGGCCCTTCAGTAGGCACTGCTAAGTGATTGTTAACTTCAAGAATAAATAAACTATCCCCCACCTCATACGTCGCTAAATCAGCTTTAAAAATAGACGGATTATCAGGAATCCTCGTAGAGAATACGACTACCCCGTCTTGAGGGCGTGTCGATATGGATACAATTCTTGTATATTTAGGATCAAAGGATGCTGCTGTCAATCGGGTTGACTCTGCTTGTCGCGTTGCTAAATCACAGCCTTTAATCCGCGACCCCATAGTAGGGTCTAAGCCTTCAAATAGGCCAAGTTTCATATTAGCACCACCGGCCCAAGTCATACCTTCTGGTATAGCTAACGTATAGGTGCGCATAGAACGCCCTAAGCGGCGACACTCTAAAATTTCTGCGATTCGTACTGCCATAGGAGAAAACTCCTTTCTATATTGCAGTGTGTTTATCGTCGATAAGCCCCCTGTTGCTTAGCCTTAGGTGGCTGTAAAATAAGAGACCACACAATCCCTGCTTTTAAACCTCCCGGTGGTAATGCAGGGGCACGTTTCCCTTTAGCCGCTACTTGTGCCGGCTCCCACGTACCACCGGAAGACATCGATTGTACTGTTTTAGTTTGTGAAACGCTTGATTTTCCTGTGGCAACACTAGCTAAGCTTACGTTGCGCACACTGGTTTCACGCCCTGTATTTACTACTTTCCTATCTTCTTTTGGAGTTTTTATTAGTATTGAGGTACTACCGGATTGTCGTTGCCTGCCATCAGCTCTTCCCGATGATTGACTCTCATCAAAACGTCCAGATGCTTGACTGTCATCAACGTGCCCAGATGCTTGACGGCCATCAGAACTACGCTCAGTTGTCAAAACTGCAATGACCTCACTAGCCTTGGCTTGCTCATTACTTGCTCTGTCTTGCGATGTTTCGTTAGGCCTTTCCTTTCGTTCCATCTTTATGCCATAGTATTCTTCCATAGCTTCCCAAGACATGGCCTCTTTTGATTTTTTAGGAGAGGTTGTCGCCTTTGGCCCTGGTCGAGACTGTTTGCTTGGCTCCGACCAATCATAAGGTTCTCGCTCCGTTGAAGTACTGTCCATTGAATCTGACGGATTTTGTTGCTCTTCATTACGAGAACGCTTTTTCTTCCGACTATCAAAAATAACAGAGCCTAATACTAATAAAAACACGAGTAAGCCTAAATCCATAAATTAGCCTCCGCTACTTACTTCTTACGCCCATCTTGCTGTGTTGTTAATTCGGTCATTTCACCATCTGCAATGGTTTCACGCATCTTGGTGTCAGCCATAATATTATTCATATTATAGTAATCCATCACACCCATATGACCATCGCGCAAAGCTTGTGACAAGGCTTGTGGTACTTCGGCCTGTGCTTCTACTACCTTAGCCTGCATTTCTTGCGTATACGCTCTCATTTCTTGTTCTTTCGCTACCGCCATAGCTCGCCGTTCTTCCGCTTTTGCTTGGGCAATATTTTTATCTGCTTCAGCTTGATCTGTCATAAGCTGAGCCCCAATATTACGTCCCACATCTACATCCGCAATATCAATGGATAGGATTTCAAAAGCAGACCCTGCATCAAGCCCTTTATTCAATACAGTGCGTGAAATATGATCTGGATTTTCCAATACATCCGTATGTTCTTCTGAAGAACCTACCGTTGTAACAATCCCTTCACCAACACGGGCTATAATAGTAGCCTCACCAGCACCACCTACTAAACGATCAATATTAGCACGCACCGTTACACGAGCCCGCACCTTTAGTTCAATACCATTTTTAGCCACCGCAGAAATGGTAGGCGTTTCAATAACTTTTGGATTTACGCTCATCTGTACGGCTTCTAATACATCACGACCTGCTAAATCAATAGCCGCCGCCCGTTCAAAGGTCAAAGGAATCGAGGCCCGTTCGGCTGCAATTAACGCATCCACTACGCGGTCAACATCGCCACCAGCTAAATAATGTGCTTCTAACTGATTAACATTAACCGTTAAGCCTGCTTTATTAGCCTTCACTAGCGGTAATACAATCTTCGAAGGTGATACTCGACGTAAACGCATCCCTATCAATGTAAAAATACCAACATTTACACCTGCAGCTAATGCGGAAATCCACAGCCCCAAAGGCACAAAATGGAAAAATAAAGATATAACCACAATAGCAGCAAAAATTACAAAAATAAAGCTAACGCTCAATAACTCTTCCATACATCCTCCTCATTATACTTTTCTAACTACAATACGACCACCTGTTACTTCCACAACAATTACCTCAGTACCAGGTTCATAAAATTCACCGTCCGTCACTACATCAACTGGTTTATTATCAAACAAAACCCGACCAGCCGGACGCAATACAGATTGGGCTATACCAGTTTTGCCAAGTAAATCCCTGCGTTCTTCGCTACCGCTATAACCTCGTTCTTTCGTAGATTCTAAGGTCAATGTCAAAGCTTTGCCAAGACGACTATGGGGCGCCTTTTTAATCAGCCAAATACCCACTATTAGGGCAATAATGGCTACTACTGCCACAACCAGAGCCGCCAGTAAGCCTGCACCTAGGTATAAATAAAGAGCCCCCAATAGAGCCAATATACCTAATAAGCCAAATATGCCAATACCAGGTACTAACGATTCAATACCTAGTAAAACTACGCCACCAATGACTAAATATGTAATCATGCCTCTCCTCCTTTCACCATTCATACAGCCTTATTTATATAATTCGATACACCCCCATAAAATACCTTTTTTACAGCACCTAAAATTTTGATGAAGTCAAAAAAATCCCCTTTATTGCCAGGAAACAATAAAGGGGAACTTTTCGTGTTTATACCGTATTCTTCGTAGTTCGCTTTGGCCACTTTAATTGACTTACATCAATACCTTCTAATTCAAGAAGTTTGACTTTAACCGCCAAACCACCAGTATAACCAGTTAAGTTATTATGTACGCCAATCACGCGGTGACAAGGTATAATAATAGGAATTGGATTATGCCCCACCGCACCACCAATGGCTCGGGCCCGAATTCCTGTATTACTATCCTTAGGGTATAACTTTTTAGCTAATTCACCATAAGTTACTAGCAAACCGGCAGGAATACGACATAATTCTTGCCACACTGATTGTCGAAAATCAGTGCCGAATAACCGAATTTGCGGTAATGTTTTAGGTGGCTTGCCTTTAAAATAGTCTGTTAGCCAAGCAAAGGTCTCATCAAAAATCGGTAAATTCTCTTCAATCACCGTAACCGTACTGGTCGGCAAGGTATATTGCTGAGATGGCATTGCTAACCCCACCAAATTTTCTCCATCACTATATAAAGTAATGGCACCTATTGGTGAAAATGTTTTAGTATAGGTATATAAAATTTCAGACATAAAAACCTCCTTTGCTGTGGAATTGTACATTTTGTGATAATTTGTCCATTTCTAGGTGTACATCTGAGACAAGTTATTTTATAATAGTCTTATACGTAGATTATACTAATTTAAAGTCGTAATTGTCTATGAAAGGAGTTTTATTATGAAACCAGTATTTACAGAAAATGCCCCTAAAGCACTTGGCCCTTACTCCCAAGCCATCAAAGCAAATGGCTTTGTTTTTATTTCTGGCCAAGGTGGCATTAATCCTGAAACCGGCAAATTAGTAGATGGTGGCGTTGAAGCAGAAACATTACAAGCCATGAAAAACATTGAAGCTATTCTAAAAGAAGCTGGTACTGATTTCTCCAAAGTTGTGAAAACAACTTGCTTCTTAGCTGATATTAATGATTTTGCAAAATTCAATGCAATTTATGCAGAATACTTCACTAGCAAACCAGCTCGCAGCTGTGTAGCTGTTAAAGAATTACCTGCTAACTTCTCTGTGGAAGTTGAAGTGATTGCTGTAGCTGAATAATAATAAAAAGGCACTTCTCTTATAGTAAGCCCATAAACTTACTTAACTAAGAGAAGTGTTTTTCTTTTTTTAGGCAAACCCAAACTACTTATAACTCCGTCGTAGGCGTAGGATGCAACCAATCACTCCAACTCAATTGGAAATTAGTAGGATAGTTCTGTTGCACATATCGATAAAATTTCCGAATCATCATGGCTTTTTCGTCATAGTAAGGTGCTTTCCAAGTGTCTTCTGAAGTAGTATAGGCTACATTATTGCCCCCGATTAGCTGTTGTCGTTTCAAAATATCAGCCAAAGGTATATTCGGATTGTTCATAATGTCATACATAACCATAAAAGCAGTGGTTCGCCCTTTACCAGCTTCGCAATGGAAGTGTAGCCAAGCGTTTTTCGGTAATGTTTTATAAAAAGCAATAAAGCGGTCAATGCTCGCTTCATTAGGCCAAATATGATCGGTTGCCGTAAGGCGCATATATTTTAAGCCGGCTTCTTTAGCCACCATTTCTTCCGTTTTCACAGACTGGGCCACTATCGTCTCCGCTTTACCGGCTTCTTTCGCTTTATCTAAAGGCGCCACTGTAATCGCTGTGTTTAATACTGTCGGAATCAACGCTTTTTCCTTAGACACTATAGTTTGTTGTGTTTCTCCTACATTTCCCCAATTACGTTTACCATACTGGCTTATAGGCATGCCATTGACAAAAATATGTGTTTCCTGACGCAAATCAACAATATAAATAGGCCCATCTGTTTTAGTCCGTAATGTACTAGCCAATTGCTTAAATTGTGCTTCGGTTGGCTGGGCACTGCCTGACATACGGAGGCTATCTAAGCCTTCGCGAGTAGGCAATTTACTAAAACCAATCTCGCCCACCGCTTCAACGGGATAGGTTTCATCCCCTTCAACTTCATTGGCTTTTTTAAACTTATAATGGTCTTGGGTCGTTCTAAAATTAGTAGGCAAGGTAGTACTAGCTTCGCTATCTACCCGCCACATATATGGTTTATACGGATTAACAAGCCTTGTATCAGCATACATGGTATTCGGATTTATAGCCCTATGAGCCGCTTTTTCTACTGTATTAACGACACTTTCGTGAGCTACTTCACTTTCAAGCCGGCTCGCTTGCGTTGGTAATTGTAAACGTGGAATAGCAGCTTTAGGTAATACTGCTTCATTGGCAAAAGCCGTGCCATATAAAGTAGTGCCTACTATTGTCATTAAGGCAGCTCGTTGCCATATGGCACTAGATTTTGATTTCATGGCAAATTCCTTTCTTTACTAACTTTCGATTAGGTACATAAAACTCATAGTCACTATAAAAAGTACTTTAACTGTATCAATAAAACCCGATTTAATCAAGATATAGGTTTTGTTAAAACAAAAAAGCCTGTAAATCCTTAATTCACAGGCTTCCTTGTTTGTGTTGTGTGTGTTTTTGTGTGTTTTTGTGTGTTTTTGTGTGTTTTTGTGTGTTTGTGTGTGTGTTTAGTTCTGTGTGTTGTGTTTTAGAGAGAATCTTTTAAAGCTCAATGAGGCCTTTAAAAGGTTGCTTCAGGGATAGAAGCTTGTGGATGCTTCTGAGATTGTTCTTCTTGTGAGGAGCTATCTTGTTGCATCCGGTCACCACGATGTGGTGGTGGCATAGGTGGTCGGAAATCACTACCTTGTGGACCAGCCATAGGCGATTGCATCATAGGAGGCATTCCTTGATGATTTTCAAAACCATTCATTGGTGGTTGTCCCATTGGTGGCATGCCTTGATGACGTTCATCACCATTCATTGGTGGCTGTCCCATTGGGGACATTCCTTGATGACGTTCATCACCATTCATCGATGGCTGTCCCATTGGGGACATTCTCTTTTCAGAGTTAACATGCTTACCCTCGTGACGTTCCTGGGAGTGCTTTACTTTAGTGTCTGCATTAGCGCGTTCAGGTGTGTCTCCATTGGCTTTATCAGGCTGATACTGACGCTCTTGGCTATGATGTGCTTTCCGATCATAATCAGTTGGCATATGGCCTGCATTTGTACGAGAAGCACCATATGAAGTATTTGGCATCAAGAAAATAGCTGCATTAGCTTCTACTTGATTATGTGCCATTGAACGGGCTCGTACCATATCATCATAAGCAGTCGGCATAGTATTCGTTTCACTTTCCAATGCCATTTGTTGAGGCCCTTTCATAGAAACACTTGTTCCTACTGTATTGGGAGAAGTGGTTGCCTGTTGTGTCGCTGACGTCTCAGCTGCCAGTGATGTGCCCCAAAGCATGCCACCGAGTACACCTAGCAAAGCAACCTTTCTCAGTAAATTTTGAGACGGTTCTTTCATATTAAGACTCCTTTGCTATACCATAAAAGGGAGATACTATAGCAATCTCTTACAATGAGTTTTAATACGAGGTGAAAACTCATTTCTTTGTAAGAGTTTCTTGCTATGTGTATAGAATACCCCTACAAAATGAATTCCACATGTGAAAACTGTGAGAGTTGAGTGAAGTTTTCTCATGAATATTCACACGGATTTCATGAACAGACTGATAATCCCTATTAACACTAGAAAATACCTAGTGTTATAAACAATTTAGTTATTATTAGATTTTCCTATTATAAGTTCTTTTTAAACAGAAGTATCATAAAAAGTATCATACTATATATTAAACATACGAGTAATCCACCTATAGTCAAACAACAGGCTTTTAGTATATAGTATATATAGTAATAGCAAGGAGGTAATCATGACAGATCAGGAACATATGCAAGAAGCACTTATTGAAGCACGTAAAGCTTATACCTTAGGCGAAATTCCTATTGGTGCCATTATTGTAAAAGATGGCACTATTATCTCACGTCATCATAACCGTCGCGAACTAGACCATGATGCCACCGCACACGCTGAAATTTTAGTCATTCGCGAAGCTTGTGAAATACTTGACCGTTGGCGGTTGACCGGTTGCACGCTTTATGTTACTATAGAGCCATGTCCGATGTGCGCTGGTGCTATTATTAACAGTCGAATTGACCGCGTTGTATATGGTAGCAGTGATTACAAAGGAGGCGCTGTAGAGTCGTTATTTAACGTACTTACCCATCCAGGCTTAAATCACGAACCAGAAATTTTAAGTGGTGTCCTCGCTGATGAGTGTAGTCAGATAATGAAAGACTTTTTTAAAGAGCGTCGTAAAAAACGGAGAAGTACCCAAGAGGCTGAAGGGTCCGCACTCGAAATGCGGTAGGTCGGCAAAACCGGCGCGGGGGTTCAAATCCCTCCTTCTCCGCCATCTATATGCCCTGTTTTTCAATTAATTCCAATAATAATCAAACCTCTTACAATACTAGGTAATATCTAGTATCATAAGAGGTTTTTCTTTTTGTCAACTCATCAGAAATTAGCCATAGTTTTCAACTGTTTCCGTCTAATTTCCGTCTAGCCTACTTAAAGCTCTTGATATAATTTTCAAACACTGGCGCAAACGCTTTTCGTTCTACATCAGAGGTAATCATCACATAGGCCACTGGATTGGGCTGTTTTAAAATCATCGCCCCCTGCACATAGAATGGCACCTCAACACCTTGCGCATTGATAAATAAGCGGGTGTCTGCTATATAGGTAGGATACTGGGTACCTTTTAATTCAGTCCAAGGCGTTTGATCTGCCATGTCAACTATCATATTCAGGCTTGGTGAATTGGTAGTCCCCTTTGTTAACGCACCTTGTAAAAATGTATTAATCTGCTGTTCACTCTGAAGCCACATTGCATTAATCATAGGCAACTGTGCTTTTACAAATGTTGGATTTAATAGAGCGGAAAATCCCTTTGTATTTTCTTGAGTGAGCTCCATAGTAAATACATTAGCTGTTTTCAAAGATTTTTTATCTTTTAGCTGCCACTGATAAGCATCAACGGCTTCACCTAATTTAAAATCCTTATTTTGAATTGCTTTGCCCGTTTCTTCAATGGCAGTTTTTTCTACTAAATCAAGATAGCCTGGAATCAACATACTATTTGATAGGCGACTTACCGTTACATTACTTGGCAAATTAGCAGTACCACCAATTACTTTTTGGGCCACTGCTTTGCCATTAGTATTCGCTGACAAACTAGCCGCATTAACAGCCGGCACAGTAGTGACTAGACCGACTAAGCAAGTCGCTGTCAACGCCCATTTCTTCCATTGTTTCATTAATAAGCCCCCTATTTTAAATTTCATACATATATCCTTCTTACAGCTCCTGAATAAACTGTACAAAACGAGGCGCAAACACGTCTTTTTCTACATCTGAAGTAACTAATACATAAGCTACTGGATTTGGTTCAGTTAATACCACGGCACCTTGTAAATAATATGGTAATTCTAAACCATTAGCTCCTGCAAAAAAGCGTGTGCTTGCCATGTAAGCAGGATGTGTACTATGAGGTAAACGAGCCCAAGGTGTTTGGTCTTTCAATTCGGCTTCAGTATACGCAAATGCAGCCGCACCGCTGTTCATAGCTAGGGCTTGTACTTTTTTATATAATTTACCATCACTTTGGAGCCATTGCTCATTTATACTTGGCAATTGACTATCGATAAACTCTTTATGAGCTAGATTAGAAAAACCATTCGTTGTTTCTGGTGTTAACACTAGACCAAAAACGGTAGCCGTCTTACGGCCGTCTGCATCCTTTAACTGCCACTGATACACATCTATTTTTTCACCAAGACGATAGTCATTCATATATTTCAATTGTTTCTGTTGCCGTTCATACGCTTTTAAGCTAGCTTGCCGTTCGTCACCAGTTAACAATTTATTATCTTCCCAACTCCGCAAACGAGGCCCCTTTGCCACATCTTCTTGTAAATTTTTTTCGATTAATTCTGCAAAAGCAGGGACAATCACAGTATTAGATAAACGACGAATTGTCACATCACGAGGCACTGTAATAGGGCCTGTATGACCTAATACTTCTATAGTTTCATTAGTTACAGCTTGGCTTGTAACGACTGAAGGTGTAACAGCTTGAGCTGTCCCATCAGTAGCCATCGGCGTGGCCCCTTGACCATAAAAAGGTAAACTAGCCACAACTAAAGCCGCCACTAAGGCACTGCGTTTCCAAAATTTCATAGCGTTCTCCTCCTTATTGAATTCCATAGGTTGCTTTTAATTGTTTTTCCCAATAATTAAAATCCCCATCATTCGTAGCTAAGAAGGTAAATACAGGGCCTTCTTTTTCAAAACGGATTATATTAATACTCCCTACAGGGATTTCGTAACTATCAAAGGTAAGTGCCATGCGACTGTCCATATATAAAGCAGGGCCTAATTTAGAATTTACCGGTTTAATTTGGCCTAACGTATCCGCTTCTAAATTCGAGGTATCAAAAAATTTCTGTAACCCTTCACGAACTTTCACAGACATCGCTAATTTCTCTTTAGCCCGCTCATTGGTAGTAGCATCCTTAGCCAATTGCTTTTCATGATTTACTAAATCAGCCACGATAGCTTTCACGAATTTATCCTTATATAGGTTCACAAAGGTATTAAATGTAGTCGCATCTTGTGAAGTTTTAACCGCTTTATAACCATCAATCGTGGCTTGACGGAACGCTTCAGGGCTATAGGAAGTTGGGTATGGTGCTAGCCAAGCTTCGTTTTCTGCTAACACGGTGGTATTAAAGTCTTTCATAAACTGCCAGGTATGAAACATCTTTTCAGAATCAGCTGAGGTAGCAAACGCCGTCGCATCTGGTACATTGCGCACAATACCCGTAGCCTGCTGAGCTGTTTCTAACGAATCTAATAAGTTCAAGCTACCCCCGCGTATATTAGTGCTTGGTGCCGTTGTACCATCCACTTCTTTAGCCAACGCTTGCCATAAAGCTTTCGTTAGCTTTAATTCAGCCCGCTCACCTTGAATATAATCTTTGCCCAGCGCCACATCCACTACATAGGCGGTGTGAACACCTTTTGCATCTTCCCCACGTAGTTGATAGGCATTCCAATCTCTGAAAATTTCACCTTGAAACTGCTGCAACTCAGGTACATTCACTTCTTTAACCTTTGCTAACTGACGAATATTATTTACATATTCCTCATTAAATTGTTTAGCGGAAAGAAACGCCGTACCATCAATCATACCTTGTGGCGTTATCATTCGTTTTAGATCGAATACCGTTACGCCCTGAGGTACATTCAACTTTTTATTGTCCACTGTTGTAAGCACGGAACTAACTAATACTGGTTGAACTCCTTTTGCCGTTGTCATCGCTACTGTGGAAGTGGCCGCCTCTTCTTTCACGCCTTCCCCTACCACGCCTACCGCTTTGTTATCTTTAGCTGCAGACTGCGAAGCTTCGCTTACGGCATATACCATACCTAAGGCTGCACTATTTACTTCAGCGCCTTGCACAGCACTTCCCAAACTGCTCCCTAAAAGTGCTGCCATTACTAACCCATATATTTGTTTTCGTTGCATCTAACTCACTCCTTTGCCCATAATCAAAATTTAATATATAATTAATATATAACTAAAACGTATAATTTTCATGAATTTTCAGAATGTACGCAGTATACTTTAATTGTATATACCCACACAAAACGTAATTTATTCATGGTGATTACGTTTTACTTTTTGTAACAATAATTCTTGTTTTAATTCATGTAGTTTCTGACTAATATTAACCTTAACTACTGGCGGACGATTCAAGCGCAAATATTCTGGCCATAGCAATTTAATTTGTTCATTGGCATAGCTTACAATGTCAGGTAAACTTGGTAAATCATATACCAATTCGCCCTTCTCAAAAATAGGCACTAACAAATCAATTACGTCAAAGCTATCCGCTTCTAAATGCGTACATTTCCAAGGATACATAGGATTTTCAAAGGTATATGGCTTCGTTGTATCAATAGTTTCATCTACCAAACAAATCAAATCGCCTATCAACTTACGATTACGACGATTAATGAGTCGCAATACCTTTTTACAGCCTGGATTTGTCACTTTTTCAACATTATCTGAAAACTTCATTGTTGGCATAAACTGCCCCTGATCATTCCATTGACCAGCCAATTTATAGACGCCACCTAAAGCCGAAGTGCCATCCGCTGTAATAAGTTTAGTCCCTACCCCCCACGAAGTAATTGCACTATGCTGACTTTTTAAATCAGCAATTCGATGCTCATCTAAATCATTGGATGCAAAAATCGTAGCATCTTCAAAGCCGGCTTCTTTTAACATTTGAAACGCTTCTTGAGATAGATAGGATAAATCACCACTATCTAAGCGGATACCATACCCTTTAGGCATTGTACCACCACGACGTTCTTTCACTTCTTTAAATACTTGAATCGCATTGGGCACCCCTTGTTGCAAGGTATCATACGTATCGACTAAGAGAACTAGCATATTTTCATATTGCGCGGCATAAGAACGAAACGCCGTCAATTCATCAGGGAAACTCATAATCCAGCTATGAGCCATCGTCCCCACTGGTTTAATACCATATTGAGCCGCGGAATACACATTACTGGTGCCATTAAAGCCACCAATAATAGAAGCCCTAGCACCATATACAGCTGCATTCGTCCCCTGCGCACGGCGCATGCCAAATTCGGCCAGACTATCGGTACCAGCTACACTGCGAATACGGCGCGCTTTAGTGGCTATTAAAGACTCATGATTTAAATACATAGATAAAGGTGTTTCAATGAGCATCGCTTCGTCCTTAGGAGCTTCAATGCGCACTAATACTTCACCAGGAAATACAATGGACCCTTCAGGTGCTGCATACACAGTTCCGGTAAAACGAAAATCTTTTAAATACTCTAAAAAATCATCCTCAAACAAACCAGTATGGCGTAAATACGCAATATCTTCTTCGTTGAAGGATAGATTTTTTAAATAGTCAATCACATGCTCTAATCCTGCTACCACCGTATAAGCTCCATTAAATGGATTTTTACGATAAAAACGGTCAAATACGCAAGGCGTACGGTGTAAATTTTCTTTAAATAAGCCTTGCATCATAGTAAACTGATACAAATCTGTTAATAAGGCTTTACTAATCACAATAAATTCCTCATATCTCCATAAATTAATGTATACATCGAGTAACAATTTACAAGCACTACTATTTAAGCTACAATTGTTAGTGCCTATCTTTATATAATTCTATATTCATAGAAAGGAATCCTCTTTTTATGTTACAGGCTCGCTTATGTTTATTACTCACTGCTTTTGTTTGGGGTTCTACCTTTGTAGCCCAACGCTTAGCTTCTGATTTAGTAGGACCACATACGTACAATGCCACTCGATTTTTATTAGGTGTTCTTACCGTAAGTCCCTTGCTATTATTTATGAAACAAAGTGCACCGCCACAAAAAGCGCGCGTCTCCCTTTTATGGATATCCTTATTATTAGGCTTTTTATTATTCTTAGGCGCTAGTCTACAACAATACGCCATTGCTTATACTACCGCTTCTAAAGCAGCCTTTCTTACGGCCCTGTATATCGTAATTGTACCTATCTTAGGCTTATTCATAGGGCAACAGCTTAGTCTAGCTGCCTTAGCCGGGGTCTTTTGTTCTGTTGTTGGCGCTGCCTTATTAAGCTTAAAAGAAAGTTTTGTGCCCTCCTATGGCGATGGCATTATCTTAATTTCCACTTTATTTTGGGCCCTTCACATCGTCCTCTTAAGTACCGTAACCAAACAATATAATCCCTTTAAGTTAGCTCTGGGGCAATTTTTAGGCTGTGCCTTCTTCTCTGGACTGGCCGCCCTTTGGTCAGAACCCTTCTCTTGGCAAATGATTAAAGACTCTTGGCTATTTATCGCTTGGGGCGGTGTGCTATCTGCTGGACTTGGTTTCACGGGGCAACTCTTAGGGCAACGAAAATTACCAGCTACCCAAGCGTCCCTTATTATGAGCCTTGAAATTGTATTCGCTGGCATTATGGGCTATTTAATTTTAGATGAACGGCTTAACTCGCAAGAAATTTATGGACTCATTGCCATGTGCCTTGGCGTATTATTAGCCCAACTACCTTGTCCTCCGCAATTATATATTGGTCCCCTTTGTCGTCGAAAGGAGTAAATATTGATGACATTTTCACAATTGTATCGATTAGCTAGACCTCGCACCTTAACGGCTGCCTTCAGCCCCGTTATCTTAGGCGCTACCTTTGCTAGTACGATACATCCCCAAGCTCAAAGCACCGCTTTAAGCTTGTTTTATACCTTATTGATTTTAATCTGTGTAATGAGTGCACAAATTGCCGCTAATATTTGGAATGAATATTTTGATTTCAAATCAGGCCTTGATCTTAATCAAGCCGCTGGCAATAGTGGTACCATCGTGCGTGAAGGAATTTCACCGACTCAAGTAAAACGACTTGGGTATATATTTACTATTACACCACTTGTACTAGGTATTTTACTGGCTGCCCAAGTGTCTTGGTGGCTCATTCCAGCCGGTACGGTGTGCATCTTAATCAGTCTATTTTATTCCGGAGGGCCTAGACCTATTTCACGGACTCCCTATGGCGAATTAGCCTCTGGCGTAGCTATGGGCTTTGCCATTGTATATATCACCGCCTATACCTGGACAGGCACCCTATTTTGGGACTTTTTAATTCCTGCTATTCCGTCTACTATTTTAATTGGCAACATTATGATGACCAATAATTTACGCGACTTCAGTAATGATAAAGCCCATGGTCGTCGTACCTTAGTGATTCTACTAGGCAAAGACCAAGGCATTCGCCTATTACGAGCCCTCTTTATAGGCTGTGTACTTTGGCTCTTACTGTGGGCCTTGCTAGGCAAACTTCCTTATGCGACCTTGCTAGGTGCTCTATCCTTAATTCCTGCGTTTAAAAGTTCTGTCATTTTAGCACGCTACGCCGATGTGGTAAAAATGAACGAAGCTATGAAATTCACTTCCATAAGCGTTACCGTGTATCATGTGCTAGTCAGCGTGGGACTATTAATTGGTTAAAATTTTAAAAGGCTGTAACAAAATGATGGATAAATTCCACATTTTGTTACAGCCTTTTTAGATTTTATTCATCCCAATCCTTCTCTTGATTAGCCATAGAGAAACCTTCTTGGTTATTCATGGAGTATCCGTCAGTGCGCTCATAATCAACGGTCATATCATATTCTTTAACCGTTTGAGCTAACCGTTTCACTAAGCCCCACGGTGTTTCAACAGACAATTTCGCCTCTTCCCCCACGAGGACCCACAAGATTTTATAATGTTTAGGATTTATTTTTAAATGTTTTTCCCCTTTACCATCAGTGAAGTAAATCAATAAATCGGCCTGTAAATCATTGGCATAGGACACAACAGGGCTAAACAAGGTACTTCCTCGAGCCGTAACACGAGGCTCTACATCCTGAATTTTCTTCACTGTATACGTACGCCGAATGACACTATCGCATTCTACTACGGTAATTTCAAAATCATAACTCTTTGTAATTTCAAGCACTTCTAACATAGCTTGACGGAAAGCTCCATCCGTAATACTGCCACTACAGTCTAACGCCACTACAATCTTAGCCCGCCGTTTCCGCAAGGTCCCACGTAACTCCAAACGTTCTGGTTGACGACGACTACGACGTGTCGTTGTCTTACGATGACCATACGCCACGGATCCAATGAGCCGTTTCAAATACACAGACCAAGGTAAACTAGCACGATGCGACTTCATCTCACTCAGTAACCCCGACAAATAGCCTGGCAATTCTCCTTTTGAGGACGTATCCACCACCTTATCCGTCAATTGCTGTTGTGAATCTCCATCCACTTGATCCGACTCCGCCCAAATATCATGACTCTTCGTCGCATCAAAGGAATCCGCCACATCCGTAGGGCTCATTGGCACATCACTTAAACCATCTTCTATTTCCGTAGCCCCATCCGTTTCACGAGCCATATCAATATGGGCTTGAATCTCATCTACATAGTACTCTAGCGGTTTAAAAGCCACTACATGAGTACCAAAATTCTTATTAAGCCATTTCACATCAATGGCCCCTGGTGGTAACGGCTCAATGTAGTTATTTACCACAATGTCCATGGCTAAATTAATAGCTAACGGGGTATACCGTTCATACAGTCGCTTAGCACGAATGAGATGCAAGGAAATAACATGTAAAATTTCATGTTTAATAGAGCTCATCATCTGTGCCGGCGTCATATCAAGAAATATAAGTGGATTAAAATACATAACATAGCGACTGCCTTTGAAATTAATACCCGTCCCACTGGTCATGGTGAAACGAATTTCTTGCCCCACTTGCAAGAAAAAATAGCCATAGAATGAGTCATTTTCAATAAGGCGCAAATTTAATTTTGAAACGAATTTTAAAAATCGCTGTTTAAAATCCTCACTGGCTTCTACATCTACCATCCCCACCGCTAAATCGCGTTTGCCTGCGGCCAAAGCAGCGGCTTCGGTAATGGCATAGCCAATAGAATTTGTATACGCATTATCTTTTATTTCTTGTGCTCGTTGTAACGCTTCGCGCTCTTGTTGCCAGGCTATGACAATCTGTTTGGCTTCCTTCAATAATTGTATGCGCGTCGCTTCTAACGGGTCATTGGACGTAGGCGTCACCGTAACCACTGAGTCACGACGCGTGACAATATCGATTTCACTATTAATAGACATTATAAACTCCGTTGCAAATCAAAAAACGTATTTACAAAGTCATCACTTTTAATGGCTTCCCCATAAAATTTAGGAAAATTATTACGAATATCCTTCATCACTGCCATCTGTAAATCTTCTGGATAGTGTTTCATAAACTCCATGAAACGTGTCATTAATCCCTGTGCTGTCGTTTCATCTACAAACAATTGATGCGCCCGCAATTCCATGTGACGCATTAAGTTTTTAGCCGTTAAATATAAACGTGTATGGCCTTCCTGCTGCAAACGAGCCACTACTGAATCGGCTAAGGTATCACCACTAAATACATCGTCAAAGGTAATTAATGGATCGTGGTCAGCCGCTACAAAGCTAACAAATTCTTGCGCAATCACTTTCCCTACATTACCACGAATTACATTAAAGAACACATCTTTACCGATAGCTTCCGGATTTTCTTTATACATAGCATATAAAGCGGATACACGTTCATAACTACGAGGCGTTGCATAAATATCATCTTCATTCATTTTATGCAAATATTCAGGATACGTACTAATGAACTCCATCACCATAGGCTCTAACTTTACATCAGCAGCCCAGTCCAACCACTGCATATAGTCAGGTTCCATTTGAAGCCACACAAAACGGTTCTGCTGCGCCACATCCATTTCTACCGTCTGATAGTCATAACTATTAGTAGGGTTCATGGCCGCTACAATATGAACATCGTTTCCTAAGGTAAAGCCGTTAATCTCACGATTTAAAATTAAATTCATCAACTCTTGTTGTACCGCATGTTCACAACGGTTAATTTCATCAATAAAGAGTAATACTGTATGACCTGCCGCTAATTCATCAGCAATTTTTTTCAATTTATAGTGAATAGCATACACTGTCACTTTCTCAGTAGCCATCGTACCATCATCCATTTGACGAGCAAAACTATCTACCGTTGGTAACCCACCAATTTCCCCTTCTTTTAATAAGTTCCCATCAATCGTTACTAGCGACCAATCCTTTTTCATTGCTAACTTATGGGCCAACGAAGTCTTACCAATCCCTGTTTCACCAATTAACAACGGCACCTGACCCGCTGCCAACACTAATTCTACACTTTTCATTGTTTCAACAAAATTCATATATACTATCCTTTTACTTTTTAATGCTTACTATTTTCTATTCTTAAAACTTCAATAATTCATCAACAGCTACGCGACGCGCTTGCTGAGTCCCATATTGATCAATCAACCCTACTACATCTGCTTCAAAGCCTTTATTATGCTTGCCAATATATGTACAGTTCAATAAATCACGCACATATTGCTCACTCATAGTTTCATCAGCTACTACTTTTTTTAAGGTCTCTTCCAAATAAATAGGCGGAATCATATAACCGGCAGGCAAATATTTCGTAATCAAACTACTAATTGTAATAAAATGTAAGGCTTGATCGACCGTTACCTCCCCTAATAAGCGCACCGCCTGAGGGTCTAAAGACACCGCCAAATCAATCGCTTGTGCCGTAGGTTCTTTAATATAGCTAAGAGCTTGATAATTTTGTTTAACGGCTGCCAGTTGCACCGCTTCCGAGGGCTTTTCAATAAATTTAATAGCATCGTAGTTCGACTCAACAGCCAACAACTGTAACTCCTCGCTAGGGTTGTCTAAATATTGAATAGCCCAGCCAGATTGGGCCAAGGCTATGCGAATTAAATCTTCATCGGGATTATCAATCAATTCTAAATTATTCCACCCCTTGGAAACAACTAATTCCAACAATTCATGGGACGGATTTTTAATGTACTGAATCGCCCGTGGCGCATTTGTCATCGCAATATCTACCATTTCAGGGGTAGGGTCCTTTATATATTGAAGCACCATGCCATTCTTGCGAAGTGCTATCAACTTCATCTCTTCTGTGGGATTCTCTATTTGCGCAATCGCATACGGATTGATGCTTACAATCCGCAAATTTTTCTCGTTATCCATATGACATCCTTACTTTACTCTCTTTTAATTTATTCCTTTATAGATACGCCTTTATAATATTCCCCCGCTAACTACCTGCCACTACTTACAGCTAGCTACCGAGCAGTCTACTATTTAATTGCATTCTATTATATTGAATAATTTCGTTTCTATATATATGATACCATTTCTCAATGATTTTGTCGTTAAAAAGATATATTATTATCCCTCTAATATCATTTGAAAGTCTCGTTGCAAGGTGTTACGGGCCCTTTCTAAAGCAGATTGCGCCTCACTTAACCAATAAACCTTATTGTCTAAAGTAAGCCGCCCTTGTTGTAACATATACGCCATTTCAGACTTTTGCGGGCCCCCTTTAACGGCACGATGTTGTACAATTTCAGTAGGATTCAAAGCAGCTTTAAAACGTTGCTCACTCATAGGAAATATACTTGGCAATTCTATATCGTTAATCGTTTCAGCAATATTTGTATAAATTTGGACCACCACTTCATAAGGAAAGTCCAACGGCTTTAGCCCATGCTGTCTTGCATAACTTACCACTTCTGACGCTACATGATGACCGATGCGGAACGGAATATCATACTCACGCATTAAAATATCAGCCACTTCTTGTGAAGCCGTCCAATCTAAATTCAATTCTTCTAATGCGCGCTTTTTATCCACCTGTAACACTTGCAAACAATGAGTAAATAAAGTTACCACCGACTGAGCAGACGTTAGCAACTCTACTAAATCAAGCCCCCTAGCATCCGCCATACCAGGTGGCACATTATGAGCCCGCATCACCGCTGTATATCCCTCGCCTAATAAAGTAGAGGCCTTCGTGCGCGTTGCATTCAACAACCCTGGATTACGCTTCTGTGGCATAGCACTTGAAACATAAGTATTACCTTGCCCTTCTTGTAATATAATCCAAGGCCGCGGTTGCGCATACTGTTGCATCACGTCAGCAATAAAATTGCCTACATGAATAGCCAAACTATTGGTAAGTGAAGCCAAGTCTGCCGCATATTCTAACGTATATACCTGTGTAGCATCATAGCAATTATAGGCTAAGGCTTTAAATCCCAAATATTGAGCCATCGCTTCGCGATCCAAGGGCCATCCCGTTCCATTGAGTACCATAGCCCCCATAGGACTACGATTAATTCGTTTATATACAGCCTGCAAACGATCTAAATCCCGTGAAAAGCCCTCAAAAAATGCATGCAAATAATGTCCATAGGACGTTGGCTGGGCCGCTACCCCATTTGTATACGCAGGCACAATCGTTTCTTTATGTTCATTGGCCAATTCTAAAAGAACCTTAGTAAGCCTCCCTAGCGCCTTACCTAGCGCTAATAAAGCCGTTCTTAACACAGCCATATTCGCTGTAGTCAGCATATCTTGACTAGAACGGCCTGCATGAATGCGACTCACTTCAGCCCCTGATTGCTGCACCCACAACGCTTCAAAATCTACAACACTTTGAGCTCTTGTTTGTGTCGTATCGCCCTTCTCTAATACCTGTTGTAACCCCTTAGCAAATGCCTTAGCGGACTCTACATCTAATAAACCAATCCTAGAATTAATCACTAAGGAAGCTTTATTAATTTCACCTAACCAAAAGAACACATCTTCGGTGTTAGCACCAACTGCCAACAACCTATCATCACGAGAGGAATTATAGGGATTATATGCCCATTGTGTCTGTACTTTATCCTTAGTCTGTTCTTCTTTCATGGCTCCTCCTAAAATATATAAAATTAATAATGATTATAGAAATAAGTAAACTATTATGTTAATTAAACCATAACACGCTTTGATAGTTTTGTCATGGATAAGAAAAAGGAGCCCCTCCAGTCTAAAAACCGGAGGGGCTCCTTTACATCATATATGGGCGGACTAGCGAGGAAGTCCGTCAACAGTCAGCTCTTACTTTGTAGCTGCTGCGTAATGTTTATTTACTTGATCCCAATTTACTAAGTTCCAGAATGCTGTTACATAATCAGGACGTGCGTTCTTATATTTCAAATAGTACGCATGTTCCCAAACGTCAAGGCCTAGCACTGGAGTTTTACCTTCACTTAATGGGGAATCTTGATTTGGCGTGGAAACAACTTCTAATTTGCCATTGTTAACCACTAACCAAGCCCAACCAGAACCGAAACGACCAGTAGCAGCTTTGCCAAATTCTGCTTTAAAGTTTTCAAAGCTGCCAAAGGCTTCATCAATGGCGCCAGCAATAGAGCCCGTTGGGTTACCACCAGCATTCGGTGCCAAAATGTTCCAGAAGAATGTGTGGTTAGCATGACCGCCGCCATTGTTGCGCACTGCTGTGCGAATATCTTCTGGCACTGCGTTTAAGTCAGTAATCAACGCTTCTACATCTTTTTCACCCAATTCTGGATGTTTTTCAATAGCAGCATTTAAGTTCACAACATATGTGTTGTGGTGTTTATCATGATGAAAATGCATTGTTTCAGCATCGATATGCGGTTCTAAAGCTTCATAAGCGTATGGTAATTCTGGTAATGTGTATGCCATAAAAATACCTCCTTGCCCCATTGCGGGGAATCATAAGAAAGACCTTTACATATGTCCTTCTAAATAACAGTTAAAATATTGTTTCAAGTTTCAAAAACTAAATTCATATTTTTCAATCTTTTGGTATACTAATGATAACACTTTTCATTTAGTTTGTCTATAACTAGTTTTAAAAATATCGATTTATTTTTCATAAAATATAAATAAGCTTACACTTTATATCATTAAATATATACTTTATAAACATATTTTAATTCTATATGATGAAATCAACGTATCAAGTAATAGAACGTCAAAACTTCAAAAACTAGCTCCTATACTGTCAGCTACCAAAGCTATCAAACACGGTTATTACTTAATTTATAACACAATTACAGTTGACACATCTTCTACAACAGCACAAAACAATCCAATGCGACATTTTTCATCATATACCTACATTCAAAGGTTCCTAGTAAATATTATTTTTACAAACATAAATATTTTAATAAACCAAGTAAATCTTCTTATTTTTCTTCATCTTTTATTTTATGCATAACTCTAATCGAAAAATAATATCATTACAAACATTGAATTAATACGTAATACAGTATACACTTAAAGTATCTTAATACCATTCTTTATTTCCTTAATGGAGGTGCTACAATGCAACATACTGCATGGAAAGGCTTCATTACAGGTGTATGGGATAAAGCCATTGACGTTCGTGACTTTATCCAGCGTAACTATAACCCCTATGTAGGGGACGACTCATTCCTAGTAGGTCCTACTGAACGGACTCAACAGCTTTGGCAAGAAGTATTACGCCTTTACGAAGAAGAAAAAGCAAAAGGTGGCGTACTTGATGCAGATACTGATGTAGCCACATCGGTAGCTTCTCATGGTCCTGGCTATATTATTAAAGAGCTAGAGCAGATTGTAGGTCTACAAACGGATAAACCGCTAAAACGCGCGATGTTCCCTTATGGCGGTCTACGAACAGCTAAAATGGCACTCAAAGAATACGGTTTTGATATGGACCCTCAATTAGAGGACTTTTTCCACAAACACCGTAAAACTCACAATGATGGTGTATTTGATGTGTACACGCCAGAGATGCGTGCCGCTCGTTCAGCCCATATCATTACAGGCTTACCTGATGCCTACAGTCGTGGCCGTATTATTGGTGACTATCGCCGCATTGCCCTCTACGGGATTGACCGCTTAATCGAGGAAAAAGAAAAAGAATTTTCCATCACCATGGGTGATATGACAGCTACCTTAATTCGTGACCGCGAAGAAATCCGCGATCAAATTCGCTCCTTAAAAGAATTAAAAGAAATGGCTGCCTCCTATGGTTTCGATATTAGCCAACCAGCCAAAGATACTAAAGAAGCTATTCAGTGGTTATACTTTGGCTATTTAGGGGCTATTAAAGAACAAAATGGGGCCGCCATGTCAATCGGTCGTAACACTGTGTTCCTAGATATTTATGCTGAACGGGACTTGCAAGAAGGCCGTTATACGGAAATGGAAATTCAAGAAATGGTCGACCATTTCATCATGAAACTCCGCATGGTTCGCTTCGCTCGTATCATCGAATACAATAACCTCTTTACTGGCGATCCTGTTTGGACTACCGAATCCATCGGCGGTATGGGCTCCGATGGTCGACCTTTAGTTTCTAAAATGGCCTTCCGTTATCTCCATACATTAACAAACTTAGGCCCTGCCCCAGAACCAAATTTAACTGTACTTTGGTCTCCTCGCTTACCAGATGGTTTTAAACGCTTCTGCGCGAAATTATCCATTGAAACCTCGTCTATTCAATACGAAAATGACGAACTAATGCGTCCTAATAGTGGTGATGACTACGCTATTGCGTGCTGCGTTTCACCTATGCGTATTGGTAAGGAAATGCAATTCTTTGGTGCTCGCTGTAACCTCGCCAAATGCTTATTATATGCCATCAACGGTGGTATAGATGAAAAATTAAAGAAACAAGTAGGTCCTAAATATCGTCCTATTACCTCAGAATATCTTGATTTTGATGATGTAATGGAACGTTTTGACGACATGATGGAATGGCTCGCTGGCGTATATGTAAACGCCCTTAATATTATCCATTACATGCATGATAAATATGCCTATGAAAAGCTTGAAATGGCGCTTCATGACCGCAAAGTAACTCGATGGTTTGCCACAGGGATTGCTGGTCTATCCGTAGTAGCTGATTCCTTATCGGCTATTAAATATGCCAAAGTAAAACCAATTCGCGATGAAAATGGTATCGCCGTAGATTTCGAAATTACTGGCGAATTCCCTAAATATGGTAATGATGATGATCGGGTTGATGACTTAGCAGCTACCGTAGTCTCTGCCTTCATGAATAAAATCCGCAAGCATCCTACCTATCGGGAAAGTGTGCCAACCATGTCCTTATTGACTATTACGTCTAACGTAGTATATGGCAATGCCACTGGTAGCACGCCAGATGGTCGTAAACAAGGCACGCCATTTGCGCCAGGGGCAAACCCAATGCATGGTCGTGATTCTCATGGTGCCGTTTCATCTATGGCCTCAGTAGCCAAAATGCCTTGGCGCGACTGTAGTGATGGTATTTCAAATACCTTCTCCATCATTCCTGATGCCCTTGGCAAAAATGGGGAAACCATGGTTCGCATGAGTGATTTAGATATTAAATTAGATCTTGATGCCGTTTTACAAAGTGATATGCCTACAGGCTTACCTGTAAACAAGGAAAACTTAGCTTGCCGTGAACCAAATGTTTCCATTTCCGAAAAGGAGGACAAATAATATGAGCAACCAACAACAAATCGACAATTTAGTAGAATTATTAGATGGTTATTCTGAAAAAGGTGGTCATCATCTTAACGTCAATGTGTTTGACCGTGAAATGTTACTGGATGCGCAACAACATCCTGAAAAGTATCCACAATTAACAGTGCGTGTGTCTGGCTATGCTGTGCACTTCAATAAATTGACAAAACAACAACAGGATGAAGTTATTTCTCGTACTTTCCACGAACAAATGTAATTCATCCTTCCCCCTTCTTAGTAATATATAGTACAATAGGCTCCCCAAACCGAGGAGCCTATTATCTTATTAAGAAGAAGATAATATATAAATTAATAAGAATGGTAATATATTGAATTAATAAGAAAGGTAATATATGCTTGGACGCATTCACTCACTAGAAACCATGGGCACCGTTGACGGTCCTGGGGTGCGTATGGTGCTATTTTTGCAGGGCTGCCCCTTACGCTGTGCGTATTGCCATAATCCAGATACGTGGGATGCGCAGCAAGGTAAAAATATAACCATCGAAGAGGTATGGACACAATTTGAGCGCAATCGAAGCTTTTATAAAAATGGTGGTCTTACCGTAACTGGTGGTGAAGCCCTAATGCAACTGCCCTTTGTTATTGAACTTTTTAAGTATTTTAGAGCGCGCGGCATTCACACCTGTCTCGATACTAGTGGCATCTATTTTGAGGAAAGTCAACGAGAAGACTACGAAGAACTTATGTCGGTCACTAGTCTCGTCATTTTAGATATTAAAGAAATTGACGATGAAAAACATCAAATTCTGACAGGGCAGAGCAATCAACAGATTTTAAAATTTGCCCGCTTCATTGACGAGCACAAAGTACCGATTTGGATTCGTCATGTTGTCGTGCCTACTATCACTGATAATGTAGACCGTTGGTATCGCCTTGGCTTTTTCGTAGGAAGCCTAAAGCACCTAGGAACTATCGACTGCTTACCATACCATGTAATGGGCAAAAGCAAATATGAAGAAATTGGCCTTACCTATCGCCTAGAAGGAATTCCCCCAGCTAGTAAGGCCTTAGCTAGTCAGGCTTCTGCTGTAGTGCTGGAAGGTATTAAAGCCTATCGCCGACATTGGTGGAGTGCTTTGAAGTAAAACTACATAACCTAAAAGAAGAAACACGTCTCCCTCAACCCAACGACGTTTCGCCAATGGGTATTCAGTGAGAAGTGTTTCTTCTTTTTTATAAGCCAAGGTCTTTTAATAATTGCCCCACATGTTCTTTAGCTTTCACGCCACGATAAATGTGAGTAAGAATTCCCTTTTCATCAATGACAAACGTAGAACGCTCAATACCAATAGATACTTTCCCGTATAATTTTTTCTCTTTCATAACGCCATAGGCATTACATAAAGTTTCTTCCGTATCAGCCAGCAAATCAAATTGCAAATCATATTTAGCTTTAAAATTAACATGACGTTTTACTGTATCTCGACTTACCCCAAGCACAACATAGCCTGCCTGTTTTAACGTTTCATAGGCTTCATTAAATTGCTGTGCCTCTACGGAACAACCATGTGTATTATCTTTAGGATAGAAGTATAAAATAACCTTCTGCCCTGCTAATTCTTTTAAGCTAACTACTGTATCGGCATCATTAACGATGGAAAAATCTGGGGCTTTATCGCCTACTTTTAAGTCTGCCATACCTATCACTCCTTGCATAGTATTTAAACATTCTGTTATTACAATCTCGAATAAACAATTGAGAATAACTACTATTTTATTATACTACGAAGGAACTTAATCTTCCACAATATCATAAAGCTTTTTAAATATTCCCTTTTAATGCGCAAAATAATTAATAAACCACACTATACAAGGCAAAGCAAACAAGTCAATCAAAAAGGCCCCACATAGCGGCACAATAAGAAATGCTTTGGTGGATGGGCCAAATTTTTCAGTAACCGCCTTCATATTAGCCATTGCATTTGGTGTAGCTCCCAAACCATGGCCTGCCATACCAGCACACATAATCACCGCATCATAAGAACGACCAAGCATAGGGAATACCAAATATAAACAGTACAAAATCATAAAGAGCACTTGCGCACCAAGAACAACGAGCATTGGAATCGCTAAATCTACTAATTCCCATAATTTCAACGTCATCAACGCCATCGATAAGAATACGCCTAAGCACACATCGCCAATTAAATTAATCGTCGGCGTATGAAGTTTCACCACTTTTAGTTGATCATTGAGATTTCGTAAAATAACGGCAAAGAACATCGCCCCCACATAGCTTGGTAAAGCAATACCTAACGTCCCTTTTAACCAAGATGCCATCCATAAACCTACACTCATGCAAATGGCAATAACACCACTATGGAGTAAAAAGGAGTGTGCCGATACTTCATTGGTTACATATTCGCTTTCTTCCGTTGTTGCTTCTTCCTTAGTTTCTAGCACCGAATTAGGTGCTCCTTCTACAGTTACAGCTTCTAATTCGCTAGAATGTAAATTATGCTTATTTAATAAATACTTCGCAATAGGACCACCAATTAAGCCCCCTGAAACGAGACCAAACGTGGCAGCCGCCATAGCTACCGCCGTAGCACCATATACGCCCATAGCTTCAACTTCAGGCCCAAAGGCGCCTGCCGCCCCATGACCACCTTCCATGGAAACTGCGCCCATTAATACACCTAGTAAAGGATCAATACCAAGTACTTGCGCTAACGAAGTACCAATAACATTTTGCATTAAGGATAATAAAGCACAGAAGAACCAATAGACAATTAGTAATTTGCCCCCTTGTTTTACCAACCGTAAGCTAGCAATTAAGCCAATAGTTGTAAAAAAGGCTAAACTAAAAGGCACTTGCAATAAGGTATCCATTTTTACAAGTAACAAACCGGACTGTTGTAACACTAGCATTAAAATGGAAAAGAGCAACCCGCCCGCTACTGGCGCAGGAATACAAAATCGCCCTAAAATACTAATGCGATTTACCAAAACACGGCCAAACAACAACAGCAAAATAGCCAATGCCAATGTGGCAATCATATCCAGCTTAATTACTGGCACACCTTGCTCCCATAAAAATGTCATACCTTTGCCCTCCTTGATTGTGAACCACTACTACATAGCACTACATAGCACTACATAGCACTACATAGCACTACGTAACAAACCTAAAACTCACTAGCCTATAGCAAGTTTTCAAAAAACTACCATATAGTAATTTTTCTCTAATATACACACTATAGGCTACTATCATCTAAAAATCGTCTATTTTCTAGTCATATAATTTAAAAAGTAACAAATTATAGGTCCTAGTTTCAGACAGTGCTAATACGCTAGTGCGCAAAATAGTTTATAAACCATACAATACAAGGAACCGCGAAGAGGTCAACTAAGAACGCACCACATAATGGTACAATAAGGAATGCTTTGGTGGAGGGGCCAAATTGTTCCGTTACTGCTTTCATATTGGCCATCGCATTTGGTGTCGCCCCTAAACCATGGCCCGCCATGCCTGCGCACATGATAACCGCATCATAGGATTTGCCTAAAAGTGGAAAAGCTATAAAAATATTGTAAACAATCATAAACAATACTTGAGATCCTAAAATTAATAGCATTGGTAAGGCTAGATCAGCTAATTCCCAAAGTTTTAACGTCATTAACGCCATAGATAAGAAAATACCTAAACAAACATCACCAATTAAACCAATGGTAGGAGTATGCAATTTCACAATCTTAAATTGGTCATTTAAGTTACGCAATAATACGGCGAAGAACATGCCCCCTACATAACTTGGTACGGCAATGCCAAAAGTAGTTTTTATCCACCCCGCTAATTCTAAACCTACTACCATGCATAGAGCTACTAAGGCGCCATGAACAATAAATACATTAGCCGCCACTTCATAGGATACTTCTTCCCCTTCAGCCATCTGTTCCTTCGCTTCTACCGTAGTGGCTTCTTCAATGGTAGTGGCATCACCAGGCTCAGTTTTACGATCAAGTATAGGTTGAGTTGCTGCTTGTTCTTCTTCTAATTCGGTGGAATGTAATTTATATTTTTGTATTAAAAAGCGAGCGATTGGTCCCCCAACTAAGCCCCCTGAAACGAGCCCAAACGTAGCCGCGGCCATAGCTACCGCAGTTGCGCCATATACGCCCATCGCTTCTACTTCAGGACCAAAAGCAGCGGCATTACCATGACCACCTTCCATAGAAACGGCCCCCATTAATACACCGAGCAAAGGATCTAAGCCCAAAACTTCAGACCAAGATACACCTATTACATTCTGCATAAATGATAAGAAGGCACATAAAGCCCAATAAAATAATAGTAACTTGCCCCCTTTTTTTACTAATCGCAAACTAGCAATTAGGCCAATGGTAGCAAAAAAAGCTAACATAAAGGGAGTTTGTAGTAGCGTATCCATTTTAACTAACAACGCACCTGTTTGCTGTAACACTAGCATTAAAATAGAAAATAAGAGCCCTCCAGCTACAGGCGCAGGAATACAAAACCGACTGAGTAGACTAATTCGATTTACTAAAAAACGACCAAATAACAATAACAACATAGCCAGTGCCAACGTAGCAACCATATCGAGTTGAATCACTGGAACACCTTGTTCCCAAGTAAATGACATACTATTGCCTCCTAACATCAAAACTCATTGCACTAATTATACCTGACAAACATACTTATCATTACTTCTACGCATATAGTTATTTTTCCTGCTTGATAAATCACTATTTCTTTAAATATAGTATATAGAATTTATACCTTTATGGTCTTTTAATGAAAACTGTACAAACTAATATAAAATGCGTTATAATCATATTAAATTAGCAGGTAATTCTGTTAACACCTATATTTTCATCTCAATCTGAGATTTATATATGGTAAGGAGGTTTACGTATGAAATTTTTATCGTCCACAGTTACCACTGGTATTTCCTTTGGATCCGCCTTGGCCATGGTTATCAGTTACGCAAACTGGCATTCCATTCCTTGGGCTATTATCCACGGGATTTTTGGTTGGCTCTATGTTATCTATTACGCTCTTTTCAAATAAAGATAACCCTAGACTCCACTAATACCATTAACAAAAGGACTATCCCTATATCACCTGACTGACGGTGATACCTAAGGGATAGTCCTTTTGCTTTATTACCTTACATTACATTTTATTTCATTACTCTTATTATATTATATTTCACTACTCTTATTAACTTGTATTTCATCGACCTTATGAGCTTGCATTCCATTGACCTTATAATCTTATATTCTATTGACCTGTACTGCCTCTATTAGCAATCTTAACCTGCCTTGATTTACTATTCATTATTACGGATTTTATCATAATTAAATAGAATATTAAGCACCACTGCAGTTAAAGCACCAACCACAATACCGCTTTCTAATAGAATGCGCACAGCAGAAGGAAATTGAGCAAACAAGTTAGGTGTTACCGTAACGCCAAGCCCCAAAGTAATGGAACAAGCAGCAATGAGCATAGTATTAGAGTCATTAAAATCCGCTTTACCTAACATGCGTATCCCCGCCGAACACACCATGCCAAACATAGCAACCATAGCACCACCTAGTACAGGCGTAGGAATAATCGTAGCTAAGGCAGCAAATTTAGGCACCAAACCTAAAATTACTAATAAAATACCACAAACTACGATAACAATACTCTTGCGCACTTTAGATAATTCTACTAGGCCCACATTCTGTGAAAACGTCGTATAAGGAAAGGAATTGAAAATACCACCAATAATGGATGCTAAACCTTCCGCCCGATACCCATGGGCTAAATCTTTAGGCGTTAATTTACGGTCACAAATTTCGCCTAATGCCAAGAACACCCCTGTAGATTCTACCATGCTCACCATGGCAACAATGGTCATTGTTATAATGGCACTCCCGTGAAACGTCGGTAAACCAAAGTAAAATGGCTGAGGAATATGAGCCCAAGATGCCTCCATAACCGGCGCAAAATCTACAAGGCCCAGAAATAAAGCCACTACTGTACCAAAGACTAAACCTAATAACACGGAAATCGCTTGAATATAGCCTTTAAATACGCGGTTTAATATGAGAATAAAGGCCAATACAGCAAAGCCCAGGGCTAAATTCATGGTACTCCCAAAATCAGGACTTCCTTGTCCGCCCGCCAAATTATTCATAGCTACCGGCACTAAGGTAACCCCAATGACCGTCACAATGGACCCTGTCACGACAGGCGGGAAGAATCGTACCAATTTACCAAACCAATGGGAAATAATAAACACAATAAGGCCTGATGTAATAATAGCCCCATAAATAGCGCCTAGGCCTAATTCCTTACCAATGGCAATCATAGGAAACACTGCCGTGAAGGTACAACCTAATACTACGGGCAAACCAATTCCAAAAAAGCGATTACGCCATACTTGCAATAGCGTAGCAATCCCCGAGGTTAATAAATCGGCGCCTATTAAATAGGCAATCTGCATAGTATCAAGATTTAAACTACTCCCCACAATGATAGGTACAATCACAGCACCAGCATACATAGCTAACACATGTTGCAGACCAAGAAAAAAAGTCTGACTTTTTTGTAATTCCATTATTCAACCTCCTTGGGCTTACGGGCCTTCAACTCTAAAGCCATTTTCCCCGTACCTTTACTATCAGGGCTACCATGGGTATAGCCCACTACATCAAAATATTCAGCACAAGCCTCCGCAATAGCTTCATACTCTGAATTTTTACTCTTTGTACAAGTAGAAATATGAACCACATCAACGCCTTTCTTTTGCAAGGTGGCCAGCTTCTTAGCTAAGTCACCACCGGAATGAGTGAACCCTACTAATTCTAACTCGTCCCCTTCATAGCGAGCAAAGGAATCTCGCTTGCCCATAAAGGCACCTAAACAACCACCACAAGAACAGCGTTGCATCGTATCTTCATTGACTAAAATCGCTATTTTTTTCATTATCTGTCCTCAACTTAATGTGTATTCTAACTTAATATGTGCTCTACATTAATGCATATTCCAACTCAAAATGCATTCTAACTTAATATATCCTCCTGTTAATCTATAATCAACCTATTTTAATAAGAATTACCTCTCTAGCTTACCACATAATCTCCACTACTACGAAGCAACAAACTATATTCTATAATTCATATTTTTCATGAATAAAATGCTTTTTGCTCATTGATATTATTCAAGAATAAGCGTACAATTAAACTATACTAATCGTTCGAATGACAATTATATAAGGAGGTTTACTATGGCGTACACAACATTTCGCATTCCTAACACTATCATTCACGGCAATGATGCCCTTTGCCATCTATCAAAATTAGAAGGCAAACGTGCTACTATCGTTACCGGTGGTAATTCTATGCGTCGCTTTGGCTTTTTAGATGAAACGAAAGCCCAACTTGAAAAAGCAGGTATGGAAGTGCAAATCATTGATGGGGTAGAACCAGATCCATCCATAAAAACCTGTATCGAAGGGGGCGCCAAAATGGCTGAATTTAAGCCAGATTGGATTGTTGCCTTAGGTGGTGGTTCGCCTATGGATGCAGCGAAAATTATGTGGGTGTATTACGAATATCCAGGCTATGATTTCATGGAGCTTGTAAAATTCAATTTCCCGAAACTACGGACTAAAGCTCGGTTAATTTGCATTCCTTCTACCAGTGGCACTGCTTCTGAAATTACAGCTTTTAGCGTAATTACCGACACAGAAAATAATATTAAATACCCACTCGTATCGCCTGATATGGTGCCTGATATTGCCCTACTGGATAATCGTATTCCTGCTAAAATGCCACCGCTCATTACGGCCCAAACAGGCATGGATGTTATGACCCATGCCATAGAAGCCTATGTATCAACAGCAGCCGATGATTATACAGATCCGTTAGCCCTTCACGCTATCCAACTGATTTTTGAATATTTAGAAACAGCCTATAACGAACCGGATAATATGTTAGCTCGTGAAAAAATCCACAATGCGTCCACTATGGCTGGTATGGCCTTCACCAATGCTTCGTTAGGTATTGTTCATAGTATGGCTCATAAAATTGGTGGCGAATTCCACCTCACTCACGGCGAAGCCAATGCTATTTTATTACCATATATTATTCAATACAATAAAAAAGCAACCTCCAAATATGCCAAACTAGAAGGTATCTTAGGCATTGATAGCTTAGAAGATGCGATTTGGAACCTCAACCAACGCCTTGGCTTAACGCGCACTATCCAAGAAGGACAAAATACTGTCATTTCAGAAGCTGACTTTAAAGCTGTTATTGACCGTATGAGTCCACGTGCGGTTGAAGATGCTTGTACCTTAACTAACCCTCGTAAACCAACGGTTGAAGATATCAAGAAAATCTACGAAGCCGCTTACTATGGTCACCCAGTTGATTTTTAATACATACCATACTAAGAAATGATAAACGCGGTTTGAGCCCCTCGGTTCAAACCGCGTTTTAATGTTAGTTGCCTATCACCATAGCAAAATATAAAATAAATAAGCTACTATAAAGTTTTATAACACACTATGGCTATTGCCTAATATTACTTGCCTACTTTTTGTACGATATAATCCATGAATGTTTTCATCGTTTCCCATTTAGAATTATTATTGCGATATACAAAGCAAACTTGTAAATTTAAAGGTTTAGCCAAGGTATAGAAACCTTCTGTAATCCCCAATGTATCCAATAAATGACGAGAAATTAAAGCCCCTGCATCATTGCGTTGACAATAATCAATCATAGCATATGGATTCGACAAACGAACTAATTGAGGCAAGGATTCACGACCTTCTTCAGAGAAGTAGGATTTCAAACGATGACTCATAAAATACTTAGGCGGATACATAACCATTGGATAATCTAATAATTCTTCACAAGTTAATAACTTGTCAGCTGGCAGCTCGCGTCTTGGCGCATAATAAACAACAGAGTCTTCACGAATAGCAATACTTTCGTAGCTGCTCATATCTTTATTATTTGGCAAATAACAAGTACCAATATCGATACGGTTTTCACGTAAGTCTAGCAACATTTCTTCTTCTTCCATATCGTAAATGGAAATGGAGAAATTTGGATTCGCCTGCTGAAAATAGGAAACATGAGCGTTCATCCGTACGTCGCCAATACTACGTAAAATCCCAACATTTAACATAGGTCGTTCCAATTTGTTCGCTAAACGAATACTATGAATAGCTCGTTCGAGCGTTTCAATGATGTGCTCCGCTTCTGGTAAGAACTTTTCACCTTCTGCCGTTAGTCGACTACCACGGGTGGATCGGGCGATTAATTTCACCCCCACTAAGCGTTCCAATTTTTTCATCTGCGCACTAAAAGCAGATTGTGTAATATTAGCAGCTTGAGCCGCTAACGTAAAATTGCCCATTTTGCTATACGTGATAAAACTTTGTAACTCTTGCAGAGTAGGTAGTTCATCCATTCGTATCATCTCCTTTTTACGCAATACATAATCATACGTTCATAATAAATACTAAAAAATACCCCCATCGGGTATTGAAGGTATCTCTTCTTTCTTTTCTTTAGTATACCATGTATTTAATTAATAAGAAAAGGGATAGATACAATTTTTTTGTAAATTTTTATTCCTTTACTAGGATAAAAAGACTTGCTACGACTGAATTTATCAACTGTCTTTTTCAAAACAACAATTATACTATACTAAAATAATATGATTATATTATCTATCTTCCAAGGTATATAATCACAGCGAACAACATCCTAATTTATTCTTATAATTTTCGATTTCAAATACCTGTCACAAACTCACATAATTTTTACAATATACAATTTATTAGAATATAAATTCAAATTAATCATATTTACTGTAAAAACTCTATCGAATTTTAATGATTTGCACGCTTTGTGTTATTATAGAGTCACTAATATACTTAGTGAGTTCTACATTGACAGGCAAGCCTTATTTATGCTATGATTATCAGGTACCTTTGTAGGTACGGTTTATTTATTTTTTTATTTTAATCATGAGGTGATAATCACATGGCAACGAGAAGAGAAGCACGCTTTAAGTTATGTCGTCGCTTCGGTGTGAACGTTTTCGGTCACTCCAAAGCTTTAAAGCGCGTAAAAAAAGACCAACGTCAGAAAAAAATGTCTGAATATGGCACACAATTATTAGAAAAACAAAAAGTTAAAGCATACTACAACTTGCTAGAACGCCAGTTCGTACGCTATTATGATAAAGCGAAAAAAATGCAAGGTGTTACCGGCGAAAACATGTTAATCTTGTTAGAATGCCGTCTTGACAATCTTGTATATCGCATCGGTTTTGGTAACTCCATTCGTCAATCCCGTCAGATGGTTAACCATGGCCACGTGCTTGTTAACGGTCGTCGCGTAGACATTCCTTCCTACCAGTGCAAACCTGGTGATGTAATCGAACTTCGCGAAGCATCCCGTGACAACGAAATGTTCAAATCTAACTTCCAGGAACTTCGTTCTTTCGAACTTCCTTACATTACTAAAGAATTAGAAGCTTTCAAAGGTACTTTGACTCGTCTTCCTGAACGTGCTGAACTTCCTATCGAAGTTAACGAAACGCTCATCGTCGAATTGTACTCCAAATAATAGCTTGCTATTTCAAGCCTCCCTTCGGGGAGGCTTTTTTAGTAATAACACGGCAGCGCATCTCTATAACAAACGGCTAGACACCACTTTTCGAGAGTAGGTCTAGCCGTTTTATATAAAATCTTTATTTCACGCTTTTATTTTATGATTATATTTCACTATTCTATTTCACTATTCTATTTCACTGTCCTATTTCACAATTTCTATTTTTTATTTAACTTCTACAATCGTATAACTCCGCGAACCTAACCCTAATTGTTCCGCCCGCACTAGAGCCGCTTCCCAATCTGTTTCTGGAGCAATCGTATGGAAGTGATCCCAACTCTTTTCAGGCGCTTCCGCTAACATACTGCCTGGCATAGGAGGTTGCGCATTTACTTTATCTACGCAAGCTTGATCAAGCGCCACTAAATCATACGAAGCCATAATACCTACATCTGGCACAATAGGCACGTCATTTTCACCATGACAATCACAGTATGGCGATACATCCATCACAAAGCTAATGTGGAAACGAGGTCGATTACGCACAATTGCCGCCGTATACTCGGCCATTTTTTCACTTAATACCGTATTCGCTTCATCCCACATAGGCGAAATTGCATCAACAGGACATACGCCAACGCAACGGCCACAACCTACACATTTTTCTTCCGTAATAAAGGACTTACCATCTGTTACATGAACCGCATCATGCGCACAATACTGCTCACATTTGTGACAACCTACACAAATCTCTTGTTGCACAAATGGTTTACCGGCACTATGCTGTTCCATTTTGCCAGCCCGCGAGCCTCCGCCCATACCAATATTCTTAATAACACCACCAAAACCAGCCGCTTCATGGCCTTTGAAATGAGTTAAGGATATAATAATATCCGCATCCATAAGCGCACGACCAATTTTAGCTTCTTTCACATATTTGCCATCGGGTACGGGTACTAATACTTCATCTAGCCCTTTAAGGCCATCAGCAATTACTACATGGGCCCCTGTATTATAGGGATTAAAACCATTTTGATACGCCGATTCTAAATGGTCAAGCGCATTTTTGCGGCCCCCTACATATAAAGTATTACAGTCTGTTAAGAACGGCTTGCCACCCCACTCTTTAATTAATTTCACAATACGAGCTACATATTGAGGGCGAATAAATGCTAAATTCCCTGGTTCACCAAAATGCAGTTTAATAGCTACGTATTTATTATTAAAATCAATCTTATCCATGCCGGCACGGCGCACTAAACGTTCTAATTTATCAAGCAAGCTTTCACCTACACGAGTTCGTAAAGATGTGAAAAATACCTCTGACATACCTATGTCAACTCCTTTACCATTTAACGAAATCCTAGCCTCCTCAGGCCCTGTTTAATCTACTTATATTATATCAAATATGTCTTTAAATGAGTACGAAGGAGAAGATTATTTATCCACAAATACATAACTAAAATTGTTCTATAATTTATTTTGGGGCGCTAAAGAGAAACGCAAGTTGCGTGTCCTCTTGGCGCCTACTTTTTTGTACAAAAAAGACATATTGAATAAAATCCGTTACAATAAAAGTACTAAAACCATTATGATCAGTCTCATAGGCCCAAATAACTTAATTTCATATCTCTCATTTCTAAATTTTAAATCATTCTTACGTAAAGAAACGGGCTCTCACCCATGACGCAAGAAATAGTCTATTATTTCTTCTCGACTCTTCATCGCCTCATCAATATCCCCACCCATATCAATATTAGCTGTTGCCTCCTTTGCAATAACAATATTGCCTGTTCCAACTCTCACGTTCAAAATCCGTTTATCAAAATTCTCTATACTATAAATTTTCTTAGATAATTCTCCATATTGTTTTTCTACCTCTTCTGAAAACACCCAGTTATATACTTTGCCACCTATTAGCACTTAAAAAATTCCTAAAAACACATTTCTTATAATAGGTATATAACTATTCCAATAAAGCCTAAGAAAATTTTTAATCTTTTTTAACATACTCTATTCCTTTCTAAAACATTTACTTAACTAATGTGCCTAAATACCATGTATATCCTATAGATCCTGAAATATCGACTTCAAATGAAAAAACTATGCCCTCATATACAGTTAGCCCCCTGACTAACCACTTGATGCACTTACTTCGGTAGTATTCAGTTATTAGCTCCTTACAAACGAACTATATCACCCCTGGATACACCAAACTATTTTATGATTATCCACCTATTTTCTTTAATAAAATTTTTTAATTCATTAATTTGTAATACGGTAATCTCATCTCCTGATTTCACATTATCATTTATAGTCATTTGTGGATTAATATTTATTTGACTCGATATAGCTTCTAAATATTTCCAATCATTTAGTTTTACTATGCCTCCTGTAAATGGGCCTAATCTTGTATAAAAGAAATCTATAAAATACCAAGTATTATATGCTTCTCTATATATTAAATATGCATCTTTTTCATTACTACTAACAGTTTTTACTATCAGCACTTTTTTTCGTTCAGAACCAATCGGAGTTTCTTCAATTATTTTATAAGCTTTAGCATTTAAAGCTATTACATTATCTTTTTTTTGATTAAAATCTAAAACCATACCATTATTTAATACTTGAATATTATAATTATCAACTTCTACTATCATATCACTATTTTCTTTAAACACCCCTGAATTAATATAAAAGCAAATCAAAAATATAATATTGATCACTATTGAAATCTTTAATATAAGCCATAAACTAATATTTCTCTTTAACATCTTATTTATTAACCTCTACAATCATTTCAAATTCTACATATATTTCAGTAGGATTTATTGCACCGGTTCGTTGCCAATCTGCTCCAACTGCATTAATTACCCCTGCAGGATTATTATACCAACTATCAGAATCTCTAAATTTAAATTTATCACCTAAAAAACCGTATGTATAATAAATTCTACTCCGAGAGGTTTCATCTATTAACTTACCTGTAAAAGATATAGTAGAACGATTAAATGCTAAAAAAAGTTCAATATTACTAAATGTATCTAAAATACGCCCATCATTAAATGAATGTTTTATATTTTCACTTCCTAATACTTCATTCTTTGAAAAAACATTCACCTCATTAAAATTTCCTGTTCCATTATAAGCTAAATAAAATTTAATAGAATCTTGAAATTCCTTTGTACTAACCATTTTTTTTGATACCGTACTAAATTTATTAAACGTATAACTATTATTATTATCTGATGACACATAAGTTACTTCACCCGGTATACCAAAAAATCTAGATAGTAAATTTATCATCGCTTTATAACTTTGCCTTTTCATGTTATTAAAGCTTCCTTTTTCCTCATCTATTTCTATAAATTCATTTCTAACATAATTCTCCTGATCCATTTTAGCCTGTAAATAATTATCATAATAAGCATATTTTCCTGGATTAAATGTAATTAACTCATTCCACTTCGTCCCATATTGCGCCAATGCCGCCCCTGTCCGACCATCTTTACCAAGCGTCTTATTAGTAGCATATCCCAAAATAGCGCTGGCAGCTTGTAAAACAGCTGGATCATCGGTAGCTAACATCTGTTGTAATTTAGGTAAAAGGGCTTCATTAGTACCACCGGCTACCGCACCAGCAAGGAAATCGCCTTTAGCTACTTGCGCAGATAAACCGGCACTTAATGCATGGAGAGCTATTTTTTGTGGACTTCCCTCAGCCCAGTGTTTATGTTCACTCAAGATATGAATTCCTTCATTAATATTTTTAGACAAGAGACGTGCTAATTCTTCTTTTTCTTTCACAGACTTCGCATCAAATATATCCTGTAACATATGCAGTGATTGGGTAGTATCACGATTAATCGTTTCAATATCTATGACACCATCAGTAATAAGTAACTGCCCATCCGTAATAGCGGATTGTGTCACCAAAGTTTCTTTCTTATAAGTTCCTACCGATAAATCAGGGAGTAACCCCACTTGATTATGTAGATTATTTAGCGTATGTATCTCACCTGGCGATAATGGTTCCTTAGCTTGCAACTTACGCTTCGCCTGCTCATACTCATCATCATATACATAGGAAAACCCTTTAGATTTTGAGGTATATTCCGCTACATTATGAATATCTTCCATCACCAAGGTACCGGTCTTAACTACATTCTTAGATGGTGTAGCTTCACTATGCAATACAGCCCCTGTTAACTGTGTGGTATCGCCTACATCAACAGTAAGACCACCAGCCCCAGCATATATCCCCGCTTGACTCGTAACACTCGCATACTGACTCTGCGTCTCACCTATGTTATAGGCTCCACCAATAGAGCCTATACGACCAGTTGGTTGAATAGACACGGACAAGCCTGTTTCTTTAGTTTTCGATGTATAGTCCTTCTTATCTTGTACACTCTGTATCGTTAAGTTTTGCCCCGCCTTAACTATAGCCCTATCGCCCTGTAGCGTAGCGCCTACTAACGATATATCTCGGCCAGCCTCAATAGATAGATTTTCTCTCGTCCCTACGCTCATAGGCGCATGCGTAACGACTTGACTCACTGTGTTACCACGGCCACGAGATACACTAGCATCTATCCCCAGTATACCAGTTGTACCTAAATTAACACCCAATGAGGCCCCTGAATTTGAGCTTTGTTCTTCTATGCGCTGTGTATGAGTAGCACTCTCTAAAGATATATCCTTAGAAGCCTGTAATAAGACAGTATTTGCCCGTATAGCTTCACTAACGGCCTTAATTAGTACCTTTTGTATCATCATCGCTCGTAGCCGTAATAAATATCTGACCCTCTTTCGAAATGATAGTACCACCCGTATACGTTGCCGAATGAAGTGATTGCGATTGTGAGGAGGTATACGCGCCCACACCAATTTGAAGCTGAATTAAATTGTCTCGCCATACTCTAGCGTACCTAATAATGTATTGTCTCGATGGTTCCCTTGACTAATATAATTACTAGCACTTTGCAATACAGATGGCACCACGCCCCCTAAACTAACTGTTAATCCGGAACTAGAACGCTTAGCATAATAATTTTCATCTGCTGTATTATAGGCACCATCTAGAATTACATCTTGGCCCCCAATTATAACATCTTGTCCACTCACTACATTAGTCGTAGTCAAATGAACCGTATCACCTGCCTTAATCTGCGTATTCCCCTTTACGCTCCCAATAGTAGTGCCTACTTGTGTAATATAGGAACCACTTTGTGTATCAGTGGACTTTTTAGTTCCAATCATAAAGCCCATACCAGAACCCATAATCCCAGATTTCTTCACCTTCACATCGGCCATAGTGTAATCATATTGCTCAGCAGAATTAGCCCTTATATTACTACCAGCCTCTATGGTCGTCCCTTCTAGGGAGCCAATTTGAGCGGCTGTCATAGATACATCACGACCAGCCTGTAACAATAAATATACTTCTTAATAACTAAAAAATAACTGTCCTCAACGAATATGCAATGTTATATTGAAAATTAAATCTAGCCTTAAATATTACTCCTAGCAAAAAAATTATTATAATAAAATATTACAGCCCACTCATTAGTAAATTCATCTTCACCTGTAATCTTACTTTTTTTTACTATTGGAGAAGCTATAAAAACATATTTGTCATTATAAGCTTTAAAACCATAATATCTTCTATTTACTTTACTAATTACCCACCCTTTCTTTTTAAATTGATTAATTAATTGACTCAATATTATTTCATGTTGTTCATCTACATAAACATTGAATCCTATCTTTTTTTCAATGTGAAAATTCCCTTCAATTTTCATTTCACTATGTTTATGTGCTTGAACAAATTCTATTCTCCCAGCTACTTCTTTTAATGTTTCTACTCTATTTTCAATATAAGAATAAAATATAAGTTGATATAGCCCTCCTAAAATGAGCATTAAAAATAAAATACCGCCATATATATATCCTAATTTACGAATAAATTTTACCATTTCATCTCATACCTTTAATAAACTTATTAATCATCGTTAATATTTCCAATATACCATGTGTATCCAAATTCAACACTTAATTCTGTATTAGCAGCCGCATTTAATTCAGAAATTACACCTGCCTGAGACAAACCAATACTCCCCCCTACAACACCTCTTGCTGTAACTGATCCATAAACTCCTTCTATAGCATTTATAAATTTATCGGTTGTTGAATCCACAGTTGCTGGTAAATATCCCTTACTAATACTCCCTGGCAATCCTGCTGTAACCCCTGGAGCCAATGCTAACGAACCATATACATTGCCAAATTTATCCACGATAGCAACACAGGCAAGAATTTCCACAATTGGAGTGCTAATAGAAGTAGATATATAGTCAGAAGACATACTAGTTATTACCTCAGGATGATCTTTCAACAATACTTTCACTGCATAAATAACTTCATTTGCAGCCTTTTGTTTATTATTCCAAATAAGTTGTTGTAATTCATTATAATTACCAATTCTATCTTTCGTTCTATCATCCCAACCAGAATATTGTTGTAACTCATTATCCTTAGTCCCCGACTGTGCCACTCGAGCTCCTGTTTGCACATCATTACCAATCAATGCATTTACACCCGCGCCTACAGCCGCACTTAACCATTGCATCTTGGCAGGATCATTATGGCTTATGTCTGCTAGTTTGTTAATAACCATTTCATTAGTAAAGCCTGCATAAAAACCACTCCCAGCAGTAGTACCAGCTAAACGAGCTGAGATTTCCGCAATTATACCATGCACAATAGCTTTTTCAGTCTTCTCTTGGTCAGTCTTAGGTTCCCAATAGTGAATTTGTTCAAACGCATTCTTAGCAAAGAGACTAGCTAATTCTTGTCGCTCTTCTACTTTCTTCTTATCGAAAATAGCTGTCAACGTATGGAGTGTATCCGCTGTATTACGATTAAGTTTATTCACATCCACATTATCAGAGTGAACCGTTATGCTTCCTTTAGCAATCGCTGACTGTGTTATAGAACTATCTGACCCTTTGGCTCCACTTGATAAGCTAGGAATAATTCCTATTTTATTATGCAAGTTATTTAAGGTACTTCGTTCTTCTGCCGTCAATAAATTACCAGCTTCATAGCGTTTCTTAGCATCTTTATAAGTACTATCATAGGTAAAACCTACACCATAACCACTCGCTTTATAATCCGCTTTGTTTTCTATGTCTTTAGTAAGCAAAGTATCCGTTGTAATTGTATTCTTATTTGCTGAAGCCTCACTAGCAATCACAGCCCCTTCTAAAGTAGTCGTATTACCTACTTCAATTTGTACGCCGTCCACACCACTATAAATCCCAGCTTGATTTGTCACCGACGCATAATCACTAGTCATTTTTCCTTTACTTCCAGTAACAAAGCCGCTAATCGTTGGCGTAGCTCCTAAACCTACAGATACACTAGCCCCAGTAGATCTGCTTTTACCACGATAAGTTTCTGTGTCTTGTAGGCTTTGTATGATTAAATCGTTACCTGCTTGTACTGTAACGGCCTTTCCTGCCACTCTAGAACCCACTATGGCTATATCTTCACCAGCTACAATTTGAGTATTTTCTGTACCTAATACGTGTGTCCCGCTGTACGTAGTGCGTTCTGTCGTCCCCTCTTCTTTAGCCTTATACCCCGAAG
>NZ_NMZQ01000030.1 GCF_010093125.1 Veillonella sp. R32
CGTTTTGTCCTATAACCCTTATTTTAATGTATTATTAATCTACTATGAATTTATTTTACACGAATTGTTAAATCAAGATTACTATATAATTATTTTTTATATTTATTAAAACTTAAAATTATAAAGTTAAAAAGCATGCACTCTAAACGAATGCATGCTTTTAAAATTTACAACTATGAAATTATAATACGCTAACTATATAAACACTAAACTTAGCTCATAAACTCAACTCATAAATTTGACTTAGTAATTACATACCAACTTTAGCCATTAACTGTTGAATTAATGCACGTTGTTGTTCTAATTCAGCTTTTTGACTAGCCACCTGATCCGCTAAACCTTTATTTTCAGCTTTCAATGAGTTTACTTCAGATGTTAGAGCACCAATATTTGTTGCATTGGCATTGCGGTAAATATCATCACCTTTTTGACCAAATTTTAAAGATAGGCCAATATTAAACATTGGATCTTCACCGATAGTACTAGATACGCTGAACATAGTATCAGCATTTGGACGGTAGAAACCACCCAGTGCAGCCGCACCTTGACCTTTGTAACTACCCATAGCTACAGAAGCAGAGAATTTATCATCTGGATTAAATTCCAATGGATGTAAACCAGCTAACGCAGCCGCACCAGCACCTACTTTGTCTACACGTTCATCAAGTTTATTAACGCGATTATCCAAACCATTTACACGGTCTTGTAAACCAGAAACATCACTTGTAAGATTATTTACACCTAACGTATTTTTCCAGTTATTAACGTCAGATTCTGTTAAATTAGAAGCATCACGGTCAGCTTTAGTATCTAATTTTTTATCTACTTCTGGCATAACAGCTGCTTTAATAGCACTATCGTTTACCGAGATTTTATAGTTAACACGTGATTTATCGTCATTATATGTAGGCTCAATTTTTACATTAGTACCTTCAGATAATGTGACAGCATCAACATTGCCTACTGTATTTTGATTAATACCTAATGCCACCTGCCATTTATTAACTTGATCTGGCGTAATGTTACTAGCATCAATATTCGCTTTTTTGGCTGTTTCATCAGCTACATGTTTTAATTGTGCTACGTTAACAGCATCAGTATCTTCTGTACCAGCTGCTACATGGATGATTTGACGAGTACTTTGAATTGTTTTACCAGTCTTTGCATCAACATACGAATCAGAACCAACGCTTACTGCACCATCAGTAGCTTTAAAAACAGCTAATGCAGATTGTTGCTCTGCCATAGCTTGAGTAAACTCTTGATGTGCCGCAGTCCAAGCATTACGTGCATTAGTAGCTGCTACTGCATCCTTGCTAAGTTTATCATATTCAGTTTTGGCAGCTTGATAAGCAGCAGCATCATTGCCTTTAGTAGCTATCATAATCTGTTTTTGTGCGTCTTCCTGTGATTTAATGTCACTGTAATTTTTATTTAATTGATTATATTCTGAAATTTCGTTTGCATATTTAGTAGTGAAGTTTTTAATATCATCACTTAACCCCATTACTTCAGCTAAGCGGCTATCATTAGCAGCCACTTCCCCTTTAACACCATCAACTAATGGCATATAACCGATAGTACCAGCACCACGATTTGCTACACTGGATGTACCTAAGGCAATACCACCATTACCTTTAGCGGTAACCTGAGCGTTAACACCTAGGGCTACACCATTATATGAAACTTTAGAGTTTTGACCTAACGCTACACCATATAAACTATTAGTTTGAGCTTTAGCGCCAATAGCGGTACCACCTACAGCAGTCGCATTAGGGCCAATAGCAATACTATTTATAATAGCGCCATAGTTTTGAGTGCCATCGCTTTGAATGTATTTATAAAATTCACCTGCAGTAGCTCCTGTACCAATAGCTAAACCATCTGCTGCACGCGCCCCATCACCTACTGCAACACCTTTGCTATTCGCATACGTATTACGGCCAAAAGCTGCACTGTATCGTGAAGCATACGCACCGGAACCAACAGAAGTACTACCACTAATAGCACTTGTATAAGTACCCACAGCCGTAGCATAATCACGTGCTGCATAAGTACCTAAACCAATAGCTGTTGTGCCTACCCCTTTTTTACTGTCATTCGCTGTAGCCGTACCATCAACGCCTTCACCATTTTTATTGTCATTTGTAGGAATACGTTCAAAAGGATTGCCTTGAGCATTTGTGGTCTGACGATAATCAACTAATTTATCTCTTCCTACAATACCGTCAGCTTTATATTCAGTACCACTCTTAACAACTGTAGCATCCGTTGGCTTAGTACCAATCCCTACATAGGAACCAGCTAAACCTGCTGCATCAACACTATATAAACCAGTGCCAACAGCACCTAGTAACATTGCAGCGACTAATTTAGATGCAAACTTCATATCTTTATTCGCTTTCATTATAAAACCTCATTTCCAACTCTTCACACAACGTAAAACTAAAACAATTATGACTCTGTTCTCATGTAACAATAGTTAGGTTTCCAATTAACTTCCATTAATTCTTTAAACTAACTCCAACACAAAAATGATAGCTTATCACTTTTAATATGTATGTATCATTCAAAAATCAATTTACTAATTCGCAGAGATTTTTTAGAAAAGCCAACAATTTAAAGGATTTAACAAAATGTTAACTATAACTATATAATTTAATGAACCACATTTTTAAATGACAACTAAAACAGAGTCATATCTGTTTTCAATAAAGATTATATCACTGTTTCTTCATTAGTCAATTAAATATTTTTTTGCATACTATTGGCATTTCTTATATTCATTCTCATTAACAATCCATCTTCACATTCATATTTCTTTGAAATTCAATACATAAGCCAACACTCTCCGTTTCAATTATTTTCAATTTACTTTCATCACATGTAACCTTTTTCACGAATTGAATAATCCAAAAAGACACTCATTATTCATAAAATAGTAGTTTACACTCTATCAAAAAAAACACAGCACTAGACCAAAGTCTAATGCTGTGTTTAAACATCTTCTATTAAATTTTCGTATTTTGAATTTACAGTGCCAATTTATTTTTAATTACACCGTCAATTCATTTTTAAATTTGCACTATTATTTTTCAAGGCTGAATCAACTCATATTACAGGCCTAGACGTTCCATTAACATCTTAATCTGCTCACGCTGTGTTTCTAACTGATCTTTTAACGCAGCATTTTCTTTTTCAAGCGTATTTACTTTGTCATCAAGAACAGTCAATGTGCTAAGTGGTGCTTGTTTGTAATTCTGTGCCCCTTTCGCATAGTCACTATCTTGACCTACACGTAAAGATACACCCACGTTAAACATGTTTTCATTACCACCGAAAGAGCCGCCAACACTGAACATAGTATCATCGTTTGGACGATAGAAGGCCCCTACTGCTAAGGCTTGTTTGCTTTGGAATGTACCAACACCTGCTGCAATGGATAATTTTTCATTTTCTAAATATTCCATTGGATGAAGGGCTGCCATAGCTGCTGCATGAGCACCAATCGTGTTCATACGATTATTCAAATCATGTTTTACACCATTTAACTGACCTACATTCACCGCATCAGTTGGCGCAATACCAGGTGCTACATTTTGAATACGGTTACCTTCTGCACTAATTGTGCCAGTGCCTGGAACATATTGACCATTTACTTGTTCACCCGGAAGAACAACTAGACCACCAGGAACACTTAACCCATCATTTAAATTAGTTGGGCCACCATTATTATTGGAAATGCCCTTATCGTTGATTGTTACAACAGTGTTACCATTTTTATCCTTCACTTCTACACCATTAGGGCCTAGAACTGTGGAATTACCATTAGGATCTTTAGACGTTACGCCATCAGGTTTGATTGTTGTAGAAGAGCCATCTTCACCATTCACAGAGATACCATCTTTGCCATTTGTGGAAATGCCATCTTTACCAACAGTTGTAGCTGGTTTGCCATCATCACCATTCACAACCATACCATCGGAACCTACAGTAGTGCCAGGTTTGCCGTCTTCACCTTTTACAGTAAGACCATCATTATTAATGGTAGTATTACCAGTTGTTACACTGCCATCTTTGCCAAGGTTAATATCTTTAGCAAGTTTTACAGTTAATGTATCAGTACCATTAGAAACAACACCAATATTCTTGTCGGTTAATTTACTTTCATCAGTGATGCCACCGTTGATAGTTAATTTTTGGCTTAATGCACGATGTGCTGTATCACCAGTATCTCCACCAAAGTCAAGACCAGCTTGTGCTACGGCTTGAAGGTCTTTGATTGTAGCTAAATTGCTCAAAGATGAGCCAGTTTTGTCTAGTAAACCATCTTTACCTGGTTGACCATCTGCGCCTGGAGTACCACCAATAATAGTTTTAGCTTCATCAGCAGTAATAGGTTTGCTATTATCTTTATTATCAAGACCTAGACCGCTAGTGTCAGCACCAGAACCTAAGGTAGATTCAACCGGCTTAGCTCCGTCTTTAGGGTTACCATTTTCATCAACATCAGATGGGTTATAATTCTTGCCATCATTGCCAGTAACCAGTTTACTGTCATCAATTGGATTACCATTCTGGTCAACTTTAGTTAATTCACCAGCAGCACCTAGTTTGCTTTCAAGAGCTTTAATATCGTCTTTAGTTTTATTTAATTGAGACATATTAACAGCATCATTGTCATCCACACCATCTGCTACATTGGTAATTTTATTACCGCCATTATTAAGGCCTTTATTAGTTAAGGATACAGTTTTATCTTTATCTCCATTGCTCGTTGTAATTGTTACGCCTGTACCATCAACTTTAGTCGTAATGCCATCTTTTGTAGTAGTAGTTATACTACCATCATTTAAAGTAATATCTTTAGCTAAACCCACTTCAATCGTGTTGCCAGTGACAGCTGTATTAATGTTAGGACCGACGCCTTTAATATCAAAGTGAGTATTCTCTTTATTCACCGTGATATTTTTATTTTCACCTTCTTTTGGTGTATCAGCCCCAATAGTAAATTCTCCAAGTTTACCTTCTGCTGTGCTGCCTGCATCTTTAGCCGCTTTCGCTACCTCTTGTAATTGATCTTCCGTTGCTGCACGGCCACTTACAATGCCATTTTTTTCTGGATTCCAAGTTGTATTTCCTAAACCTGTGATGAACAAACCATCTTCAGTTACACCATCTTTAGTAGTTGCCACGCCTTTTTGATTAGCAATGTAAATGCCACCTGTTGGCGTATCTCCTGCAGTACCACCAATACGTACGCTACCATCTGGAAGATTGAGGTCCTTTGCTAATTTAATCTCTAAACCATCAGTAGTATCATTAGCCACCACACCAATATTACCATCAGTTAATTTAGCTTTTGCTTCTGGAGTGGCT
>NZ_NMZQ01000031.1 GCF_010093125.1 Veillonella sp. R32
AAATAAAAGCTACGAAACCATTACTAAAGGATGTTTACTCAATATGTCTACTCTTAATTATATAGGAAAATTACTAGGAATCAAAGCCGAATATATAAAAAATATGCGAGAAACCGATTCAGAGCATTTACTGTATGTAGAAGTTCCCGCGCACCCTCACACTTGTCCGCATTGTCATGCAAAAACTACACGTATTAAAGGCTATACAAATCGAGCTATTCGCCATACAACCGCTAATGAAAAGCCTATTCGATTCTTGTATCGCCAACGTCGTTATGTTTGCTCTTGTAGTCGTCCCTCAACGTTGCCACCGGTCTTATCTATTGATGAATTTAAAAAAATACAGCAGAAGAAAAGTACCAAGTCATTCTCACCGCTCCAGAGTCTCATAAAATATTAGATATTCTGCCCAAACGAGATACTACCGAATTAGTCAAGTACTTTACTCAATTTCCTAAGTATATACGAAACAACGTAAAATATATCACTATGGATATATCACTGCAATTCCGTTCTGTAATGCATGATTGGTTTCCTCAAGCACAAATCGTCGCCGATAGGTTTCACTTAATTCGTCTCATTACCTTCGCCTTAGAACGGTTCCGCAAGGCCGAACAAAATACGTTATCCAATGTAAACCGTACCTTTAAAAGCAGTTTCTTGGTTTATTACCGATACGCCACCCGCTCTGGCTGCATATCGTGAAAGTGTAATCGTTCTTTAGCTACCTTTTCCCATTCCGTACCCGGTTTGCCATAGTTAGCATACGGATCAATAGCCAGGCCACCTCGCGGTGTGAATTTGCCCCACACTTCAATGTATTTAGGACTCATTAAAGCAATTAAGTCTTTCATAATAATATTTACACAGTCTTCATGGAAGTCACCATGATTACGGAAACTAAATAAATATAATTTCAACGATTTACTCTCTACCAAACGTTCATCAGGCACGTAAGAAATATAAATCGTCGCAAAATCAGGTTGTCCCGTCATAGGACAAAGACTAGTAAATTCAGGACAATTAAATTTTACAAAGTAATCATTATTAGGATGTTTATTGGGAAACGATTCCAATACTTCTGGTGCATAATCAGTAGGGTATTTCGTCGCTTGGCCTAACCCATGTACCCCTTGTAACTCTTCACTTGTTCTACCGCTTGCCATAGGATGGCACCTCCCTTTGTAATTTCATAGCTTCTTCCTTCATTACAGGTTCTCTCCCCATAATGATATGACTAAAACGTTCTAAGCCATTTACAATAAAAAAGCTCACTATTGCAGAAATCCCTTGCCCCACTAATAGGGAAGTCACTAATACCACATAAGGCACGCCTAATAAAGGTGATAACCATAAAGGGACTACTAAACTAGGAACTAAGGTAATAAAAGGAATCACAATCCAATTACCAAACCCCATACGCTTTCCTAACACAATACCACTCGTAGTAACGAGGCCTACTATACAGCCCCCAATAGCATCAATAGGGCCTAAACCGCCCATAATTAAATTACTAATCAAGTTGCCAAAACCAAAGGCTAAAATAGAGAAAGGAAATAACGCCGCCAAACCATACAAAGCGGTAGCAATCCGCACTTGGTATTGACCAAACGCAAAGCCCTGCGTGATCATCATAATCACAATATACAAGGCAAGACATAGACCTGAAATAGTCAGCTTTTTTGTTGTACTCAAAGTATTCATTTTTAAAATCTCCTTAGTTTTATTTAAAGACAGGATGGTTACGAACTGTCTTACTACATACATGCTAACAGGCGATACCTAAGCATCGCCTGTTAGTTAAGTAACAGCTATCGTTTATTATACCATAAACTGCTACTGTATGTATTCTTTTTATATAGAAAAAATTAAATTTACTGTTAATCAGCCTACTTTTTCATAGCAAGTCCAAAGAATTATTTGAATTCGTCACATAAACCTTGGAACATAGCTGCATCTGGTTTTACTACATCATGTACAAGCGCACGGGCATGTGGACCACCATTAGCATCAGCTAAGGCTTTTTCAAAGCATGGTTTAGTCGTATCTTCATAGATTAAACCAGTCAATAGGCCTTGATAATCACCTAATGTTTTTAAGGCTTCAGCACGATTAGAAGGATCATATCCTTCAATTTTAGATAAAGACGTTAAGTTTTCTTTGAAGTAATCATAACCATTGCGTTTATTATATGTTACGCATGGGCTGAATACGTTAATGAAAGAGAACCCTTCATGTTGCATGCCTTGCTTAATCAATTCAACCAATTCAGCACGGTTAATCATATAGCCTTGCGCTACGAAAGTAGCACCAGCAGCAATCGCCGTTTCACAAATTGGTAATGGTGATTCAAAAGAACCATGTGGTGAAGTTTTAGTTACAAAACCAATATCGGAACGAGGAGAGGTTTGCCCTTTAGTCAAACCATATACATGGTTGTCCATTACAACGTAAGTAATATTAACATTACGTTTGAACGCATGAATCGTATGACCCATACCAATAGCGAACGCATCACCGTCACCGCCGCAAACAACAACTTCCAAATCTTGGTTAGCTAATTTTACGCCTTGAGCATATGGTAAGGCACGACCATGCGTAGTATGAGCACCATAAGCGTAGAAATAACCACCAATACGGCTAGAACAACCGATACCGGAAATAACAGCTAATTTTTCTGGAGAAATATCTAACTGAGTCACAGCATCAGTAATGGCCGCCTGCACCCCATAATGACCACAACCTGGGCACCAGTTAGGGCGAATATCATTTCTATAATCAGTCACTTGAGCCATCTTATAAAACCTCCTTAATTGCTTTTTTTACATAGGTTGCTGTGAATGGATTACCATCATATTTTAAGCAACTATGGAGCTTACATTTATTAGGCATATTAATACGGAATAAGTCAGCTAATTGTGCTGTTGCATTTTGTTCACAAATAACAACTTTTTTAGCTTTTTCATAGAAAGGCATAAGTTGTTCTTTAGGGAATGGTTTAATTAGGCGAAGTTGTAAGTGGTTAACTTTAACACCTTCAGCTTCCAATTCAGCAGCTGCTTCTTCAATAGCACCACGGCTAGAAGCGATACCAATTACCAATACATCACATTCATCATGTTTTGCATTATTAAGGAATGGTTCATATACATCAGCTACCGTACTCAACTTACGAAGACGTTTGTCAGTTTGGCTAACGTGCATAGTTGGTGCTTCTGCTGGTTTACCTTCTTCATTATGTTCAAGGCCAGTAGATAAGAATAAACCATTTTTCATACCAGGAATGGTACGAGGGGAAATGCCATCTTCCGTCAATTCAAAACGTTTGAAGTAATGAGGACGTTCTAATTCTGGCAGATCTTCTTCTTTCATCATTTTACCGCGTTCAATTGGCACACGATTCAAATCGAAAGAAGGTACGGATTGTTTATTCAAACCTTGTTGTAAATCAGGCATGAAAATAACTGGACATTGATACATTTCAGCGAGGTTAAATGCTTTTTGAATTTCATAGAAGCATTCTTCAATACTTGTTGGTGAAATAACGATGTTAGCATAATCACCATGCGCATTGTGACAAGCTGCATTGATATCAGAGGTTTCCACTTTAGTCGCCATACCAGTGGATGGGCCAGAACGTTGCACGTCAATAACTAACATTGGCAATTCAGCCATAGAAGCCATGGACAAGGATTCCGCCATAAGGCTTAGACCTGGGCCAGAAGTACAAGTGAAACCACGTACGCCTGCATATACACCACCCATAGCGGTCATACAAGCAGCAATTTCGTCTTCTGTTTGAACAACAGTTGCCCCAATTTTATCCATTTTCTTAATCATGTATTCCATAACTTCAGAAGCTGGAGTAATTGGATAGGATGCCATGAAACGAGAACCAGCTGCAATCGCACCCAGTGCTAATGCTTCATTACCTAATAAGAACATCTGATCTTTAGGTTCTGGTACTGGTAAAGTATCTACGTCCCCTTCACCACGTTTTTCAATGATTAGAGTATAACCATCTTCAAAGGCATTTAAGTTTTTATCAATTACATCTTGTGATTTTTTAGCAAAACGTTCCGCAATGGCTTTCTTAAATGGGGTTTTATCAAATCCTAAGAGAGCAACTGACATCCCTAACGCAACGATGTTACGCATCAACAAGGACCCTTGTTTCATAGCTGTTTCAGTAATAGGTACAGCTAAGCAAGTAACAGGTGCCCCTTCAAATTTAGAGAAGTCAGGGTTTACTTTGCTATCGCAAATAATGTAACCACCATTACGAACTTCATTACCGTGCATATCAACGGTTTCTTGGTCTAATGCTACCAAGAAGTCAACGGATTCGCCAACCGTCATAATTTGTTCTAGTGCAATACGTAGTGCAAAGGTTGTATGCCCACCTTTAATACGAGATGCAAAGAGACGTTGGCTGTATAAAGAGTACCCCTCTTTAGCTAAGATTGTGGCCATAATTTCGCCGCAGCTTTCGATACCTTCGCCCTGCTGGCCACCCATTTTCCAGATAAAATCTTTACGTTTTTGCAAAAGATTCACCCTCCTTAGGATTAAACATTACATGGTATAGTGGATCTGTAAAATCTTTCAACTACTTTACATTTTAACATTTTTATACAAAATCAGCAAACAACTTCTAGGAATCCATAGCACCCATTATGACTAGCCTGCAAGGCTAATTATAGCTTACAAGTAGGGCATATTCTATAGTGTATAATATATATCCAATGACATCAATAAATAATATTATTACTCATTTTATGCATAATTATAATACCAAATAGCCCTTTCATAAATACAAGTCCATTATAAATGTCTTACTACATTAGAACTATAAAAGGCGTACCTATAGTCATAGTTTGCCCTGCAACCTATAAAAATAGATACGCCTATTACTTTATAAAGCATCTAAATAAGTCCACGTGTAGTTTATATTTTATTAATTTTAAACATATATTCCTTAGTCCATCGTAACAAGCTAATTAAGCCACTAGCTCATTTGATTTCCGCCATTCAGTAATGAAAAGACTTCAGCCCTATCATTAACCTGCTAATTTATAAAATTATAGCTAGACCTATGCTCAAATGATATATCCCTACAATTTAGTACCCTTTTAATTAGCTAAAGCAAAAGGGACGCCGTTAGCGTCCCAAACTTTTTAAAACTGAACTTCGTCTTGTTTCATCAAAAAAGATTTCTTCTAAACATAAACCTTGTGCTGGTGCCGTTTTACCAATACAACGGCGGTCCCTACTAGCCAACAAATCAGGAATGGCCTCTGGTAAAATACGACCTAACCCTACATCCACTAACAAACCGGCAATGTTTCGCACCATATGATAGAGAAAGCCATCCCCAATTACATGGATACGTAAGGTAGTCCCCTCAAATCGAGGTACCACTGCATATATGGTTTTCACCGGATTAGCAGGTGTAGAATTGGCCCCTTGCAAAGTCGTAAAATCGTGCGTTCCTTCTAAATACTGAGCCCCTTTGACGATAGCCTCATGATTTAAGGGCTTTTTCACATGCCAATGATACCTCATAGTCAATGGATCAGCTACCTCATCATTATGAATCGTATACACATACTCCTTACCAACAATCTGCCACCGAGGTTTCCAATCAAGGGGAATTTCCTCAGCGTTACGAATCACTATATAGGGTGGTAAATGAGCGATTAAGGCGCGTGTTAAATTAGCAACAGGAATACGCCCAGTCGTAAAAAAAGTAACGACTTGAAAGCGTGCATGTACCCCTGCATCAGTGCGGGAAGCACCATAAATAGAAATAGGCTCATTGCATACTCGGCTCAAGGCTGCTTCTAAACAATCCTGTACGGTAATGCCATTTTGCTGGCTTTGGTAACCATTGAGTTCAGTGCCATCATAGGCAACAATTAAGCGTATATTACGTTGTTCTGCGTCCAATGAAAGCTCCTTTCTACAGCTATCCTTAGCCTTATCTAAAATATGCCTTATGTAAAATATGCCTTATCTAAAATTACGTCCTACATAAAATGACGCCCTATATAAAATAGATTCTCTTTAAAAGGTAACAGGGAAAAATTTCAAGACTAATAAAACGAGAGTAATACTAATAACCCCAGTAATGCCAATGTAATCATAGGAGGTAACCGTCAATTCACGCATGCGCGTACGATTATGACCACCGCGATAACATCTAGCTTCCATAGCAACCGCTAATTCATCAGCCCGACGGAAGGCACTAATAAACAAAGGTACTAGTAAAGGCACCATATTTTTAGCCCGTTTAATAATACTCCCCGTTGTAAAATCAGCACCACGTGAAGCCTGCGCCTTCATAATGCGATCCGTTTCTTCCAATGAAGTAGGAATAAACCGCAAGGCAATGGTCATCATCATAGCCAATTCATGAGCAGGTACACCAAATCGCCGAAACGGATTCAACAAGTGCTCTATACCATCAGTCAAGCGAATAGGGGACGTTGTATAGGTTAGTAGGGACGAAAAAATAATTAAAAATACTAAACGCGCCGCCATAAAACTCCCCATACGAAGCCCTTCTTCACTAATATGTAAGAAGCCCATCTCCCAAACCATCGTTCCTGGCGTAGTAAAGATATGGATAACCATGGTAAAGACGATAATAATCCATAGAGGTTTAATGGAGTTCCATACTAAACGCATAGGCAACCGAGACAAAGCAACAGTAAAAATAGTAAATAAACCAACCACTATATAGGCTAATGTCGTTTCAGCTAAAAAGATAGCTACAATGAAAATCATAGTGGCTATAATTTTAGCACGCGGATCCATACGATGTAAAAAAGAATCGCCAGGGAAGTATTGGCCAATTGTAATATTACTTAACATGGGCTACCTCCTTTACGGCTACTTCAATAGCTTTAACAGCATCATCTACAGAAATCACTTGCTGTGACACTGGTAAACCACGGTCGCGCAAATACTCAACTAGTTTAGATACAGGGGGCACATCTACACCAGCAGCCTGTAATTCTTTCCGTTTATTCATAAAAATATCCAGCGGTTTGCCATCTAATTGAATCTGCCCATTATCAATCACAATGAGGCGATTAGCCATCCGTGAAATATCTTCCATATTATGCGATACCAATACTACTGTAATTCCTTTTTTCTCATGAAGTTCCATAATTTTCTGGAAGATTTCTTCACGACCAAAAGGATCTAAACCTGCAGACGGTTCATCTAAAATTAAATAATCTGGCTCCAAAGCTACCACCCCAGCAATGGCTACGCGGCGCATTTGACCACCCGATAATTGAAACGGCGAGCGTTCCGCATAGGTAGCATAATCAAGGCCTACAAAGTCCATGGCCTCATGAACTCGCTGATTAACTTCTTCATCACTAAGGCCTAAGTTCTTTGGCCCAAAAGCAATATCTTGAGCAATTGTTTCTTCAAACAACTGATGTTCCGGATATTGAAACACCATGCCCACTTTATGACGCATTATTTTAGCTTCCTCTGTTTTGAGCGCCGCATCTATGCCATTAATAGTAACCGTACCCGTAGTAGGATGCAATAAACCATTCAAATGTTGCACTAACGTGGATTTACCAGACCCTGTGTGCCCAATAATACCAACAAAGTCGCCTTCTTTAATTGTTAAATTAATTCCCTTCAATGCTTCTTTACGATACGGCGTATTCTCGCCATATACGTACGAAACAGTATCTAATATTATTGGCATAATTGGTCCCCCAATTCCTCCTCCGTAATAATATCCGCTGGTAAAGATAGGCCATCAGCCCGCAACTTAGTAGCTACTTCTGCTACGACTGGTACATCTAAGCCCAGCTCTTTTAATATAGGCACTTGTGAAAAAATCTCTCTTGGTGTACCTTCATGCAATAATTTACCATTTTTCATAACGATTACACGATCAGACGTAACTGCCTCTTCCATGAAATGCGTAATATATACAATGGTAATCCCTTCTTCTTTATTCAAGCGGTGAACCGTTTCTAGTACCTCTTTACGCCCTACTGGGTCGAGCATGGCGGTTGGCTCATCAAGGACAATACAATCAGGCTTCATCGCTAGAACCCCAGCAATGGCAATGCGCTGCTTTTGACCACCTGATAGTAAGCCTGGGGAATGAAGGGCATATTCTGTCATATTAACACTTTGTAAAGCTTCTTTTACACGACTACGAATTTCCTCAGGCGCGACGCCCAAATTCTCAGGCCCAAATGCAACATCTTCTTCTACCACAGCTGCTACAATTTGGTTATCTGGATTTTGAAATACCATGCCTACATGTTGACGAATATCCCACAAGTGATGCGCATCTTTCGTATCCATCCCTAGCACCGTAACCGTTCCCTTGGTAGGCGTTAGTAGCACATTAAAATGTTTGGCTAATGTACTTTTACCGCTCCCATTAGTACCAATAATACTGACAAATTCTCCTTTGCGAATAGAAAGACTTACATCATCTAAGGCATATACCACATTGCCTGATTCATCTTCATAGGTATGACTCATGTGATTAGCTTGTATCATAATGTCTTGTGTACTCATTATTTATCCTCAACTTAATGTATACATAATTACTATATTGATAATATAAAAATAGCGGTCATTCGTCAACCCACTATTTTAGTAGGGGTTGATAATAACGCATAAAGTTTATTGACCTCTATTTTTATACTGTCAATACAGTGCCCCAAACTACTATGACGACTATCTTCGTATAGCATAAAAAAGCGGTGTTGCTAACATCCGTTGCAACACCGACTTCCTAATTATTAAACGAGCTCAATAAGTGCTAATGGAGCTGCATCGCCTTTACGAAGGCCAGTTTTAATTACACGAGTGTAACCGCCCTGACGATCAGCATATTTTGGAGCAATTTCGTCAAACAATTTTTTAACTACATCTTCGTCCATAAGGTATGCAAGTACCTGACGACGAGCATGAAGATCACCACGTTTTGCAAGTGTGATCATCTGGTCAGCTAAACCACGAAGTTCTTTAGCTTTAGCTTCAGTCGTTTCAATACGATCATACTGGAAGAAAGATGTTAACATACCGCGGAATAATGCTTTACGAGCAGAGCTGTCACGGCCTAATTTTCTATACATTAGTCATCCTCCTTATTCGCCTTTTTTCTTCAAGTAAAATGGTCCCAATGGATGATTTTGAAGTTTTTCTTCAATTTCATCAATGGATTTTTTACCTAAATTACGTACCTTACCTAAATCGTCCATACTCTTATCCAAGAGGTCCGCAATTGTATTAATGCTTGCGCGTTTTAAACAATTATATGCACGAACAGACAATTCTAAATCGTCGATAAGGATTTTAGATGGACCATCATCAGGTTCTTCACCAGCTGGTGAATCATCGACAATTGGACCTTCATCATCTGCACCAGGAACGATAAATTCCTCAGCAGAATGTGCTAATTTAGTGAAGTTCTTTAAGTAACCAATCATAATATTGGCAGAACGTGCTACAGCTTCAGCGGCGGTAATGGAACCGTTGGTAACAACTTCAAGAGTTAATTTATCAAAGTCCATTTCGTTGCCTACGCGCACATCACTTACTTCATATTTTGCTCGAAGAATAGGGGAGAAGATGGAGTCGATAGGAATTCGACCAATTACATCATCATCCTTTTTATTCTTCGTGGATGGCACATAACCTTTACCACGTTCAATGCGCACATCCATTACTAGATGAGCTACCTCATCCATCGTAGCAATTACGAGGTCAGGATTTAAAATTTCTACCTCAGGTGGGAAATTTTGTCCAAATTCACCAGCAGTTAACACGCCTTCTTTTTGGATATCAATATGAAGATCCAAAGGCACTTGTGCTTCGCTATCAAGGCGAAGGCATAACTGTTTGAGGTTAAGAATTATATCCGTTACGTCCTCACGAATACCAGGAATGGTAGAAAATTCATGAAGCACTCCATCAATCTTAATGGAAGTAATGGCCGCTCCATCTAAAGACGAAAGCAGAATTCGACGTAAGCTATTACCGAGCGTAATCCCGTAGCCACGATCTAATGGTTCACAGACGAATTTACCATAACGACCGTCATCGCGTACTTCAACTTTCTCGATTTTTAATTTCTTTTCTTCGCTCATCAGGACAATCCTCCTATTAAACACGCCTTTCATCTATAGTATATCATAGCGACCGCTCCAAGCGATCGCTTAAACTATAAATTATACACGACGACGTTTTGGAGGACGGCAACCATTGTGAGGAATTGGAGTAACGTCTTTAATGCTGTTAACTTCAAGACCTGCAGCTTGCAATGCACGGATTGCAGCTTCACGACCAGAGCCTGGACCTTTTACGAATACTTCAACCTGACGTAAGCCGTGTTCCATAGCAGCTTTAGCAGCTTGTTCAGCCGCCATCTGAGCTGCGAATGGAGTGCTCTTACGAGAGCCACGGAATCCAAGACCACCTGCGGAGGCCCAGGAAAGAGCATTACCGTTTGTATCAGTAATTGTTACGATAGTGTTATTAAATGTGGAACGGATATGAGCCGCACCAGATTCAACGTGTTTCTTTTCTTTTCTTTTGCTTCTTACTACCTTTTTAGCCACGCTTTATCCCTCCTTTATTATTTCTTCTTCCCAGCAATTGCTTTTCTAGGACCCTTACGAGTACGAGCATTTGTCTTAGTGCGTTGACCGCGCAAAGGCAATCCTGCACGATGACGTTTCCCGCGATAGGAGTTGATTTCAATTAAGCGCTTAATGTTAAGTGCTTCTTCACGACGAAGGTCACCTTCAACCTTATACTCTTCATCAAGAAGAGCACGGATTTTCGCAACTTCATCTTCAGTAAGGTCACGAACGCGAGTATCTGGATTGATACCTGTTTTTTCCAAAATTTCTTTGGACAAAGTAAGTCCGATACCATAAATATAAGTTAAACCAATTTCCACACGTTTGTCACGTGGTAAATCTACACCGGCTATACGTGCCATCTATTCATCCACCTCCTATCAATTATCCTTGTTTTTGTTTATGTTTTGGGTTTTCGCAAATTACCATTACACGGCCTTTACGTTTAATGATTTTGCATTTTTCGCATATCTTTTTAACTGATGGTCTAACCTTCATAAGTACCTCCTTTGTGTCGCTGCCGCTTACTATTTAAAACGGTAGGTAATACGACCACGATTTAAGTCATATGGTGTCAGTTCCATAGTAACTTTATCACCGGGAAGGATACGAATAAAATTCATACGCATTTTGCCTGACACATGAGCAAGTACCACATGACCATTTTCAAGTTCTACCTGAAACATGGCATTTGGTAAAGCTTCAACGACCGTACCTTCCACTTCAATAACGTCTTCTTTTGACATATCATTTCCTCCGGCTACTGGTTATTTAATCAACCTGGGTTCATCACGCATGGTCAAAATTTCAGGGCCGTTTTCAGTAACAACCACTGTATGTTCAAAGTGTGCCGCTGGTTTGCCATCACGTGTGACAGCTGTCCAGTCATCACCGAGAACCTGCACTTCGTAAGTACCCATAGTAATCATTGGCTCAATACAAAGCACCATACCCGGCTTTAAAAGAGGGCCATGCCCAGCCGGACCGTAATTTGGAATTTGTGGATCTTCATGCATTTCACGACCAAGACCATGACCAACGAAGTCACGTACCACTCCAAATCCGAATTTTTCACAATACGTCTGAACAGCGTGAGAAATGTCCCCCACTCTGTTCCCGACAACAGCTTGTTCAATGCCTTTAAACAAGCTTTCTTCTGTCACTTTGAGAAGTTTCATAACCTGAGGTTTTACCTTCCCAATAGGAATGGTTACACAGGAATCCCCATGATACCCATTAACAGAAGATACAAGGTCGATACTAATAATATCGCCATTCTTCAGTTTGCGATGAGCATTGGGAATACCATGTACCACTTCATCATTGATAGAAGCGCAAATTGTTGCAGGATACCCATAGTAACCTTTGCAGCTAGGTTCACCACCATGGCTGCGAATATATTCTTCGGCAAATTGATCTAATTCCAAGGTGCTAACACCTGGTTTAGCTACTGCTATAAGCTGTTCTAGTGTTTCAGCTGTGAGCTTACATGCCTGACGGATATACTCAATTTCATGTTCCGATTTCAAAATAATCATTGATTATTTCTCCAACGCTTTAATGATATCTGTAAATACTGTATCCACATCCTGTAATCCGTTGATTTCTACATATAAACCACTGTTACGATAGTAATCAATCAAAGGCTTTGTAGATTCGTCGTATACAGCAAGACGTTTCTGTACTGTTTCCGGTTTATCATCGTCACGATTTTCAAGACGTGCTCGTTCGCTGATGCGTCGAACTAATTCATCATTTGGAACATTGAGGTTCACAACTGCATCAAGAACAATTCCCATTTCTTTTAATATAGCATCTAATGATACTGCTTGGGCGGTTGTACGAGGGAAGCCATCAAGAATGAAGCCATTTTTGCAATCATCTTTAGCAAGGCGTTCACGTACAATTCCTACCGTAACACTATCCGGTACGAGCTGACCAGCATCCATGTATTTCTTAGCCTCAAGACCAAGAGGGGTACATTCCTTAACCGCAGCGCGGAACATATCACCGGTTGAAATCTGAGGAATACCATATTTATCAATTAAACGAGTTGCCTGAGTGCCTTTACCTGCACCGGGAGGTCCCATTAACAAAATATACATAGCAATTTTCCTCCTATTTAACAAAGCCCTTGTAGTGACGTGTTAATACTAACGATTCAACTTGTTGCATCGTATCCAATGCTACGCCAACTACGATGAGTAGAGCTGTACCACCAAAATACACGCCTTCAATACCAGTAATACCACCAATGAAGTTTGGTAAAATGGCAACTAATGCTAAGAACATAGCACCAGCGAAGGTAATGCGTGTCATTACGCGATCTACATAATCAGCAGTAGGTTTACCTGGGCGAATGCCTGGGATAAATCCACCGTATTTTTTCATATTATCTGCCATATCCGTAATGTTAATTGAGATTGCTGTATAGAAGTAAGTAAATATGAAAATCAATACAGCATATAAAATAGTCTGCAATGGAGTTCCCCATGTAAAATAGTTAGCTAGTGTTCTCACCCAGTCAACCTGCACAAACTGAGCTAACGTCACAGGAAACATCAAAACGGATGACGCAAAGATAATTGGAATAACACCTGCCTGGTTGACCTTAAGAGGAAGGAAGGTTGAATGGCCACCGTACATTTTACGACCAACTACGCGTTTAGCATATTGAATCGGAATACGACGTTGACCTTGAGTTACCGCAATTACAAAGACAATCATTGCAACGGCGATAATAGCAAATAATATAGCTTGGAAAATATTAATTGTTCCTACTTGTAGGTATTCATAAATTGTGCTAAACCCTGATGGGAAGCGTGCTACGATACCAGCAAAGATGATAAGAGAAATACCATTACCAATGCCATATGCTGTAATTTGTTCACCAATCCACATAAGGAGACAAGTCCCTGCGGTTAAGATGATAGCAATTACAATTACCGATAAGAAACTGTTGTCAATTAATGCACTATTGGCACGCAACGCATAGGCCATACCGAAAGCTTGGACGAAACCAAGTACGACAGTACCATATCGCGTTACTTTGGCAATTTTCTTACGACCATCTTCACCATCTTTACTCCATTGTTCAAAGGTCGGAATTACCGCTGTTAACAGCTGCATAATAATGGACGCATTGATGTATGGGGTAATACTCATGGCAAAAATGGAGAATTTACTTAAGGCACCACCAGCGAACAAGTCCAGTAAACCGAACAAGCCACCAGAGGTGAATAAGCTTTCAATAACAGAGGCATCTACGCCAGGAACTGGGATGTGAACGCCTGCCCTGAACACGATAAACATGAGTAACGTATACGCCACTTTGTTACGGAGCTCTGTTATTTTAAAGATGTTAGAGAGGCCTTCTAGCACCCTAGATCACCTCTACTTTTCCGCCTGCTGCTACAATCTTTTCTTCGGCAGTTTTAGTAAAACCGTTAGCAATAACTGTTAATTTCTTTTCTAACGTGCCATTACCTAGGATACGGATACCGTCACGAACGTTTTTCAAAATGCCTACTTCGATAAGAGCTACTGGATCAACGGTAGCACCGTCTTCGAAACGGTTAAGTTGGGAAATGTTAACTTCCGCATATTCTTTAGCGAACACATTTTTGAAACCACGTTTTGGTAAACGGCGATAAAGAGGCATCTGGCCACCTTCGAAGCCAGAGCGTACGCCACCACCACTACGGGAGTTTTGACCTTTCTGACCACGGCCAGAGGTTTTACCAAGACCGGAACCAAGACCGCGACCACGACGAGTGCGAGTCTTTTTAGAACCTGCTGCTGGAGCTAATTCATGAAGTTTCATTCAGTGCACCTCCTTATCTATATTATACTTCTTCTACAGTAACTAAATGTCTAACTTTGTGAAGCATACCCTGAATCTGAGGTGTAACTTCTTTAACTACCTGAGAGTTAGTTTTCTTTAAGCCAAGAGCTTTTACAGTTGCGCGCTGATCTTCAGGGCGACCGATTAAGCTTCTGGTCAATGTAATTTTTACCTGTGCCATTACAGTCAATCCCCCTTATTAGCCATAAATCTCAGCTACAGTTTTGCCACGAAGAGCTGCTACGTCTTCGGCACGTTTTAACTGTGCTAAGCCTTCAATTGTTGCGCGAACCATGTTGTTAGGATTGGAAGAACCAATGGATTTCGTAAGGATGTTACGAACACCAACTAATTCTAATACGGCACGCACTGGGCCACCTGCGATAACCCCAGTACCTTCTGCAGCTGGTTTCAAGAATACGCGGCCTGCGCCGAACGTACCTGTAACACTGTGAGGAATAGTACCGTTTTTAATAACAACATGAATAAGATTTTTCTTAGCATCATCAATGCCTTTGCGAATTGCTTCTGGCACTTCTGCCGCTTTACCTAAGCCAACGCCTACGTGACCGTTGCCATCACCAACAACAACTAAAGCGCTGAAGGAAAAACGACGACCGCCTTTTACTACTTTGGCTACGCGGTTGATGAATACTACTCTTTCTTTAAGATCAAGACTGGTGTAGTCAATTCTCGCCATGTCTAAAGTTCCTCCTTCTTAGAATTTCAAGCCTGCTTCACGAGCGCCTTCTGCAAGGGCTGCGACACGACCATGATAAATGTAACCACCGCGATCGAATACTACAGATTCGATACCTTTTTCGATAGCACGTTTAGCAACTAATTCACCAACAGCTTTAGCTGCGGCCACATTGCCACCATAGTTCAAGTTTAATTCTTTATCTAATGAGCTAGCTGCTACTAATGTTGTACCAGCTACGTCATCAATAACCTGAGCGTAAATGTTGCTAAGGCTACGGAATACGTTCAAACGTGGAGTTTGCGCCGTACCAGAAATGTGACGACGAATACGAAGATGACGTTTTGCTCGAGCAATATTTCTTGTGGATTTACGAGCCAAGATGTTCACTCCTTTCTAAATTCTACTGATATTATTTGCCTTTAGCGCCAGCTTTACCAGCTTTACGACGAACTACTTCGCCTTCGTAACGGATACCTTTACCTTTGTAAGGTTCTGGTTCTCTCCATTTACGGATATTAGCAGCTACAGCACCAACCACTTCTTTGTCCGCACCGCTAACAATGATTTTGTTAGGAGCTGGAACATCGATGGTAATACCAGCAGGAGCTTCCATTTCTACTGGATGAGAGAAGCCAAGAGTAAGAACTAATTTATTACCTTGTTTTGCCGCTCTGTAACCTACACCGTTGATTTCCAATGTTTTTGCAAAGCCATCATGAACGCCTGTTACCAAGTTAGCAACAAGAGCGCGAGTGAGGCCATGTAAAGAACGATGCGCTTTATCTTCGCTCGGACGAGCTACTGTGATTGTGTTACCTTCCACAGTAATAATCATATCCGGATGCAATTCACGAGATAATTCACCTTTTGGACCTTTAACAGTCATTACATGATTTTCGTAATTTACTGTAACGCCAGCAGGGATCTCGATAGGCATTCTACCGATACGTGACATTATTTCTACCTCCTATTGCCTGATTACCATACGTATGCTAGTACTTCGCCACCAAGGCCTTCTTTACGAGCTTGTTTATCACTCATTACACCTTTAGATGTAGAAATAACTGCAATACCTAAACCACCTAGTACGCGAGGGAGTTCTTCCTTCTTCGCATAAACACGTAAACCTGGTTTGGAAATACGTTTAATTCCAGTAATTACTTTTTCATTATTGGAACCATATTTTAACGTTACTTTTAATACTGTATGTTTGCCGCTTTCAACGGTTTCAACGCTCTTTACAAATCCTTCTTCTTTAAGGATTTCTAGAACGGCAGCCTTCATGCGAGAAACAGGAATTTCAACTGTTTCGTGAAGGGCAGCATTTGCATTACGGATGCGCGTAAGCATATCCGCAATCGGATCGGTCATTACCATATTCTAAAAACCTCCTCCCGTAATCCAATTACCAACTGGCTTTTTTAACGCCAGGAATCTGTCCTTTGTATGCAAGTTCACGGAACGCAATACGGCTAATACCGAATTTACGCATGTAGCCATGAGGGCGACCGGTCAAGTTGCAACGATTATGTAAACGAGTTGGGGAAGCATTTGCTGGCAATTGAGCCAATGCTTCATAGTCGCCAGCAGCTTTTAAAGCTTCACGCTTAGCAGCATATTTAGCAACAATCTTTGCACGTTTCTTTTCGCGTTCAATCATAGATTTTTTAGCCATCTATAAGTTCCTCCTAATTATTTTTCAAACGGCATGCCACAAAGAGCCAATAACTCACGAGCTTCTTCATCAGTTTTAGCGCTAGTAACTACGATGATATCCATACCAGTTACGCGTTCTACCTGATCATATTCGATTTCAGGGAAGATGAGCTGTTCTTTAAGACCCAATGCATAGTTACCACGGCCATCAAAAGCCTTAGCACTTACGCCGCGGAAGTCACGTACACGTGGCAAAGCTACGTTGATCAATTTATCCAAGAACTCATACATGCGTTCGCCGCGAAGAGTTACTTTAGTACCTAAAGACATGCCTTCACGAACTTTAAAGTTAGCAATGGATTTCTTAGCTTTAGTAATAACTGGTTTTTGACCAGCGATGATTGTGAGGTCGTTAACAGCAGCGTCTAATGCTTTTGCATTGCCTACTGCATCGCCAACACCAATATTGATAACGACTTTTTCCAATTTAGGAATTTCCATAACGTTTTTGTACTGGAATTTTTCCTGTAAAGCCTGACGAATTTCACTAGTATATTTTTCGTTTAAACGAGACATTAGTTAAAAGCCCTCCTTTCCCTATTATTTATCGAGTACTGCACCACTTTTAACAGTAGCACGTACAAATTTACCATTTTGTTCTACTTTTTTGATACGAGTAGGCTGTTTAGTTTCAGGATCAAGTACCATTACGTTGGAAACATGGATAGGAGCTTCCTTAGTGATGATGCCGCCCTGAGGATTAGCCTGGCTTGGTTTCGTATGACGTTTAACTAAGTTAACGCCTTTTACGAACACGCGCGATTTTTTAGGTTCAGTTGCAATAACTTCACCTTGTTTGCCTTTATCTCGACCGGAGATAACAACAACAGTATCGCCTTTTTTTACTAGAAGTTTAGTTTGGGACATCGTCGCGTTCCTCCTTCTTATAAAACTTCTGGAGCAAGAGAGATAATCTTCATGAAGTCTTTTTCACGAAGCTCACGAGCTACAGGTCCAAAAATACGAGTGCCACGTGGGCTCTTGTCATCTTTAATTACTACTGCTGCATTTTCGTCGAAACGAATATAAGAACCGTCCTGACGACGGATACCTTTTTTAGAACGAACAATTACGGCTTTAACTACGTCGCCTTTCTTGACAACGCCACCGGGTGATGCATCTTTTACAGAAGCAACGATTACGTCACCGATATTGCCGAATTTGCGATAAGAACCGCCCAAAACTTGAATACACATAATACGTTTTGCGCCAGTGTTATCGGCAACATTCAAAATTGTTTGTTGCTGGATCATCGTGTTTCCTCCTTACATCACGTATTATTTTACTTTTTCAATAATTTCAACCAATCTCCAATGTTTATCTTTGGAAAGTGGACGAGTTTCTACAATTTTAACTGTATCGCCAATTTGGCACTCATTGTTTTCATCATGAGCTTTGAAGCGTTTGCTTGTTACCATTGGCTTATTATATAATGCGTGCGGCACTTTACGTTCAACAGACACAACGATGGTTTTGTCCATTTTGTTACTTACAACTTTGCCCACACGTACTTTACGTACATTTCTTTCTTCTGCCACGACCATTAGCCTCCTTTTCAATCCAAACAAAATTTGTTATTATGCGTTTTCTTTAAGAGCAGCTTCACGCTGAATTGTTTTAATACGCGCAATAGTTTTCTTAACTTCACGAATACGCATTGGATTTTCTAATTGACCAGTTGCGAGCTGAAAACGGAGGTTAAACAACTCTTCTTTAAGGCCGGAAACTTTTTGTTCCATTTCGGCAGCGCTCATGTTACGGATGTCATTAACCTTCATTTACGTCACCACCCAATTCTTTACCCTTAACAACGAACTTAGTTTTGATTGGAAGTTTATGACCTGCCAATCGCATAGCTTCACGAGCTACTTCTTCAGATACGCCGTCCATTTCGAACATTACGCGACCTGGTTTTACTACAGCTACCCAATATTCTGGGGAACCTTTACCGGAACCCATACGAGTACCAGCTGGTTTTGCAGTGATTGGTTTATCTGGGAAAATTTTAATCCAAACTTTACCACCACGTTTGATATAACGAGTCATAGCAATACGAGCAGCTTCGATCTGACGGTTTGTGATCCAAGATGGCTCTAATGCTACTAAACCGAATTCACCGTGAGCAACTTTGTTACCACGCATTGCGCGACCTTTCATACGACCGCGGAATTGTTTACGATGTTTTACGCGCTTTGGAATAAGCATTAGTTGTCACCTTCTTCCTTTTTAGCAGGTACCTGTTTTGCCTCTGGCAATACTTCACCTTTGTAGATCCATACTTTGATGCCGATACAACCATATGTTGTATGAGCTTCAGCAGTACCATAGTCGATGTTTGCACGAAGTGTATGCAATGGGATACTACCTTCACGGTAAGATTCGCTACGAGCGATTTCAGCGCCGCCTAAACGACCACTAACCATGATTTTAATACCTTTTGCACCTAAGCGCATTGTGCGACCTACGGCTTGTTTCATTGCACGACGGAAACCAATACGGCGTTCCAATTGACTAGCAATGTTTTCAGCAACTAATACGGAATCCATATCAGCTTGTTTAATTTCAGCAATGTTTACATCGATTTGTTTATCTGTGAAACGTTTTAACGCTTTACGGATATCTTCGATACCAGCACCACCACGACCGATTACCATACCTGGTTTTGCAGTGTGGATAGTTAATTTAATACGTTTATTAATACGCTCAATTTCAATGCGGGAAATACCAGCAATGAAAAGGGTTTTCTTCAAGAAGTTACGAATTAAAACGTCTTCGTGAAGATTTGCAGCGTAATCTTTATCAGCATACCATTTTGCGTCCCAATCTTTTACGATACCAACACGCAAACCATGGGGATTAACTTTCTGACCCACTATATTCCCTCCTTCTATTAAGCTCTTTCAGAAACTACTACAGTTACGTGGCTAGAACGTTTCAAAATTTTGAAAGCCTGTCCACGGGAACGAGGATGAATGCGTTTCATTGTTGGACCCTGATCAACAAAGATACCGGATACATAAAGATTGTCAACATTCATATCAAAATTGTGTTCTGCATTAGCGATTGCGGAACGCAATACTTTTTCTACTACATCAGCGCCAACTTTCGGAGTGAACTTCAAGATGGCAAATGCTTCGCCGATATTCTTGCCACGAACTAAGTCAGCAACAATACGGATTTTACGAGGCGCGATGCGCACGTGTTTAGCGATTGCTTTTGCTTCCATTATCTAATTCCTCCTATATTATTTCTTACCAGTTGTTTTTTCGTTCTTAATGTGACCTTTGAAGGTACGTGTTGGAGCGAATTCGCCAAGTTTGTGACCTACCATATCCTCTGTAATGAATACAGGTACATGTTTGCGACCATCATGCACAGCAATTGTATGGCCTACAAAGTTAGGAATAATAGTAGAGGCACGAGACCAGGTTTTTACAACTTTCTTATCATTTGTTTCGTTTAAGGCATCAATTTTCTTCACAAGCGAAGCTGCGACGAAAGGGCCTTTTTTTATAGATCTGGACACTGTCTTATCTCCTTCCTGTTATCCTATTTTGTACGACGTTTAACAATTAAGCTGCTAGAAGCTTTTTTCTTGTCGCGAGTTTTAACACCATGTGCAGGTTTACCCCAAGGTGTAACTGGATGTTTACGACCAACTGGAGACTTACCTTCACCACCACCGTGTGGATGGTCACAAGGGTTCATTACAACACCGCGGTTGCCTGGACGAACGCCCATCCAACGATGGCGACCAGCTTTACCGATTGTGATGTTTTCATGATCGATGTTACCTACAACACCTACTGTTGCACGGCAGTTGATATGCACACGACGAAGCTCACCGGATGGTAAACGAAGTAATGCATAGGAACCTTCTTTAGCCATAAGCTGTGCGGATGTACCAGCAGAGCGAACAATTTGGCCACCTTTACCAATTTTCATTTCAATGTTGTGTACTTGAGTACCCAATGGAATGTTAAGTAATGGTAAGCAGTTGCCTGGCTTAATGTCGGATTCAGGACCGCTATATACAGTGTCGCCCACTTTCAAGCCATGTGGAGCAAGAATGTAGCGTTTTTCACCATCTGCGTAGTTAAGTAACGCGATACGAGCACTACGGTTAGGATCGTATTCAATAGAAGCTACTTTTGCAGGAATATTATCTTTAGTACGTTTGAAGTCAATAATACGGTACTGACGCTTGTGACCGCCACCTTGGTGACGTACAGTCATTTTACCGGTGTTATTACGACCGCCTGTCTGAGAAACCTTAGCGAGCAAAGATTTTTCTGGTTTGCTTGCAGTGATTTCAGTGAAGGCAGATACTGTCATAAACCGACGACCAGCGGAGTACGGTTTGAATGATTTAATTGCCATTATGGGGCCTCCTTACTAGACTATCTTAAACACCTTCAAAGAATTCAATGGATTCGCCAGCCTTTAAAGTTACGATAGCTTTTTTGTAATCGCTACGTTTACCTTGTGTACGGCCCATGCGTTTTACTTTACCAAGAACTCGAATGGTAGCAACTTTTTCTACCTGAACGTTGAAGATTTTTTCTACAGCTTGACGAATCTGCACTTTGTTAGCAGTCAAAGGCACACGGAAAGTGTATTTGCCTTCTTCCATAAGCAATGTAGTTTTTTCAGTAATAATTGGACGAATAAGAACATCGCGTAATTCCATTATGCGAGCACCTCCTCAATCTTTGCTACGGCACCTTCAGTGATGAAGAGCTTATCGTAGTGGAGAAGATCGAAAATATTCACGCCTTCACATGCCAAAGCTTTAACGCCTTGAATGTTACGAGCGGAACGTTCTACATTAATATCACCTTCAGTGATAAATAATACTTTAGCATCACCTACGTTGAAGTTGTTAAGAAGATTTAATACTTCTTTAGTTTTAGGAGCTGCTAAGGTTAATTCGTCCAATACGATTAATTCGTTGTTGTTTACTTTATCGCTAAGCGCAGATTTAACTGCAAGACGTCTAGCTTTACGAGGCATTGCCTTGTAGTAGCTACGAGGTTGTGGACCAAATACGGTACCACCACCAACCCATAATGGACTACGAGTGGAGCCTACGCGAGCACGGCCAGTCCCTTTTTGTTTCCAAGGTTTACGACCACCGCCACGAACAAGACCTCTCGTTTTAGTTGCGTGAGTGCCAAGACGTTCGTTAGATAACTGACGAACTACGGCTTGATGCATAACAGCTTCGTTAACTTCCACTGCAAATACTGCATCATTTAACTGTATTTCACCGACTTTAGCGCCGGACATATTGTATTTTGTTACTGTTGGCATTAGAGATCCTCCTTTCGACAATGTTATTTAACAGGTTTCACCGTGTTGCGAACCATTACTAGGCTGCCTTTAGCGCCTGGAATGCCACCTTTAACTAAAAGTAAGTTACGGTCTGCATCAACTTTAACCACAGATAAGCGCTGTACGGTAACTCTGCCGCCACCCATTTGTCCAGGGAGTTTCTTGCCTTTGTATACCTTACCGCCACCACCGGAGATCATAGGACCGATGGAACCAGGTTCACGATGAGATTTGGAACCGTGAGTTACAGGACCACGATGGAAGTTGTGGCGCTTAATAGTGCCCGCAAACCCTTTACCTTTACCTGTACCTACAACATCAACCAACTCACCTTCTGCGAAGATATCAGCTGCCAGAGTTTGGCCCACTGTGTAATCAGTTGCTTCAGCAAGGCGAAGTTCGCGAAGATATTTAACTGGTGCTACACCGGCTTTTTCGAACTGGCCTTTTACAGGTTTAGTTAAATGTTTTTCTTTAATGGAGCCATAACCTAGCTGTACTGCATTGTAACCGTCAGATTCAACAGTTTTAACACGCACTACTACGCTTGGGGTTGCTTCCACTACAGTGACAGGAACTAACTTACCTTCAGCAGTGAAGATTTGAGTCATTCCTAACTTTTTACCCAAAATAGCTTTAGACATAATCGCACCTCCTTATTATAATTTTATTTCAATAGATACACCAGCTGGTAATTCTAAACGAGTGATAGCATCTACTGTTTTCGCATTTGATTCAAGAATATCGATTAAACGTTTATGTGTACGCATTTCGAATTGTTCACGAGAGTCTTTATTAACATGTGGTGAACGTAAAATTGTGAAAATGTTTTTTTCTGTTGGCAATGGAATTGGACCAGATACTAACGCACCATTGCGTTTTGCTGTGTCAACAATTTTTGCCGCGCTCTGATCAAGAGCTTTGTGATCGTATGATTTTAAACGAATACGAATTTTTTGCTGTTTTGCCATGAATACTTCCTCCTGTCGTCCATTTCATGAATGAACTGCTCCATAGAAATTCTCCTCCGCAGAGGCAACCTTCTATATCATAGTTTAAAAACACAACACAAGAGCGGCACTCACATGCCGCTCTGCGCTGCACAAAGTATAGGTTTAACCTAGTACTTAAAAGACTAATTAGCCTTCGATGATTTCAGTAACAACACCAGCGCCTACTGTGTGGCCACCTTCGCGGATAGCGAAACGAAGACCAGCTTCGATAGCGATTGGTGTAATTAATTCGATGCTCATAGTGATGTTATCACCAGGCATGCACATTTCAGTACCTTCTGGAAGTTCGATAACGCCCGTTACGTCTGTTGTACGGAAGTAGAACTGTGGACGGTAGTTGGAGAAGAATGGAGTATGACGGCCACCTTCTTCTTTAGTCAATACGTAAACTTCACCTTTGAATTTAGTGTGTGGGTGAATGGAACCTGGTTTAGCCAATACTTGACCACGTTCGATGTCTTTGCGGTCTACACCACGAAGAAGCGCACCAACGTTGTCACCAGCTACTGCGGAGTCCAAAGTTTTACGGAACATTTCAAGACCAGTTACTACATAGCTTTCTGCTTTTTCTTTAAGACCAACGATTTCAACAGTGTCGCCTACTTTAACTTCGCCACGTTCAACACGGCCAGTTGCTACTGTACCACGACCAGTGATTGTGAAAACGTCTTCTACTGGCATCAAGAAAGTTTTGTCAGTATCGCGTTCTGGAGTTGGGATGTAGGAGTCTACAGCTGCCATCAATTCTTTGATTTTTTCTACGTATTTAGCGTCGCCTTCCAAAGCTTTCAAAGCGGAACCTACGATGATAGGTACTTCGTCGCCAGGGAATTCGTAAGTGGAAAGAAGTTCACGAACTTCCATTTCTACTAATTCGATTAATTCTTCGTCGTCAACCATATCAGCTTTGTTCAAGAATACAACGATAGCTGGTACACCTACCTGACGAGCAAGAAGGATGTGTTCACGAGTCTGAGCCATAGGGCCGTCAGTAGCAGCGATAACCAAGATAGCGCCGTCCATCTGAGCAGCACCAGTAATCATGTTTTTAACATAGTCAGCATGGCCTGGGCAGTCAACGTGTGCATAGTGACGGTTTTCAGTTTCATATTCAACGTGGGAAGTGTTGATTGTGATACCGCGTTCACGTTCTTCTGGAGCTTTGTCAATCATGCTGTAGTCTTGGAACTGAGCTTTACCTTCTTCAGCCAATACTTTAGTGATTGCTGCTGTAAGAGTTGTTTTACCATGGTCAACGTGACCGATAGTACCGATGTTAACATGCGGTTTAGTACGTTCAAATTTTGCTTTTGCCATTTTGAATTGTCCTCCCGGATAATTAAAATTTAACTTATTGAGTTAACCCTCAAGGGATTAGCCATTTTTCTTTGCTTGAATTTCTTCAGCAATTTTCTTAGGTACTTCTTCGTAATGGTCTACTGTCATGGAGTAGTTACCACGGCCCTGTGTTTTAGAACGAAGGTCCGTTGCATAACCAAACATTTCGCTCAATGGAACGAATGCTTTGATATGCTGGCTACCGTTACGAGCTTCCATACCTTCCATACGACCACGACGAGAGTTCAAGTCGCCGATTACGTCGCCCATGTATTCCTCTGGAACGTCTACTTCTACAGCCATATATGGTTCAAGAAGTACTGGATCTGCTTTACGAGCGCCTTCTTTGAAGCCCATAGAGCCAGCGATTTTAAACGCCATTTCAGAGGAGTCAACATCATGGTAAGAACCGTCAAATACGATTACTTTGATGTCAACCATTGGATACCCAGCGATAACGCCAGATTCCATAGCTTCTTTTACACCGTTTTCTACTGGTCCGATGTATTCACGAGGAATCGCACCACCAACGATTTTATTTTCAAATTCGAAGCCAGCACCTGGTTCCTGAGGAATCAATTCTAACCAGCAATCGCCGTATTGACCACGACCACCGGACTGACGTACGAATTTACCTTGAGATTTAACAGCTTTGCGAATCGTTTCACGGTAAGCAACCTGAGGTTTACCAACATTACATTCAACTTTGAACTCGCGGTTCATACGGTCAACGATAATGTCAAGGTGAAGCTCACCCATACCGGAAATGATTGTCTGACCTGTTTCTTCATCAGTACGAACTTTGAAAGTTGGATCTTCTTCAGCCAAACGAGCTAAAGCGATACCCATTTTTTCTTGGTCAGCTTTTGTTTTAGGTTCAACTGCAACGGAGATAACTGGTTCTGGGAATTCCATAGATTCAAGGATTACCGGAGCTTTATCATCACAAAGAGTATCACCAGTTGTAGTATCTTTCAAACCAACAGCAGCAGCGATGTCACCGGAGTAAACACGTTCAATTTCTTGACGGCTGTTAGCATGCATTTGAAGGATACGACCAATACGTTCTTTTTTACCTTTTGTGGAGTTAAATACGTAAGAACCAGATTCTAAAGAACCAGAGTATACGCGGAAGAACGCTAATTTACCAACATAAGGGTCAGCCATGATTTTGAAAGCCAATGCAGAGAATGGTTCTTCATCAGATGCTGGGCGAGTTTCTTCAGCCCCAGTGTCTGGGTTAACACCTTTAATTGCCGGAATATCAAGTGGCGATGGCATGTAGTCTACAACTGCATCTAGCAACATCTGCACACCTTTATTTTTGTAAGAAGAACCGCAAAGTACTGGGAACAATTTGTTTTCACAAACTGCTTTGCGAAGAGCTACTTTTAATTCATCAATGCTGATTTCTTCGCCTTCCAAGTATTTCATCATGATTTCGTCGTCAGTTTCAGCAATAGCATCTACTAACATTTCACGACGTTCTTTTGCAATTTCTTCATAGTCAGCAGGAATATCAGTGATTTCGAATTCTTTACCATCATCGCTGATGTAAATTTCCGCTTTCATAGTCATTAAGTCGATAATGCCTTTGAAAGTATCTTCGGCACCAATTGGAACCTGAAGAGCCACACTGTTTGCACCTAAACGGTCCTTCATCATGTTTACTACATTGAAGAAGTCAGCGCCTACAGTATCCATCTTATTTACATAAGCGATACGAGGTACGCCATAAGTAGAAGCTTGACGCCATACAGTTTCAGATTGTGGTTCAACGCCACCTTTAGCACTGAATACTGCAACAGAACCATCAAGTACACGCAACGAACGTTCTACTTCTACAGTAAAGTCAACGTGACCAGGAGTATCAATGATGTTGATGCGATGATCTTTCCAGTGACAAGTAGTCGCAGCAGACGTGATTGTAATACCACGTTCCTGTTCCTGTGCCATCCAGTCCATTGTCGCAGCGCCTTCATGAACTTCACCGATTTTGTGAACTCGGCCTGTATAGTAAAGAATACGTTCCGTTGTGGTTGTTTTACCAGCATCGATGTGAGCCATGATACCGATATTACGAGTTTTCTCTAAAGAAAATTCTCTTGCCACGAATGTCAACTCCTCTTAACTAATTACCAACGATAATGAGCAAATGCTTTATTAGCTTCTGCCATTTTATGAGTATCATCTTTTTTCTTAATAGCTGCGCCAGTGTTATTGAACGCATCCATTAATTCACCAGCTAAACGTTCTTTCATGGTACGTTCGCCACGAAGACGAGCATAGTTTACCATCCAACGAATGCCTAATGTCTGACGACGGTCAGCGCGAACTTCAACTGGTACTTGGTAGTTAGCACCGCCGATACGACGAGCACGAACTTCCAACACAGGCATTACATTTTTTAAAGCCTGATCAAAAACTTCCATTGGGTCCTGACCCATTTTGGAACGAATAATTTCAAATGCATCATATACGATAGTTTCAGCAATACCTTTTTTACCATCGTACATTACTTTGTTAATGAAGCGTGTAACCAATTTGCTGTTGTACACCGGATCTGGAAGTACATCACGCTTCAACACAGGGCCTTTTCTTGGCATGTTATTTCCTCCTCTACGATGTGTGATTTCAATTGTTAGCTATTATTTCTTAGCTTTTTTAGCGCCGTATTTGGAACGACTCTGCATACGGTTCTGTACGCCAGCTGTATCCAATGCACCGCGAACAATGTGATAACGCACACCTGGTAAGTCTTTAACACGACCACCTCGAATAAGTACTACACTGTGTTCCTGTAAATTGTGACCAATGCCTGGGATGTAAGCAGTTACTTCAATAGCGTTTGTTAAACGAACACGGGCAACTTTACGAAGCGCGGAGTTCGGTTTTTTTGGAGTAGCTGTGTACACACGAGTACATACACCACGTTTCTGCGGACAGTTTTTCAACGCAGGAGCCGTAGATTTAGTAGTCACGGTTTCGCGACCTTTACGTACTAGCTGATTAATAGTTGGCATTAGGGCACCTCCTTTCCAAACAATTAGATTTATAATTGATCTACCACAACAAAGTGTTGCCATAGATATTACCAAGATTAACGAAGCACGCCGATAGCAGCGGCTTTTACTTTTATCTTACCAGCCTTACCAAGTTCCTCCATCGAGTATTCTTGATTTACTGGCACCGCTTGTTTCTCACAAAGTTCAAGGATGGGTAACACCACTCGGTCATCGCTGTTGTTAGCAACAAACACCATCTGAACTTCGCCGCGCATAATCGCTTTCGACGTCTGTTTAGCTCCGATTGTCTTTTTCGCCGATGTCAAAACTTCGATTTCCATACCTTTGCTCCTCATGATTGTATCGCACTCAGGCACACTATCCCCTGAGCACTATATCAGTTTAGCATTACTCCCCCTCCTCTGTCAACATATTTTATAGCGAATTTTCCGCATATTAGCTAGCTTTTATATGTACACTTATCCGTGTGTTTCAAAACAGCTACACACTGTATATTTTTATAAAATTTATACAATATTTTGACTATTTTCCTTTATTTTATACACTCTTATGCATTGATTGCAAAATAAGCATACACAACTTTCTCAAGAAATATAAAAGAGTGCCTCTATCCATTAAGAGAGACACTCTTTTAAAATATAATTCTGAAACGCTTACGTTCTTATGCCTGTATCACGTTTTTTTGCTTTCTAGCTAATACGTAAGCCCCTAAACAAACTACTAAGAAGTTTATTCTTCTACAGACGCTGTTACATCAATAGGCGCTACGTCTTCCACTTGAGGGTCTTTTTTTACAACTTTAATTTTACGGTAACGACTCATGCCTGTACCAGCTGGAATCAATTTACCAATAATAACGTTTTCTTTAAGACCTAACAATGGATCGATTTTGCCCTTAATAGCAGCATCAGTAAGGACACGGGTAGTTTCCTGGAAGGAAGCGGCCGATAAGAAACTATCGGTTGCCAATGCGGCTTTTGTAATACCAAGAAGAATGCGTTTACCTGTAGCAGGTTGTTTACCATTTAAGATTAAACGACGGTTTTCTTCTTCAAAAGTATTTACATCAATAGGATCGCCTGGCAATAAGTCAGCATCGCCTACTTCTTCTACTTTTACTTTATGAAGCATTTGACGAACAATAACTTCAATATGTTTATCATTAATTTCTACACCTTGCGATTTGTATACTTTTTGTACTTCATATACAAGATAACGCTGAGTAGCTTCAGTGTCCATTACGCGCATAATGTCATGAGGGTTAATAGAACCTTCCGTTAAACGAGCGCCTAATTTTACAAAGTCACCATCACGAACGATAATACGAGCACCGTAAGGAATGAGATAATCAAATTCCACACCATCTTTATCAGTTACAAAGATAGTGTTTGTGCCTTTTTTATTATCATTAGGTACAACGCGAACCGTACCTTCTACTTCACTAATAATGGCATGACGTTTTGGACGACGTGCTTCGAACAATTCTTCAACACGTGGCAAACCTTGTGTAATATCGTCACCAGCGACACCACCTGTATGGAACGTACGCATCGTCAACTGTGTACCTGGTTCACCGATAGACTGAGCCGCAATAATACCTACTGCTTCCCCTACTTGAACCTGGTTACCAGTACCTAAGTCACGACCATAACATTTCATACATACGCCATATGGGGAACGACAAGTTAATACAGAGCGAATCTTAACTGTTTCGTAGTGTTTTACTACTTCATCAGCCAATTCTTCTGTAATTTCACCATTAAGCGGCACGATAACTTCGCCCGTTTCTTTGTTAATTAACTCTTCCGCAGCAGTACGGCCAATAATACGATCTTTTAATGGTTCAATAATACCTTGACCTTCTACAATAGCCTCTACTTCAATGCCATGAATGTCATTATTGCGTACTTGTACTTCTTTTACATCACTGTCAAGAATAGCTTCAATGCCAGCTTCAGTAAGCGCACTATGAGCAGGGAATACTTCATTGCCTTCGCTATCTACAACGGCATTAACGGTATCCTTACCAAGCATATTTTGAACCATAGTTTCACGCAAGGTTTGACGAATGCCTTCATCCGTTTCACCAAGGCTAATTTTCTGTACAAGATTAGTATGATTAATATCATTATCGCTGCCTAAATGAGCGCCACGAAGATCGATATCAGTAATCTTATGATCAGCTAATACATCTAAATCAGCCTGTGTTAATACTGTTTCAGCAGCTAAAACAACTTCACCAGTCGCTGTATCTACTACATCTTTGTCAAGAACGCGACCAATCAATTTATCTTTTAATAGAGCAAGAGCCTGACGTGTAGAGCTTGCTAGACGCGCACGTTCACGCACTAAATCAATACCCACTACATCGCAGTCTTCTTCACGAACGATAACGTCTTGCGATACATCAACAAGACGACGTGTTAAGTACCCGGAGTCAGCTGTACGAAGCGCCGTATCGGCCAAACCTTTACGCGCACCATGACTGGAGGTAAAGTAATCCAATACAGTAAGGCCTTCTTTAAAGTTTGCTTTAATTGGCAAGTCGATGATTCGACCAGATGGGTCGGCCATCAAACCACGCATGCCCGCCAACTGACGAATCTGCTGTTTGTTACCACGGGCACCAGAAATAGCCATCATGTAAACTGGGTTAAACCCTTCTTGGTCACGCATCATTGTATCCATCATGGCATCGGTTACATCTTCAGTAGCCTGTGTCCAAAGTTGAATCGTTTTACGATAACGTTCGTCTTCAGACATATAACCACGACGATAGTTGCGAGATACTTTATCTACATCTTCATCAGCTTTGCGTAAAATATCAGCTTTTTCAGTTGGTACTTTAATATCCGCAATAGCAATAGTCATACCAGCACGACGTGCATAGGAATAACCTAAAGATTTTACGCGGTCAAGAAGTTCAGCCGTCTTTTCGTTGCCAAATAATTGGAAACATTGGTCAACTAATTTACCAACCATTTTCTTGTCCATAACGCGGCCCAAGGTATAATGACCATCTTCTTGCAATTCATATTGACGAAGCTCTGGATAGAGCGCATTGTTAAAGATCAAACGGCCTGCAGTTGTTTCAACACGACCATACCCTTCTTCACGAATGTAAAGAATATCTTGCAAACCAATAATACCAGAATCATAAGCTAACATAACTTCATCATAGTTGGCGAAGTATTTTGCTTTTTCCTTAGTATGTTGACGTACTACCGTTAAGTAGTAAGTCCCCAAAATCATATCCTGAGATGGAACCGCTACTGGTTTACCATCTTTAGTGGATAAGATGTTATGAGAGGACAACATAAGTGTACGCGCTTCTGATTGTGCTTCAACAGACAATGGTAAATGACATGCCATTTGGTCACCGTCAAAGTCAGCGTTGAAGGCCGTACATACTAATGGATGCAATTTAATAGCGCGACCTTCCCAAAGGATTGGTTCGAACGCTTGAATCCCCAAACGGTGAAGTGTAGGGGCACGGTTCAAGAGCACTGGATGTTCTTTAATAACTTCTTCCAAGGCTTCCCAAACGCCAGGACCAATACGTTCTACTTGACGTTTCGCTGCTTTAATATTGCTTGCTTGTTGGCGTTCTACCAAACGTTTCATAACAAATGGTTTGAATAATTCAAGAGCCATTTCTTTAGGCAAGCCGCATTGGTGCATTTTAAGTTCTGGACCAACTACGATTACAGAACGACCGGAGTAGTCAACACGTTTACCTAACAAGTTCTGACGGAAACGACCTTGTTTACCTTTAAGCATATCGGATAAAGATTTTAAAGGACGGTTACCAGGACCAGTTACCGGACGGCCACGACGACCATTATCGATAAGAGCATCAACAGCTTCTTGCAACATACGTTTTTCGTTGCGCACGATAATATCAGGTGCCCCTAAATCTAATAAACGTTTTAAACGATTATTACGATTGATAACACGGCGATATAAATCATTCAAATCAGACGTAGCAAAGCGGCCGCCATCAAGTTGAACCATTGGACGTAATTCTGGTGGAATTACTGGTACTACATCCATAATCATCCACTCTGGTTTATTACCAGACTGACGGAATGCTTCTACTACTTCTAAGCGACGTACGGCACGAATCTTACGTTGCCCCGTTGCTGTTTCTAATTCACTGCGAAGTTCTACATTGAGGCTTTCTAAGTCTAATTCGCTTAGTAACGCTTTAATCGCTTCGGCCCCCATGTCAACACATACGAATTCTACTTCTTCTACGGCGCCTAATTCGTAGCGTTCTTCACGAGTTAATTCTTCGTATTCTTTTTCTTCTTCTGGAATATCCGTATTCAATTTCAACGCTTCGTTAGCTGCTAATTTACGTTTTGCTTCTGCAATAACAGCCAAACGTTCACGTCGTTGTGCTACGGTTTCAATTTCAACTTGCTTACCATTAATTTTATAGTCTTCTTCATTGAATTGAGCTTCGTATTCACGGAATTCTGTTTCAGATAGTAATTGACGTTTCATAAGAGGCGTACTGCCTGGATCTACAACGATATACGCTGCAAAATACAGTACGCGTTCCAAGGAACGTGGTGATACATCAAGGATGAGACCCATGCGAGATGGGATCCCCTTGAAATACCAAATATGAGACACTGGTGTAGCTAAGACAATATGACCCATGCGTTCACGGCGAACTTTAGAACGAGTCACTTCTACACCACATTTATCGCAGACTACGCCTTTATGGCGAATGCGTTTATATTTACCGCAATGACATTCCCAGTCCTTAGTCGGTCCAAAAATACGCTCGCAAAACAAGCCATCACGTTCTGGCTTAAGCGTACGATAGTTAATTGTTTCTGGCTTTTTGACTTCCCCATAGGACCATTCTAAAATCTGGTCCGGCGAAGCCAAGCCAATTCGCATAGAATCGAATTCATTAACGTCTAGCACAAGTATCGCTCCCTTCTTTTGGATACTCAAATATTAGTCTTCATCTGTGTCGGACTCATCACCATACGCTGCCATAGCGCTTAACACGTCGTCATCTTCGCCACTAGTTACAGGTTCTGATTCTTCAACGTCTGGTAATTCCCCTTCCGTAGAGGTTGTATCTGAGCCTTCCATTACTTCTTTGATTTCATCTTCATTTGTATCTACATCATCATCGTCATCGAGTTCTTTAATTACTACTTCTTCTTGATCTTCATTCAAGATTTTCACATCAAGACCGATACTTTGAAGTTCTTTAAGCAATACTTTGAAAGATTCTGGCACGCCTGGTTCAGGAATATTTTCACCTTTAACGATTTTTTCGTATGCTTTAACACGACCTACCACATCGTCAGACTTAACGGTTAATAATTCCTGCAAGGTATAGGCTGCACCATAAGCTTCCAATGCCCATACTTCCATTTCCCCGAAACGCTGACCACCGAATTGAGCTTTACCACCCAATGGCTGTTGCGTTACTAAGGAGTATGGACCCGTAGAACGAGCATGAATCTTATCATCTACAAGATGGTGAAGTTTCAACATGTACACGTAACCAACGGTAACTTTATTATCCATTGGTTCCCCAGTACGTCCGTCATATAATACGGTCTTACCGTCATCTTCTTTACCAGCAATACGAAGGGTATTAAATACATCACTTTCGTGAGCACCATCGAATACTGGTGTAGCAATATGGATACCTGCTACATCAGGTTTTGGCATACCATAGGTTGCATAGTCATAGCCATACGATTCTAAATCTTTACGGATTTCTTCGCGTTTTTCACGAGCTGTTTCGATAGCATCAATAATATCTACCACTACAGAGATTTGTTTTAACTCTTCTTGTAGGGATTCTTCCATTTCTGGTGCTTGTTCTTCATCATCGAAGTACTCGATTTCCGCATCGCTATAGCTCTTTTCAAGAGCACGCAACTCATCATAACGAGCACGACCACCTAGGGTATTTAATTGTTTCTGCGCTTCTTCATAAATTAAGCCCAGCGCTTCTTCACGGCGTGCATCAATTTCACTATCTACATCTAAATGTGAAATGGTTACATTTTCAGCCACTTTAGCCTGTAAAGATTCCATTTCAGCATATAATTCTTTAATGCGATCAATATTATCCCAATAACGACTATCAGCTTTAGCCTGATTTAATACATTTTGAATTTTAAGGTCAGTTGCCTTGATCTGCATACCAAGACCTTGTACAGCCCAGCCAAGGTGAGTTTCTAATACCTGACCGATATTCATACGAGATGGTACGCCCAATGGGTTCAATACAATTTGAACTGGTGTGCCATCTGGCAAGAATGGCATATCTTCTTGACGCATAACGCGGGAAACGACACCTTTGTTACCATGACGACCAGCCATTTTATCGCCTTCGTGAATCTTACGTTTCTGCGCAATATATACACGAACTAATTTATTAACCCCTGGTTGTAATTCGTCGCCATTTTCACGAGTAAACACTTTAACGTCAACGATTTTACCAGATTCACCATGAGGCACGCGCAAAGAAGTATCGCGTACTTCACGTTCTTTATCCCCAAAGATAGCACGCAATAAGCGTTCTTCTGGCGTTAATTCAGTTTCCCCTTTTGGTGTTACTTTACCAACAAGGATGTCCCCTGGATGTACTTCCGCACCAATGCAGATAATACCATCTTCATCAAGGTTACGAAGATTGTCATCCCCTGTATTTGGCAATTCACGGGTAATTTCTTCCGCCCCTAATTTAGTATCACGAGCATCGCATTCATACTCTTCAATATGAATAGACGTATAAATATCTTCTTTGCAAAGTTCTTCACTAAGCAAGATAGCATCTTCGTAGTTATAACCTTCCCAAGGCATGAAGGCAACAAGTACGTTGAAACCAAGTGCTAATTCGCCACCATCAGTAGCTGGCCCATCAGCCAATACTTGGCCTTTTACCACGCGGTCACCACGGAATACGATTGGTTTTTGATTGAAACAAGTGGATTGGTTGGAACGCAAGAATTTATTTAATTTATAAATATCTACACGACCATTATCACGCATAACGTGAATTTCATTACCCCAACAACGAGTAACGACCCCTTCTTCTTTAGCCAATACGCACACGCCAGAGTCACAAGCCGCTTTGTATTCCATACCAGTACCAACTAGTGGAGCCTGTGCACGAAGCAATGGCACCGCCTGACGCTGCATGTTCGCCCCCATCAAAGCACGGTTCGCATCATCATTTTCAAGGAATGGAATCATAGCGGTACCGATGGACACAACTTCTTTAGGGCTAACGTCCATGTAGTCAACCTTTTCAGGCACAACTTCAAGGACTTCATGACCACGACGACAAGCGATATGAGCATCTACGAAACAGCCTTCCGCATCAAGAATGGAGTTAGCCTGTGCAATCGTCATGCCTTCTTCTTCGTCGGCTGTCATATATACAACTTGTTCCGTAACTTGTACTTTAACAATTTTATTAGCATCTGCACCCGTACCATAGATTTTTTCTACTCGGCGATATGGCGCTTCAATGAAACCAAATTCATTCACTTTCGCATAGTTGGAAAGAGAAGAAATCAAGCCGATGTTTGGACCTTCTGGGGTTTCAATCGGACACATACGACCATAGTGAGAGTGATGCACGTCACGAACTTCGAAACCAGCACGTTCACGAGACAAACCACCAGGCCCTAAGGCAGATAAACGACGTTTATGGGTCAATTCACCAAGTGGATTTGTTTGGTCCATAAACTGGGATAACTGCGAAGAACCAAAGAATTCTTTAATCGCTGCTACTACAGGACGAATATTAATCAATGCTTGTGGCGTAATCATAGCATTATCTTGAATTGTCATACGTTCACGCACAACACGTTCCATACGAGTTAAACCAATGCGGAACTGATTTTGCAATAACTCACCCACGCAACGTAAACGACGATTACCCAAATGGTCAATATCATCTACATGACCTACACCGTCCATAAGGTTTAACAAGTAGCTAATATTAGCAATCATGTCTTCACGAGTTACAGTGCGATGTTCAAATGGTAAATTGCAGTTGTTACAAATTACTTTGAAAGATGTGCCATCTGCATTTTTTACATAGAATTCAGCAAAACCTTCACCGTTAAATACGCCACTGTCAGCAACGATATCTAGCTGTTCTTCGTTCATTACAGTGCCAGCATCAACAATCACTTCACCTGTTTCCATATTTACGATTGGCTGAGCCAAAGTCTGGCCTAGCATACGTTGGCGCCAACCTAATTTTTTATTTAATTTATAGCGACCTACACGAGCCAAGTCGTAACGACGAGGATCGAAGAATAAATTATCAAATAAGTTGCGCGCACTTTCTACGGTAGGTGGTTCGCCTGGGCGAAGCTTTTTATAAATTTCTACCAATGCTTCTTCTGCGGATTCAGTGGTATCTTTTTCTAACGTGCGAACTAAACGTTCATCATATAAACGATTACCATCTTCATCAACTTCACCATTCCAGAATAATTCTAAAATGGATTCATCTGTACTCCAACCAAGGGCACGGATTAAAACAGTTGCTGGTAATTTACGGTTACGGTCAATACGAACCGCTACCATTTCATTAGCATCTGTTTCAAGTTCAATCCAAGCACCACGATTAGGAATTACCGTAGAACCATATAAACGGTTACCCATGGTATCAATTTCACGAGTGTAATATACCCCTGGAGAACGCACTAACTGGGATACGATAACACGTTCAGCACCATTAATAATAAATGTGCCTGTTTCGGTCATCAATGGGAAATCACCCATGAATACTTCTTGTTCTTTAATATCCTGATTTTCTGGATCATTATTAATCAAACGAACATTAACACGCAATGGTGCTGCATATGTAGCATCACGGTTTTTACATTCGTTAATATCATATTTTGGCTCTCCAAGGCTAAAACCTTCAAAAGAAAGCACTAAATTACCTGAATTGTCTTTAATCGGAGAAATATCGTCAAAAATATTTTGTAAACCGCTCTCCAAAAACCACTCGTAAGACTTGCGTTGCACGTCCAACAAATGTGGCATTTCTAGAACTTCGTCAATTTTAGCATACGTATAACGCGTTCTTTTACCTACCTGCTCAGGTTTGAACATACCAGCTTTCACCCCTCATTTCAATTGGCTTACCTTCTATTCTATAACGGTATGACACAAGACAAATATCCAGGTCTCAGTTTTCCTGTCAACACAATGACAAAATAAGCAAGGCTCTCAATTTTTTCTTTTGAACCTTGCTTCGCCATCGGCTGACACAACCTTGGAAGATTTACCCTTTATCAGTAACAATGTTATAGTCTTATTTATTCATACTCATCGGTTCATTCTATGCGTTGCACAGAATGAAGGTGATAGACACATCACGCTCTAATTGAGTACATTTGCAATTTAGTATTATAGCATTAATAGTTATCTTTGTCAAAACTATTTTTATCGTATCTTTTTACAATTCCCTCTTTCTTTCCTCTTTCATTTCTGTTATACTGAAACCAACTTAAGCAAATATGTAGGCATAAAGGGGAACACCACCAAAAGGGTGTTCTTCCTTTATGCCTTTTTTTATTTGCCTAAAACATACTTAATATAAAAGGAGGCCCTCATGATAGTAAACGGCACATCACAAACACTACCTACCTCTATAACCGTAGCAGACTACCTAGCTACGGCTGGCTACCAAAGCACACGTGTAGTAGTAGAACGGAACCGTACCATCGTGCCACGAAGTGAATTTGAAAGCACGTGGCTCTTAGATACGGATACGTTAGAAATTGTTCATTTTGTAGGAGGCGGCTAATGCATATTACCCTTAATGGGCAAACACTGGACGTAGCCACTGGTGCTTCTGCCCTCGATGTACTTTCAAAATATAATCTACAAGCAACAAGCTTACATTTGTTAAACGGCTTTTCGTTTCAAGATAATCCCTGCTTACAAGACGGTGATACGCTCATAGCTCGATCAGTCACCGAGGCACCAGACGAAGCTGCCTACGATGCTATCTGGGAAGCCCGTTACGGCCAGCGTATATACCAGATTTTAAAACATAGCCGTGTCGCCATCTGTGGCGCAGGGGGCCTAGGCTCTCATATAGCAATGAGCTTAACCCGCCTAGGCATCGGCGAATTAACAATCATTGATAAAGACATCGTAGACATTACCAATCTAGGGCGCCAAGCCTATGAGTTAAGTGATTTAGGGAAACCTAAAGTAATAGCTTTAAAAGCTTTATTACACCGCATCAACCCTTTTGTAAAAGTAACGGCCATTCACGACACAATTGATGCTCACAACTATGATGACTATTTAATTGGTTTCCCTTATATCCTAGAAGCCTTTGATGCCCCTGAAAACAAAGCAGCCTTAACGGAGTATGTCATCACCCATTACCCTAATACTACGCTCATCGGCGCCAGTGGTGTCAGTGGTTATGACGAGCCCAATACAGTAAAGACTAAACAAATTCTCCCTCAGTATTATCAAACTGGTGACGGCCATAGTGAAAGTAGTTTAGGTCTTCTAGCACCACGAGTTATGCTTTGCGCCGCCCACCAAGCTACCATGTTCTTACATTTACTCTTAACAAAGGAGATGTCACATGACAACAACTGCACCAGCAAATCAAACAGATAGTTTCACCTTAGGCCCTAAAACCTTCCACTCTCGATTTATCCTAGGCTCGGGCAAGTTCTCCCTCCCTTTAATCAAAGCGGTAGTCGCTAGTGGCGAAGCCGAAATCATAACACTCGCCCTACGACGCGCTAATCCAGAAGGCACAGAAAACATCTTGGACTTTATCCCTCCTAATGTAACCTTATTACCCAATACTTCAGGGGCCCGCACCGCTGAAGAAGCTATGCGTATCGCTGAATTAGCCCGCGCTATGGGCTGTGGTGATTTTATCAAAGTAGAAATCATTCGCGATGCGCGCTGGCTCTTACCAGACAACGATGAAACGATTCGTGCCACCAAATTATTAGTGGCTAAAGGCTTTGTCGTCTTGCCTTACATGTATCCCGATTACTATGCCACTAAAGCGTTAGAGGAAGCAGGCGCTGCTGCCATTATGCCCTTAGCGGCTCCCATTGGCAGTAACCGCGGTCTATGCACCAAACCATTTATCGACATTGTATTGCAAAGTACCAACTTACCAGTCATCGTAGATGCAGGTATTGGCAAACCCTCCGAAGCCTGTGAAGCTATGGAAATGGGCGTTAGTGCCATTATGTGTAATACAGCTATTGCCACGGCTGGTGATGTGGCCCAAATGTGTGCCGCCTTCAAGCTAGCCATTCAAGCCGGTCGCCTAGGCTATCTCGCCAAAACAGGGCGTGTGCTCACCCAGCAAGGGGATGCATCCAGCCCATTAACAGGCTTCTTAGATAACTAAATTGTATTTATACTACTAGCCCATTACATAACCTATATCGTCTATTACATTTCCTAATCTAGCCTACAAGGAGCTTATGATGAAAGATATTATGTCCTACACGGAACAAATGGATCAATTAGACCCAGCTCGTATGAATCAAGTGTTAGCCTTGAAATCCGAATTTAATGATGCGGCCTTTACTGCTCAAGATGTAGAAACAGCACTTACTAAAACTACCCTCAACGCCTATGACTTTATGGCCCTGCTTAGCTCCGCTGCTGGCCCTTATTTAGAAATGATGGCTCACAAAGCACAAACCCTCACTAGAGCTCACTTCGGCAATAACATCCAACTGTTTACACCGCTGTACATCGCCAACTACTGCCACAATGGTTGTCGCTACTGTGGTTTTAACAGCCAGCAAGCTATCCCACGAGCACAACTAACAAAATCAGAAATTCAGCGCGAACTAGAAGCCATCGCCGCTACAGGCCTGCAAGAAATCCTATTTTTAACTGGTGAATCAGAGGCCCACTCCTCCATTGACTATATTGCTAGTGCACTCGAGCTAGCCAAACCGTATTTTGCTAATATTGGAATTGAAATTTATCCTACCAATGAAGCTAGTTACCGAATATTGCATCAAGCAGGCGCTGACTTTGTCACTGTTTTTCAGGAAACCTATGATTTAACAGCCTACGAATATTATCATCCGTATGGCAATAAACGCAGTTTTCCTTATCGCTTTTATTCCCAAGAACGGGCCCTTAACGCCGGTTTTCGAGGGGCTGGCTTTGCCGCGCTCTTAGGCCTAAGCGATTTTCGCCACGATGCCTTGGCCACAGGTCTCCACTTGCAATCAGTGCAAACGGCCTTTCCTGAAGCAGAACTCAGCTTTTCAGTACCTCGCTTACGACCTATTAATGGCGAACTAGGCCATTTCAATCATTTAGTGAGTGATCGCGACTTAGTACAAATTATGTGTGCCTATCGTTTATTTATGCCCCATGCCCACATTACGGTGTCCAGTCGCGAAAGCGAATCCTTCCGCAATGCGGTCATGAAAATTTGCGCCACTAAAGTTTCTGCTGGTGTACAAGTTGATGTAGGTGGACACAGTGCAAGTAACAAGCATAAAAGTAGTGATCAATTTGATATTAATGATACGCGCAGTGTGGCTCAGATGCATGCAGATATTGTGGCCCAAGGCTTACAGGTAGTCTACCATGACCATATCCGACTCTAAACCTCAACCACCTACTACAACTACGCTATCAACTAGGCACTCCTCCTTATCCCTTACCTATGTAACCCATTTTCCGGCAATAATCAATTTTTTAAAACATACACCCTATGATTCATCACAATTTGGTAAGCCCCAATATGTTGACTCACAATATAATGACTCCCTAGGCAAGAACCCCCGCTATAATGAATTACGCTATAGTGAATCACAATATAGTAAGCTGGCGTATACAGATATTACATTACAACACGTGCTTACCTATATGGCCACATTAATCAAAAGTAAACCTCATCGTTTAGTCTTGCGCGCTAAGGAATTAAGTGTGGGAACCTATGAGCAAGTACTGCGATTCTTGCAACCATTGGCAGTCAATTACAATGTCAAACTAATCGTTAATCATCATCCTAACCTAGCGCTAACCTATAACTGCCCCTTGCAAGTATCCATGGCGGAACTAACTAAGTTATCCCCGGCCATAAGGAACTCAATCCCTATAGGGGTAGCCATTCATTCCTATGAAGAGGCCCAAGAAGCACTCGCCTATCATAGTGACTGGCTCGTATATGGACACGTATTTGAATCCCGTTGCAAGCCTTGTTTACCCCCTCGTTCCCATAAAATCTTGCAACAGATTATCGATTTAGGCTGCCCTACCTACGCCATCGGTGGTATTTATCAACATAATTGGCAGACTCTCCCATCAGGCCTAGCTGGTGTATGCATCATGCATGAAGCAATGGAGCAAACAGACCCTATGCAATATACAACCCAATGGCTACATAGCTTACAAACTATGTAAAAAACATATAGAAGACCATATAGAAAAATATGCAAAAGCCCAAGGCTCGATGTATTATTACATCTGGCCTTGGGCTTTTTATAAGGGGGACCTAATTAAATTAGTTACCTTTTACTTTTAAAATATCGGCACCAGCAATCCCTGGTTTCGTCATTTCTGCAGGGGATAAAATATGTTCCATTTCTTCTTTAGTCAACAAGCCTTTTTCAAGAATAATTTCTTTAATGGCGCGACCAGTCGTATACGCTTCTTTTGCTAAAGCGGACGCATTTTCATAGCCTACATGCGGTAATAAAGCAGTGACAATACCAACACTGCGTTCTAACCAATATTGGCAACGTTCACGGTCAGCTTCTAAATCAATTAATAATTTATCTACAAATGTATTTACACCATTTTTCAAGTAGCACATAGCATTGAATAAATTATAAGCAATAACTGGTTCCATTACGTTTAATTCAAATTGACCATTTTCAACGCCTAAGGTAACGGCTAAGTCATTAGCCACTACTTGGTAACATACCTGATTAAGTACTTCTGCAATAACAGGATTTACTTTACCTGGCATAATAGAAGATCCTGGTTGGCGAGGCGGTAATTTTAATTCACCAATGCCACAACGAGGGCCCGATGCCATTAAACGGAAATCATTCGCCATTTTGATTAACACTAAAGCTGTTACTTTCATACCACTGGAAATATCAGCAAATACGTCTGTATTATTAGTGGCATCAATTAAATTTTCAGCTGTATAGAATTCTTCACCTACTACAGCGGATAATTCAGCCGCTACGTCTTTAATATAAGTAGGTTCTGCATTAAGGCCTGTACCAACAGCCGTAGCACCCATGTTTACAATGTGAGCCCCTAACATAGAGGATTCAATACGTTTAATACCACGACGAATACCCGATGCATAGGACCCCATTTCTTGGCCTAAAGTAATTGGCACCGCATCTTGCAAATGAGTCCGACCCATTTTTAGGACTTCTTTATATTCGTCTGCTTTCTTCTCAAGTTCATCTACTAATCGTTGTAAAGCCGCTAATAAAGGTTTGCTTTTTAAAATAGCACATACTTTGATAGCCGTTGGGAACGCATCATTCGTAGATTGCGCCATATTACAATGGTTATTAGGAGAAATAATATCGTAGCTTCCTTTTGGATGTCCCAAAATTTCAAGGGCACGGTTTGCCAATACTTCATTCATGTTCATATTGAACGATGTACCCGCACCGCCTTGAATAGGATCAACAGGGAATTGGTCCACTAAGCCTCCGCCAATAATTTCATCAGCTGCTTTTACAATGGCATTACCAATCGTTGGATCCATACGACCTGTTTTCATGTTAGCCAATGCACAAGCTTTCTTAACCATCGCTAAGGAACGAATAAAATCATGGTCAATGTGTTTACCCGTAATATTGAAGTTTTCCATAGCGCGCAATGTTTGCACCCCATAATACAATTCATCAGCTACTTCTAATTCGCCTAAAAAATCATGTTCTTTACGCATACTGTACCTCATCCTTCATTACAATCTAAACTATGTTTCCTTTATAGCTACTCGATATGGTAACCGAGTATATCCCGTTATCATCTTGTAGTTTTCGTTTTAAAATGTCCAGGATGGGCTAAGATCACTCCATCCCTCTATCTTTTGGACACGTTCATTATAACATGTATACAAAGTACAACTAAAGCAAAAAGTGCCATAAAGCTATATCAAATAAGGATATGTACGGTTTAGAACATGTCTTTTTCTATAGAACAACTTGAAAACCTGCTAAACTTCAAGGGTTTCTTCATATGACTTTTAGGAATAAACCCTATTATCTAAAATAGTTTTATCGCATATCGAAAATAGTGTTTTATAATACAAAAAACGGTTCTATAATTTATTTTGGGGCGCTAAAGAGAAACGCAAGTTGCGTGTCCTCTTGGCGCCTACTTTTTTTGTACAAAAAAAAGACATATTGAATAAAATCCGTTACAATAAAAGCGTCGA
>NZ_NMZQ01000032.1 GCF_010093125.1 Veillonella sp. R32
CAAAATTTGACAAAGAGCCTTTTAAACTTATAAAACAACCAAAAACCCGGCACCACGTTCCACAACGCAGTACCGGGTTTCTTCATGTACGTATTCAACTATGTACTAACTAACAAGCTTATTACATAGTTATCTCTATATTCAGTTCAAACTCTCTTAACGTTTTCAAGCAGATTTTTTACGCTTACATAAGTAATCTACATCAGTACTTAATAAATAAGCATTGACATAAAACAATATCACTTTAAATATGTAACTAATTAACTAGTCAACTAATCAACTAATTAAGTAGCATGTAAAAATCAACACCTTATTTATATGGCAACAACGCCCCTACGACTTCGCTTACATGGCCAATGCCATTAGTTTCACAGTATTCGTGCATTTCACGAGTAATTTGACCAATCGCTTGTGGATTTACCATGGAAGCCGTCCCTACAGATACAATATCAGCACCAGCCAACATAAATTCAATAGCATCTGTGCCGGTCATAATACCACCCATGCCCATAATTGGCAAATCAAGGGCTTGTGCGACTTGATGAACTAAACGTAACGCCACTGGTTTAACCGCAGGGCCTGATAAACCACCATATAAATTGCCTAATACAGGACGACGTGTTTTAATATCAATAGCCATGCCAAGCAAGGTATTAATCAAGCTAAGCCCATCTGCACCAGCTGCTTTTACGGCTTTAGCAATCTCCACAATATCCGTTACATTAGGGGATAATTTCATAATGACTGGCAAGTCTGTATTTTCACGAACAATTTTACATACGGCAGCTGCACTATCAGCACAAACGCCAAAGGCCATGCCACCATTTTTTACGTTCGGACAGCTAATATTAACTTCAAAACCAGCGACCCCTTCTACGGTTAAGGTTTTAGCCATAAAGGCATACCCTTCTACATCAGCTGCCGAAATGTTAGCCAAGATTGGCACGTCATACTTTCTAAGTTCTGGCAAAATATGTTCTACAAAGGCTTCAGCCCCTGGATTTTCAAGGCCAATACAATTCAAGAGGCCTGATGGTGTCTCAGCAATACGAGTACCTTCGTTGCCATTGCGTGCCTGTGGTGTTAAGCCTTTCACCGAAATGGCCCCTACTTCATTGCTAAGATCCAAATAATCAGCATATTCAAGACCAAAGCCAAAGGTACCTGAGGCAGCAACGATAGGATTTTTCATCTTAATACCGCAAAAATCAACGGCTAAATCAGGATAAGAAGGCTGCTTACCATTCAAATCTTTCGTATGATCCAGATGTTTATAGCCAAGTTCTCCATGATTCCCTAACTGCGCTAAATGTTCATGACTCATTCGAAAAACACCTCCTCAGCAGGGAACACAGGTCCTTCTTTACAAACTTTATAGCGTTTACCGCCTCGACCATGACAACCGCAACCTAAACAGCCACCAGTGCCACAGCCCATTCGCTCTTCTAACGACACCTGGCATGGCACAGCATATTCTGCTGCCACCTTGGCTACACCTTTCATCATAGGCGTAGGTCCACAAGTCATTATGCTCGTAAAACCAATATTCGCTACTTTGCTAGCCCCGACAAGTGTTTCTGAAGTGGTACTAGCTACATTAGTAGCATTAGTGGCATTAGTGGCATTAGTGGCATTAATTGCATGAGCTACCTGACTAGGGCTAGTAGCATCAGTTGTATGACTAGCGCTAGTAGCGTTAGTGCCTTGTTCTTTGCCTGTTAAATATGGAGTTAACTGACGTTTCACTTCACCGCGCTCCGATTGAATCAGCTCTCCCATAATAGCCGTTGGAAAACCTTTAGTACCTACACTGCCATCATCAGTCGTTACGTACACATCTACAGGGCAATCTTTAAATAAATCAGCCCAGAAGGTTTCACTGTCATTGCGGAAGCCTAAAATAACCGTCGCTTTGCGGGACGCCACTGGTTTAATAACCGTTTCGTCTTCTTCATTCGTATAGCGCATGGTATCTTCCACATCATTCAATTTTGATGCTATACAAAGCATAGGTGCAATCCCTACACCACCACCAACGAGGAGCATATTTTCAGTCATTTCAAAACGACTTCCTAAAGGCCCTAAACAATCTAATACATCACCGTCTTTAAGCTGAGTCATAATTCCAGTACCAGTCCCGACTACACGATAAAGTAAGGTAATGGTACCTTCTTCTTTATTAAAACCAGCGTAGCTGATAGGACGGCGCAATAAAGGCGCCGTACCACCAGTTACACGCACATTACAAAATTGTCCTACTTCAGCCTCAGCGGCCTGTTTAGGCGCATATAGATCCATAATCCATACGTCTGCGCCAATTTGCTCATTGCGGAGCACTCGCGCCATTTCTACATAACCGCTCATGCGTGTATCACTCCATTTCAAAGTCTTGTAATGCTTCTACTTCAATCTTAATTTCTTCATTCGCACGACCAGCTACGACACGCAATACTTCACGCGCTGTGTCTAAGGATGTCAAGCAAGGAGTGCCCATTTCAACAGCTAAACGACGAAGCTGGAAGCCTTCACGTTCAGGTCGTTTACCATAGGTTAAAGTATTCAACATCAAATCTACTTTACCTTGGCGAATTAAATCAGCACAGTTATCGGCCCCTTCGTGAATTTTATTAACAATCACGCAAGGAATGCCATGTTCTTCAAAATATTTACCCGTACCACCAGTAGCTTGAATATGGTAGCCTAAGTCAATAAACCCTTTAGCTAAGCGTGCCGCTTCTTCTTTATCACGGTCCGCTACGGTCATAAGGATATGGCCTTTTTCAGGAATGCGCATATTAGCGCCATGAATGGCTTTAAACAACGCTTCTGAGTAAGTGCGCCCAATCCCCATAACTTCACCAGTAGACTTCATTTCAGGCCCTAAGGCTATTTCTACAAGGCCCATTTTGGAGAAGGAGAACACTGGGGCTTTTACCGCTACATAATCTTTTGCTGGTACTAAGCCCGTTGGCAAGCCCATGGATTTAATCGTTTCACCTAAAGCAATGCGCGTTGCATATTCAATCATATTGATGCCTGTAACTTTACTAATGAATGGCACCGTACGGCTAGAACGAGGGTTAACTTCGATAACATTAAGTTCCCCATTAGCTACGATATACTGAATATTGACAATCCCTTTTACATTAAGACCACGAGCAATGCGCTGTGTATAATCGACGATTTGGTCAGTAATTTCTTGTGATAAATGTTGTGCTGGATATACCGCAATGGAGTCACCAGAGTGAACCCCTGCCCGTTCGATTTGTTCCATAATACCAGGAATACATACATCTTCACCGTCAGCGATAGCATCCACTTCAACTTCCATGCCTACCATATAGCGGTCAATCAATACAGGATGATCTTTAGACGCTACTACCGCTTCTTTCATGTACACATCCAATTCTTGGTCATTGTACACGATTTCCATAGCACGACCACCTAATACATAGGATGGACGTACAATAAGCGGATAAGATAAACGAGCCGCTGCTTGTAACGCCTCTTCATGGCTTGTTACTAAAGCCCCTACTGGACGTGGGATGCCAAGTTCAGCTAAGAGTTCATCAAAGCGTTCCCGGTCTTCAGCCATATCAATGCTATCTACGGAAGTGCCAAGAATTTTTACCCCTCGTTCAGCTAGTGGTCCCGCCAAATTAATGGCCGTTTGACCGCCGAACTGCGCAATCACACCGATAGGATTTTCTTTGCGAATAACTTCCATAACATCTTCTACTGTTAATGGTTCAAAATACAAGCTATCCGATGTATCAAAGTCGGTACTTACTGTTTCAGGGTTATTATTAATGATAATGGATTGTTTGCCTGCTTTGCGAAGTGCCCAAGAGGAGTGAACGGAACAGTAGTCGAATTCTACCCCTTGACCGATACGGATTGGACCAGAACCAAGGACGATAACACTATTATCTCCTCGTGGTACTACTTCATCTTCCGTAGCATACGCACTATAGTAATATGGCGTATGCGCCTCAAATTCAGCCGCACAAGTATCTACATATTTATAAGTTGGGAACATATTAAGTTCTTGGCGTTTCGCTAATACGTCCTCAGCACTTACCTTAGCATAGCGAGCAATGACTTTATCAGGCATGCTATAGCGTTTTGCCGTACGGAGAGTATCTTCTGTAATGCCTTCACTAGCTAGTTTCTTTTCAAGTATTACGATGTTCTTAATTTTATTAATAAAGAACATATCAATCTTCGTAATGTAGTGAATTTTTTCTACGCTAATGCCCGCACGAAGCGCCTGCGCTACCACGTAAATACGTTCATCATCGACTAAACGAAGGCGTTCAATCAATTGTTCTGGCGTTTCATGGGCAATTTTCTTAAGCTCAATATGGTCTAAGCCAATTTCCAAAGAACGAATCGCTTTTAATAAAGACCCTTCTAAGGTACGGTCAATAGCCATAACTTCCCCAGTGGCCTTCATCTGCGTACCCAAGGTACGATCAGCTAAGTTAAATTTCTCAAATGGCCAACGTGGGAACTTCGTTACCACATAGTCAAGGGATGGTTCGAAACAAGCTTTCGTTTCACCAGTAACGGCATTCGTAATACTATCTAGCGTCATACCTAAGGCTACTTTCGCTGCCACTTTAGCAATTGGATAGCCTGTTGCTTTGGACGCTAACGCGGAAGAACGAGATACGCGTGGGTTAACTTCAATTACATAGTATTGATTGCTATAAGGGTCTAAGGCGTACTGTACATTACAGCCCCCTTCGATTTCCAAGTAGCGAATAATATCTACCGATGCCGTACGAAGCATTTGGTATTGAATATCGTTCAATGTCTGGCTTGGTGCTACTACGATGGAGTCCCCTGTATGAACACCTACAGGGTCAATATTTTCCATGTTACATACGATAATGCAGTTATCCGCACTATCACGCATAACTTCGTATTCTACTTCTTTCCAACCTGCTACTGACCGTTCTACCAAAATCTGATGGATAGGGCTTAGCTTAATACCGCGAAGCGCAATCATGTACATTTCTTCTTCGTTAGTAGCAATACCGCCACCAGTACCGCCTAAGGTGTAAGCAGGGCGAATAATGATTGGATAACCAATGCGATTTGCAAAAGCCACCGCTTCATCTACGTCGCTGAAAATATCACTTTCTGGTACTGGCTGATTGATGCGTTCCATCGCTTCTTTGAAAAGCTCACGGTCTTCTGCTTGTTTAATAGCCACTAAGGTTGTACCCAATAATTTCACATCATATTTCTCAAGAACGCCTGCTTCTGAAAGTTCTACCGCCATGTTAAGGCCTACCTGACCACCAAGGGTAGCCAATAAACCATAAGGGCGCTCTTTGCGAATTACTTCCGTAACAAATTCTAAGCTAATTGGCTCAATATAAACGCGGTCCGCAATATCGCGGTCTGTCATAATCGTAGCTGGGTTGGAGTTTACCAATACCACTTCATAGCCTTCTTCGCGAAGGGAACGGCAAGCCTGAGTACCTGCATAGTCAAATTCCGCTGCCTGGCCGATAATAATCGGGCCCGATCCGATAACGAGTATTTTTTTCTTGTCCATTGTCATTGGTCAGCCCTTTCTATTTATGTGCTTTCATTAATGCTTTGAATTGGTCAAATAAGTACAAATTGTCAGTTGGTCCTGGCGATGCTTCTGGATGATATTGCACCGACATAATTGGCAAGCTATTATGTTTCATACCTTCTACCGTATTATCATTCACACTGCGGTGCGTAATCGTTACATCGGCCTTAGCTAAGCTGTTTTCATCCACTGCATAACCATGGTTCTGCGAAGTAATATACACACGACCGGTCGCTAAATCCTTCACAGGATGGTTGGAGCCACGATGGCCAAAACGCAATTTATAGGTAGAACCACCATACGCTAACGCCAATACCTGATGGCCCATACAAATACCAAAGATTGGCTTTTTATCTAATAATTTCTTAACTTCCGCAACCGCAAATTGCAAATCTTGTGGGTCCCCAGGACCATTGGATAAGAAAATACCATCTGGATTTTCTGCAAGCACGGTTTCTGCTTTTGTATCTGCTGGGAAAATAGTCAAACGACAGCCACAAGCTTCTAAAGATTTCAAGATGCTTTCTTTAACACCAAAATCATACACAGCTACATGGAACTCAGCATTTTCATTGCCACGATAGCCCTGCCATTTAGTCGTCACTTGCATAACTTGGTCTGTTGGCAAATCTTGTTGTAACAAAGCATCAATTCGTTCTTGCGCCGTATCCGCTGGGCAAATAACCCCTTTCATAACGCCATGATTACGAATATTACGGGTAATAGCGCGCGTATCTACATCATATAAGCAAGGAATGCCATAAGCCCGCAAATATTCTTCAAATAAGCCTTCATTCTGCCAATTGCTTGGGAACGTGCAAAGTTCACCTACAATCATGCCGCGGCAATACGGTTTAGGTGCTTGCGCAATATCACGATACACACCATAATTGCCAATAAGCGGATAGGTTAAGGTAATAATCTGATCTGCATAGGACGGATCAGTTAAAATTTCTTGATAGCCGGTCATGCCGGTATTAAATACGACTTCGCCGAGAATAGGCGCTCCACCGAGGAGTTTACCTTCATACACGGAACCATCTTGTAGTACTAATTTACCTTTCACTGGGTCACAACTCCCTCTTTCATTACAATGTCGCCATCCACTACAGTTAATTTAGCCTTGCCCGTTAAGGTCATGCCATCAAACGGACTCGTCTTACCTTTAGTATAGAATAGATTGCGGTCTACCGTCCACTCTTCATCCGTGCTAAATACCGTAATATCTGCTGGTTTACCAACTTCTAAAACACCAGCGTCTACGCCCATAATTTCTGCCGGCCGAACGCTCATAAGATTTACAATTTCATCAAGGCTTAAAATGCCTGTTTTATAGGTATGTGTTAACACCGCTGCTAAGGACGTTTCAAGGCCACTGAAACCATTCGGCGCACAGCAGAACTCTACATCTTTTTCTTCCTCTGCATGCGGTGCATGGTCCGTAATAATCGCATCAATAGTACCATCTTTTACACCGGCTAACAAAGCTTGGCGATGGTCTTCAGAGCGAATCGGCGGTGCCATTTTAAAGGCTGGATTATATTCACGCAAATATTCATCAGTAAAGGATAAATGCTGAGCCGTTACTTCACAAGTTACCTTGATACCTTTAGCTTTTGCAGCTCGAATTTGATCCACCGTATCTTTACTACTTACATGAGCAATGTGAATGTGGCCCCCAGTCATATCCGCTAATAGTAAATCACGAGCTACAGCCATATCTTCTGCAACTGCTGGGCGACCTTTTACGCCCATTTCATACGCTACAAAGCCTTCATGCATATGACCTTCATGTGTTAAGGATACTTCTTCAGCATGGTCAATAACTGGCTTGTTAAACATGCTGGAATATTCCAAAGCGCGACGCATAAAAGCAGCGCTTTCTACATAATGACCATCATCGGAGAAGCCTACTACACCCGCTTCAGCCATGTCGCCCATTTCTGCTAATTCCTTGCCTTCTAAGCCTTTGCTGACAGCACCAATAAATTCAACTTTGACAATACCAGTAAGTTCCGCTTGTTTTTGCAAGCCTCGAACTAGCGCTGCATTATCCACAACTGGTTTCGTATTAGCCATCGTAGCAATGCGTGTGAAACCACCGGCAGCAGCTGCTTGGGTACCACTATAAAAATCTTCTTTCGCTTCTTGCCCTGGTTCACGCAAGTGCGTGTGCATATCAATAAGACCAGGCGTTACAATAAGGCCTGTCGCATCATATATGTCGGCCCCATCAGCACTCAAGTTCTGACCAATGGCTGCAATCTTGCCCTCTTTCACCAAAATATCGGCTACTTCATGTTGTTGTTTCTTTGGATTTACTACGGTACCACCTTTAATCAGCAAGTTCACTGCCGTCACCTCCTACAATCGTCAAGTATAATACAGCCATGCGAATAGCTACGCCATTACGTACCTGTTCTTGAATGGCCGATTCATCACTGTATGCCACATCGTGAGCAATTTCAAGGCCACGATTCATAGGACCTGGATGCATAACCATTACATCGTCCTTCGCTAAGGACAATACATTCTTATTAATACCAAAAATCCGTGCATATTCACGATTCGTTGGATATAAAGCTGAATTAATACGTTCTAATTGAATGCGCAATACGTTTACTACATCCGCATCTTTCACCGCTTCACGCACATCATGGTGAATCGTTACGCCCATCTTAGCCATTTCAGGATATAACAACGTACGAGGACCCACTAAATGCACATCAGCACCCATTTTAGTGAAACCATACACATCACTACGTGCTACTCGGCTATGCATAATATCGCCAGCGATGACGATTTTTAAACCTTCTAATGACCCTTTGCGTTCAATAATGGAGTACATATCAAGTAAGGCTTGCGTTGGATGCTCATGCGCGCCATCGCCTGCGTTGATAATGATAGGATCTACCACTTTAGTCGCATATAAAGGTGATCCTTCCGCGCTATGGCGCATTACGATAGCATCAGTACCCATATAAGATACGGTGAGCAACGTGTCGCGGAAGCTTTCCCCTTTTGCCATGGAGCTCCCACTCTTCGTAATGTTAATTACATCGGCGCCTAAATATTTCCCAGCTAATTCAAAGGAACTACGAGTACGCGTACTGTTTTCCATGAATAAATTGATGATGGATTTGCCTTTCAAAAGCGGATGTTTCTTATCGTCAGATAAAACGATTTTTTTCATCTTCTTGGCTACACGCAATATAAGTTCAATTTCTTCCTTTGTGGCATGCTGCAATCCTAGCAAATGCTTGCCTTTTAAACTTACTTCTCCCATTGTCAGCCTCCTTAACTGAGATTCCTAATTGTATAAACAAAAAAGACCTTTTGCCTGTGGCAAAAGGTCTATAGCAGACATAGTGATACACCTCTAGCAGGTGCCTACCATAATCCTTTACTAGCCTCACAGGACTAACTTAAAAGGTAAATTGTGGGAAACGAACGGTCTCTCGTACCATTCTTCTGTTTCTTCTTTATATATTTTACCTGTCTACAGTTAGCCTGTCAAGCTACCTATTATGAATATTATCGCCTACATTTGCATCTAAGTTATAGTTTAATTAAAACTTCATTTCAGCCCCTACGCGCCATAAACGACCATACATATTAAGATCCGCTACTTGTTTATCCAAAATATTATTCACCCCTACAAAAGCAGAGAAATCAGGGTTAAAGCGACGAGTTACGGAGGCATTCAAGGTATTAAAGGAATATAAGTCATAATCACTACTGCCACGACCACTACTTGCAGAGTACGCATAATCATGGGTAAAGGTATTCCAAAGCATAGCACTATAGCCAGTTGGTTTATTATCATCATACACCAACTGAATGGTAGTCACCGATTTAGGCCGGTTTAACAAACGAGTATTCTTTGTTTTATCTTGCGCATCAATATAATTATACGTTCCTTTCAAAGTTAAACGGTCACTCAATTTATGGCCTACACTCAATTCGACCCCATTGATTTGCGCTTTATTTACATTCACATATTCTGCATGAATAATACGCGTCCGTGGGTCAGTCCATTGATTATAATTAATTAAATTGCTTACCTTATTGTTATAGTACGTCACTTTACCAAAAGTATTACCATGTTCCCCTTCTAAGGAAAGGTCAAAGTTCGTAGATTTTTCCGGCTCCAAATTAGGATTACCCACTACATTGACCATGATTGGTCCTGGGCTATGCCACATATTCATGTACAATTCGGAAACAGTCGGTGCTTTAAAAGCACGACCATAATTGGCTTTGAAACGAAGATTCTCTGCCAAACTATAGTTTAAACCAATGTGCGGAGATACATTAGAACCAAAGGCGCTATTATGCTCATAACGAACCGATGGTTGCAAGATTAACTTATCCGTGACTTGCCAGGTATCTTCGATAAAACCAGCATAAGAATCTACCGTATGCGCTTCTTGATTTTTCACTCCATTCGCATCCGCTTGGCCACCTAAACGGGTACCTGCATAATAGACTTTACGATACTCACCACCAAAAGTTAAAGTATGTTGGTCATTCACATACATAGTATTTTGCGCATCCGTCACCCAAGTGTAGTATTTTGCACGGTCATAGTCTGATTTAGGATACATTTTTTCCATCATTTGCTGCGCTATAGGACTGAAACGACCGAGGAATGAAAAGTCCACATTATTCTTCATATCATAGTCTTTCTTCAATTGATTATAATACGTGCGCACCATATACTCATTTTTCGCTGTTTTCCCTGTGTACGTTACGCCTACACCATAACCAGTGTTGTCATAATGCTCTACTTTATCTTTTTGCTGGTCATACTTCATCCCCCGATTAAGGCCTTGCACATCCGCTAGTTCTGTACGCAAATGTTCTTTAAAATAATTCGCATCCAAACGAAGTTTATTTTGGTTAGCATTTTCAAAATCATAGGTCGCACTTACATCAAAGTTTTGACGATTGCCAAACATGTAACGATTGTAGCCTTCACTACCTACTTTAGTGGCTGATGTTGCCGTTTCAGTAAAAATATTAATAGGCCGCACTTTAGTAAACTGTGCCCCCGCCGTTACATTCCAGCGTCCCACTTTACCTGTATCATATCGATAGTAATTATTCACTTGTCGTGTGCCCGTATTAACCCCTATGGTAACCCCTTCTTTATCAGGGACTTTCGTAATAATATTAATGACCCCACCTATAGCATCGGATCCATATAAAGAACTCGTAGCCCCACGGACAATTTCAATTCGCTCTACCGTATCAAGGCTCATGCGCCCTAAGGTATACACATTAGCAGTACTGTCCGTGTCTTCCCCAGCAATGCGTTTACCATCTACTAAAATTAAACTATGCTTCGTATCCATACCGCGAATCATCACTTGATTACCAGTCATGGCGGACTCAGCCAAACTCACATTATCGGCTAACTGTAAAGCCGACACCAAATCAGTAGCCCCCATGCGTTTCATATCCTCAGCCGTAATCACTTCAACAGCCTGTGGAGCTGCTTTAATAGTTTCCGCTTTCTTAGACGCCGTCACTACCACTTGATCCGTAGTCAGATTCGTTTCAGAAGCCCCTTGAACAGACGTCATCATAACCGGTGCCACTAACACAGTTAACACCATAGCACGTAATATAGTTGGCTTTGTTTTCACACATTTCATAATTCATCGCTCCTCACACATTCACATTTAACTGTTTGTAATACACAAAAAAACGTATATCCCTATTACCTATTTACCAATACCTAGTGGTTCGGTGCATAAAAAATACCTCTACAAAATAGCGCAGCCCAGTTAACACACAACACAACGTATCTTGGCCCTTGCCTTTCATAGAGGATTTAATATAACAACTTCAACTTTGAAGCGATGATTTATAAACTTGTAAATACTAGCACTATATAACTTATAACTTATAATTTGCAATTAACCTAGCTTAGCTAATACTTCTTTAGCAAAAGCTGCCGCCTTAGCTAAATCGGTAGCATCTGGGTGAGAGGCCCCTTGACGATGACGTTCATCACGCTCCGAACTGCGTCCATGGGGATGCCCTTCAGGGAAGATTTTATACATCATCTCAATCACTTTTGGATCTACCTTACCTTGGCACATAAAAGTACCAACTGGGGTTTGTCCCTTAGGCAATAAAGCGGTAGCTGCTACCATAGTATCCTTAGCATGTGGCAACATAGGGGGCACCCCTAAGGTAGCAAATAAAGCCACTTGCTCATTGTCTAGGCGTTTAAGAACAGTCTGCGCCGCTTTATCAGCATTTCCTTGGTCAGCCCAAAAGCCCATAAATACTACATCATAGGCTGTTAAATCAGCAGGTGCTTCATTAACGGGTACACATGCTGTGCCTTCTGGTAATACCTCGACAATAGCTTCGGCCACTTGTTTGGTATTCCCCGTGCGGGAAGAATAAATAACGATACTTTTCATAAGAATCTCCTTTAAAAACTCTTAACGGCTTTCATACGGCACACAAATCGTATGCACTTCGCCATCAATTTGTAGGTCTGTAAACACCATATTAACGTCATATAGCTCGCTAAGTACTGGTTCTGTGAAAATCTCTGCAGCCGGCCCATCGGCTACAATTTGTCCTTGTTTCACTGCTATCAAACGATGGCTGAAACGAGCTGCATGATTTAAGTCGTGGAGCACCATAATAACCGTAATCCCCCGTGTTTCGTGAAGTTTCACCACCAATTTCATAAGTTCCAATTGATAGCGTACATCTAAAAAGGTCGTGGGCTCATCGAGGAGCAAAATATCAGGCTCCTGCGTCACAGCCATAGCCAACCAGGCTCGTTGTCGTTCCCCGCCCGATAAATCTTTAAGCGGACGATGTTGAAAATCTACTAGACTGGTTTCCTCTAAGGCCGTTTGCACCGCTGTTACATCAGCCGTGGTCAAAGCACTAAATGGATTCTGATAGGGTAAGCGCCCACATAAAACAAGATCGCGTACCGTCATATCCACCGGCGCTTGCGCTGACTGCGGTAACATAGATATTATACGTGCCACCGCCTTAGAGTTCATGCGCTGAATATCTTTACCATCTAAATAGACCGTGCCACCTAACGGCTCCAATAAACGGCCTAAGGTCTTCAATACGGTTGATTTACCCGAACCATTCGGCCCAATAATTGAAACGATTTCAGAGCGGTCAAAACGCAAAGATACGCCTTCACCAACAGCTCTTGTCTGATAGCCAATACGGCCATTATCCATTATTAAGGTTCTTGTCATCCGCGGCTCCTCCGTTTCAATAAATATAAGAAGAACGGCGCGCCTAAGAAGGATAAGAAAATACCTACAGGGATTTCATTTGGACTAAAAATCGTACGCGCAAAGGTATCGGCACCGACTAAAAGAGCGGCCCCAAAAACAGCGGATGCCGGCAAGAGGTATTCAAAATCAGAACCAACCACTAACCGCATCAAATGAGGCACAATAAGACCTACAAAGCCTAGTAATCCAGCGACACTTACCGACGAAGCGGCGAGTATCGCCGCCAACACAACGAGGATAATTCGGGTCTGTTTCAAATTAATCCCTAAGGATAAGGCTACTTCTTCCCCCATCTGCAAGGCATTTAATTTGCGATAATTCCATAGTGCCCCTAAGAGGCCAATAAGACTATACGGCAAAATAATCCATACATACGTCCAACGAGCGCCGGCAAATCCACCAGCCAACCAATTCACCACACCTTGAATACGGTCAGGGAACATAACGGATAAAGCCGTTGTACCACCACCAAAGAACGCCGCTACGGCCACGCCCGCTAAAATTAAGCGCAGCGGATTAATCCCCCGGTCCCAAGCTAAAAGAAATACAATAGCCAAGGCTACCAAGGCGCCTACAAAAGCTGCTAACGGCACCCACGCAGTCAAAGCAGGGGCTAAAATCATAACGGCCATAGCCGCCACCCCAGCTCCGGCGGTCACACCAATTATCCCCGGGTCAGCTAAGGGATTATGCAAAACACCTTGCAATATACAACCAGCTAAGGCTAAATTCATGCCTACTAAAGCAGCACAAATAACACGAGGCAAGCGTAAATAGTAAAGAATTCGCTCTGTATCAGCGGCCCCTTGTCCTTGTGCTACGCTCATCATCTCTTGCCAAGTAATAGGCACAGCACCATATAAAAAGCCAGTAATGACCACAAAAAGTAAACAAATACCAGAGCCTAAATAGGTCAACCTTCGCCGACGTTGACGTCCATCGACTAACACCTTATGGTTTGTCATGAGCCGCCTCCTTTCCATATAAATCATCATACATAATCGTCAACGCTTCACTAATGCGCGTACCAGGATTGGCGGCAAATAAACCACCTGACAAATAATAAATTCGCTGTGATTTAACGGCGCTCACCTCGGCCCACGCGGAGCTCTCTAGCATATCACGTTTAAAAACGTCAACACTATCTGATTTAGGCGTCATGCTAATGAAAAATATAACTTCCGGATCCGTCTTAATAACATATTCCATACTGAGCGGTACATAGTCCCCTTCTAAACGACTATCAAAGTCAGCAATATTATGCCCCCCTAAGAGCGTCAGCAAATTGCCACTAAAGGCACTGCTCGTAGCCATACTAAAACTGCCAGGCGCACCAAAGATGATTAGCGCTCGAGGCCCTTGTTTTGTCTTAGCAGTGTCCACTAATTTATTATAATTAGCCTCAGCCGCTTTAGCCGTTGCATCGGCAACAGCCGTCTTGCCCGTTAACTCACCAAAGAAATGAAGGGTAGCCACTACATCATCATAACTATTCAAATCATTGATATAAAGAGGAATGTCTGCTTGAGCCAACATACCGCGCAGATTGGTATTAAACGGCACATTAAGACCAATAACCAAATCAGGATGTAAACCGATAATCGCTTCCACATTAGGACTGTGAATCGTGCCTACAGAAGGCACATCTTTTGTGGCGGCCATCAGTTCCTTGGTATAGTACGAAGATTTTGGTTTCCCCACCACTTGACCGCCTACGGCATAATACATATCTAAATTAACCGTATTCAAAATAACCACACGTTTAGGGTGAACAGGTATTGTCACTTCCGTTCCTGTTGCATCGACCACTTGTCGTGTTGGCTCTTTTGAAACCGCTGATGTTCCTAAAGTAATCCAAGCCGTTACCGCTACTACACAGAGAACAGCTAGAATTACAGGAACGAATAAATATCGTTTCAACCTGTCACCTCACTTTAGTTTACCAAAGCTACCACATTATCTTTCACTTTATCTTTCACTTTATCTTTCACTTTATCTTCCACTTTATTTTCAACTTAACCTTTAATCATCCCTGATGTATCACCAGCTTCCTATGGCTGTCCATGAAAGGACTTAGGTACACCCTGCGGGTGACCACCCGTTGCCCCCATCGGCATTCCACCAGGATGCCCCATTGTGCCAGGATGACCGGCCGGTTTACTAGGCGTATTTTGAGCCGCAATCTTTTCATGAAGCATCGTTTCTTCCCCCGTCAACAGATACTGAGCTAATTCAATGGTGGTTTGCGTTAAATTAACATGCCAAAATTCACCAGCAATGGTTAATTTATACATAACCCCATTATGCTCGCAAAGACCACGATCACACCATAAATCATAGAGCCATGCTAGCGCGCTAAGTCGCTCATCATAGGCAATTAACGGTCTTAAATCAAAATAACAATGCTCTAACTGATCTATGATAATATTGGCCATTTCTTGTAGCGGAGATTGTTTCATTAAGACCATGAAAGGTTTCTGCCCCGCTTCAATCATTTGCTCATAGGCCCCTAATGAACGATGTAGCATAGTCATATAACCACCTACATTACCACCGGCCCCACAACCAAAAGGAAACATAGGATAACCACGTTTAGCCATACTATTATATAAACTCCGCTCCCGTGGTGTACGGCTCCAATGACAAGCACTAAGGCGACTATAATTATAGGTATCCACAAAGGCTCTCGCTTGCGCATACATAGCCGCTTGCGCCTGAGTAGTAGCAGCCGGTGAAACGTTACCCTTCTTAATGGCTGTATTAAGATCGCTATTTTCAAATACATTGAGTTGATATAAATCCATCCCATCAATGTGCGCCGTTTCTAACAAGGCTAAATCTTCTTGCCACTTTTCAGGTGTCTGATCAGGCAAGCCATAAATTAAATCCACCACAACCGAGCATTGATTCTGTTCTTTAAGCTGACGCAACCGCTCTAAAATAGTGTCTTGATCATCTAAACGACCTAATTGACGACGAATTTTCGTGTGAAACGACTGTACTCCCAAGGACATTCGGTTCACCCCATTAGCAAACCAAGCCTCCATTTTTTCAGGCACCACATCATTAATACGCCCTTCCAAGGTCAACTCGTAGTCATTCGCTAAGGGCAAACACTTTTTAATGGTCTGCAATAAACGACTCGCATTATGAGCTGACAGGGATGTCGGTGTACCGCCGCCAATAAAAACAGCTTGAATAATCCCCTCTTGTACACGACGCTGGGTAGCATCACTTTCTAAATCTTGAATTAACAAATCAATATACCGATCTTCTGCCGATTGATTGGCTGCATTCTGGAAAAAACCACAATATAAGCATTTAGTTTGGCAAAAAGGAATGTGAATATACGCTGATTGCCATTGTCCTTTGCGCGGTGTTTCGGCCATCACCGTTTGCCAAGTTGCCTGCGCTTCAGCAGGACTTAAAGGGCGTCCATTTAAACCAGCATGGACTACGCGTTTTGCATCAAAAGCCTCCATTAAAGGATTATTTGTTTCACGCCCAAGTTGCATCAATCGATTTGCTGGGGTCATTTTGGCAAATAATTCTTCTGGTTTCATCATGTATTAGTTATCCTTTCATTTATTGGTGGCCCCAATGGAAAACTTCTTAATTCCCGCACTGCGGACCATATCCATAATTGCTACCACTTGTCCATGAGCAGCCCGCGTATCAGCTTGTAGCACCACAGCTAATGCCGGGTTCTCTTGCGCTTTTGTAGCCAGTATGCCTTTAGCATCCTCAAAACTAAGCGGTTTACCATCAATAACAATATGACCAGCCGTATCTAACGTAATAATAACGGGCACTTGTTTTTGCTGTACCGCCGCTTGTGCTTTTGGTAATTGCACATCTAAGGATTTTTGCGCCACTGTTTGAAGGCTATTCATCATAAAAAATACGAGTAGGAAAAAGATAATATCAATCATAGGAATAATCATGAACATGGGTTTGCGTTTCATACCAAATTCTTTAAACATCGCTTATCGCCACTCCTTTTTCATTGCATTAACTGCCGTTAAACATAATTCTTCGGAACGGACTACAAATTGATCTAAACGATGACTAAAATAGGTATAAATCGCAAAGGCAATAATCGCTACGCACAAACCAGAAGCGGTAGCAATTAAGGCTTCCCCAATACCACCGGTAATAGCAGCGGCGCCGCCACCATTATCGAGGACCCCGAAGGTACCAATCATCCCTGTAACAGTACCTAACAAACCAAGTAACGGCGCTACCGTTACAATAGCACTTAAATAATCTAAATACTGTTTAAAGGATGCCATTTCAAAGGTCATTTGCTCCATAAAGGCACCTTTCATAGTTTGTTCTGATTCTCGATTACTACAGCCAGCATGAATCACACGACTAATGGCTAACGGATATTCTTGGCAAAGCTCATCAATAGCACGCCAATCGCCAGCTTTAGCACTGTGATATACACCATGCGCAAAACCTCGACCACCACGCGTATTTAAGCGATAAAAATACCATCGCTCAATACCGATAGCCACGGTAATTAACGATAGAATCAATAGTGGATACATTACTAAACCACCAGTAACGAACAAATGAATGACATAGGTTACACCTTCCATTATAATAGCCTCCTCAAATACTGACTAGAGTATATTACTATATCTCTAGCGCAAGATCACTTGCTCTAACATAAATGATAACAAATCTTAATTTCAATTAACTACCCCAAAGAGGCTTGGTAAGCTCCATTAGGACATTTTATTTTTCATCCGATATTCTCGTGGATTACAGCCCATAATTTGCTTAAAAGCACCGGAAAACTTACTGCCGTTTTCATAGCCCCAACGATTGGCAATGCTCAAAATCGTGTCGTTAGACTCTACTAAATCCTTAGCCGCAAAACGCATACGGCACCGTTTCACATACTGATAAATCGTAATACCGTAAACGCCTTTAAAACAACGTTTCAGGGCCGTCATCGAAATGCGATGACGCTCTGCCAAGGACTCAATCGTATGATGATTCCCTAAATCGGCTAAAATTTCATCATGAATTCCTTTAATCGTCTCCACTTGACCGCGCTCAAAATAAATCCGCTCATTCCCAGCCACACTGGACAGCGTCCCTAATAAGACAAAGATTTCAACACATTTCACACGAAGATACACTTCTGGCAAAATATCTGGCACATTATATAAATCCATAAATAATTCTCTTAAGCGACCCGTGTCTTTTACTAAACCAAAGACATGGTCCGTGCAAAAACGATTGCATATATCTTCTAAATCAATGCTATTTTGCCCTACAAACGCATCCACGGCTGCTTGCGCCTTAGGCACATACACCGCTAAGGATAAACCTTTATAAAAGCCTGTAGGAAAATACGAAGAATGGCGGAACGAATCACATACCTTCCAACCAATGGATATATCGCCACCATTCATATATAAGCATTTACCATTTTCAAAGGAACACTCAATGCGCCCATCTTGGCAAAAATGGATTTCAAATAAGCCTGAAATGGGTTTTGCATTATGACTAATGTGTTCCATCACAACATCATTATATACAATGTCAATCCCTTCAAAGACGGTCTGACTAATCATGCGAGCATGGCCTCCCTCATCGGCCCGCTCATACACTTTTTGATTATGTAATACTTCTAATAATCGTGTCCCTGAATCCTGCATATGGTCACGAATTGATTCTGCCAATTGCATATAGCCTCCTATCCACACAGCACAAATAAAAAAACCTTCCTGTATAGTCACTATATGTCTTAAGTGTATAAAAACGCGTAAGACATATATCTGTACTTACAGAAAGGTATACTCATTCTCTATTGTTTTAAAAGTAATTCTCATTATATCTATATTCCTACCTACTGTCAATTGCAAGCTCACCTAACCGCTAAGAGCAAGACCCTGCTTAGTCAGCGAGTCTAAAACTTACAGGTACGCTAATCGTAATACTGCCACCAGTAGGATTATGATACGGTGTAGCATTGCGTACTGCATTAAGGGCTGCATCAGCTAATAGCCAATTGGATGACGATACAACTTCTGCATCTACTAAATTGCCACCACTATCTAAAGTTACTTGAACTGTTACATCGCCTTCAATATTACGGCGAATAGCCATAGGCGGATACGATTTATTGGCATTAACAGCACTCCAAAAACCATCCGTATCAAACGGTTCACCTGGTGCTACCCCTGGTTCATCGCCTGAGCCTACACCAGAACCACTGCCTGAACCAAGGCCCTCACCAACAGGACCGCCTTCCGTATTATAGCCCGAACCTAAACCATTAAAGGACGTCTGATTCCCCTCATGAGCCCCCGGTATGGGCATAGTCCCTTCCCCTGGGGCGACTACCGATGCAGGTGCGACCGGGCTAGGCGTTGCTGACGGCGTGCCACCCCCGCCACCACCGGCATTGGGATTCGTATTCTGTGAAACTACGGCCACACGATTAGCCACATCTTCTACTGCTAATGGCTTAGGAAATTCAACTTTTTTCTCAATTTCCTGCTCTTCTTGCACGGGAATGGATAAATCAATTTCATACGCATCATCCAGCGCTAATTGACTAACATGCCAACCAATAATCCCTAACGCTAAACCGGCCACAATGTGACAACCAAGGGATCCAATGACCGCTTTTTTCCAAGTTAAAACGTGTTCCATTATTACCACCTTTTATATCTATGCTTGTAAAAATAAAAAATACTCCATTTTTACCTACAAGGATTAGTGAGAATATTACTCAATAAAATAATGATAACAAGGAACACGTTGCTAATTCTGCTCCAAAAGGACATTTAATTGTAAGGACTATTAATTTTATAAACTACCTTAGTTTTGTGGCACCAATAAAAATTGGATTGGCAAATTAGAAGCCCCTGCTGGTATAAATTGAATACGCAATAATTTACCTGCTTTGTAAACGCCAAAGTACTGCGTATCAGCTGTGGTGCCATTTCCTAAGAATAGACGAGCGCCACTTGGTACATCATAGACTTCAGTTTGACCATCATAAGTCACCTTAAAAGAACCTGCATAGGCACCACCTAAGGGATTAATATATAGGGCAAACTCATGACCACCTGTAGTAGGAATGGTTAAATCATAGGTTACGCCATAATTCCCGCGATTCGTTACCGCCGCCGATGCTGTTAATTCATCTTGACCCTCAACAAAAGGGTCTTCTCGGTCATTAGCTACCATAACAGCAGCGGGCCCTAATGAGCTGTCATAAGGCTGCATAAGCGTTAAACGACGCTGAGCCCCCACATAAGTACCTCGTAAAGCTACTTCATCCATAGGTAACGTATCAGCTAGCACAGAGCCACCTAAAGAAGGTGTATTAATCGGTAGCATTAACACCTTCACATATACAGGACCACTAGCGGTAAAGTCCAAAATACCTGAAAATAAGTCATCAGTCTGAATCGGTAATGTATCCAATTTGGAAAATACCGCTTTCTTGCCACCAGGCGCTAGCACAAAGGATTCAATAACCGTTGGTTTCAATTTTGCCGCTACCTTTTCCCCTTGCAGCCATTCTTTACGCCAATTATCAGCTTCTTTTAACCGAGCTCGATATAACGCTTTTTCATCTTTAGATAGCTCTTTACCTTTAACTGCTTCCTTTTGTGAATCTTTATAAGAATCATCAAGCCAGGTAGGCACTATAGCACCTTGCTCATCCTTCTTAACCGTAGTAGCAAGCCCTGCTACATCAGCCGAACGATCCGTTTGTGCTGCTGGTTGCCAATTTTGATTAGGCGATACATACGGTGCCTCCAACTCCTCACGGGATAATTCACTACCGACTACAAAGTATTCACGATTTGGCTTTGTCACCACTTCTCGATGTATATCTACATCTACATTTTGCTTGGATTTATTTTCCATAATAATAGCAATCTTCTGTGGCTCTGCCATTTCATTTACGTGGTAAAAATAAACCCGACCCGTACCATTCACAGTGCCAGCTGCTAAGACTCCATTTTTATTTACATATTCAGGACTATCTGAAAAAATAAGCGTATCTTTTTCTTCCGTTAATACCACAGGCAAGGGGGTAAACGTCATAGCGTTCACATCCACAGTCGCTGGTGGTGCTCCCATAACAGCACCCATCCCCCGAGTCCATAAGGCAACTAATAACGCTAACCATCTATATTTATTACGTAATAACTTCAAATTGATCCTCCTATAAAACTAAGCAATACAATAATAGTATATCACATATGGTTGATACTACCTTTGTAAGGACCTCTATTATAATACGAAATTCTATTTAATTCCACGAAATTTCCAACATATATATAATACCTTGAAACAAACCTGCCTAAAAAATATAATAAAAGGTCCTTATGAAAAAGCATAGGTTTATACGCTTCTTCATAAGGACTAATATCATTTTTACTTAAAGGATTCTTTAATGTTAGAATATGTTACATTAAATTCTATTTTTAATATATTATCCAATGATTCTTTTAATATTGGAATATCACTTTTAAAGGTCTTCCAAATAGATTTATAATCAACGCGTCCATAATCATGCGAAATAATATTGCGTTGATCTGCAATAGCACGCCATGGAATGGCAGGATATTTGTGCTTTAAATCTAAACTTATTTTATTTGCATACTCACAAATTGTCTGAATTCCCAGCACAACACCATCTTTTATCAATTCATCTTGAAGCATAAAATCTTCTTCAGATTTGAATCTATTTGTTAAAAATTCTAACCTTTCAATATAATATATTGACTGAATAATATTATTTTTGTCTTTATTCATATTATTCTCCTAAAATACAAATCTTATCTTTATTAATTTGCTTAGAAAAATAATCATTTTGCAAAGAATTTATCGACACCAAATCAACAGATTTATTCAAAGCCTCTGCTAACTTATATTTTAGTTCTAAAAGTTCAAAGCTTGATTTCGTAATAGCACCATAATCAATCAATAAGTCTATATCGCTTAAGTCAGTCGCTTCACCTCTAGCATGAGAGCCAAAAATATAAGCAGACGAAATATTGGCTTCTCTTAAAATAGGCACTGCTTTCCTTTTTATAGTATCTAAATTATAAACCATAATATCGCCTCCTTACTTTGTCAATTTAATTATACACCCTTAACCGATATATAACTATGCTAAAAATTAACTACATAAATTCTTCTAATCCCATTGGTTCATAAGCCAGAGCCATTTTTTCTAATTTTCTGAAACGATGACCTATACCGGATTTAGAAATTTTACCATCCATCAGCTCCATAAGCTCTTGTAAACTAGAGTCGGGATTATCTAGGCGCAACTGTGCCACTTCCAACAATTTAGGTGGTAAATCATGAAGCGGTTGATGCCGTTCTATGATACGAATGCTCTCTAACTGACGAACAGCGGCATTCACCGTTTTCTGTAAATTGGCCGTTTCACAATTAACTTGCCGGTTAATCTGATTACGCACATTTTTTACTACCCGCACGGTTTCAAAGGACATCAACGCAGACTGAGCGCCCATAATTTGTAAGCAATCGGTCACGGCATCGCCTTCTTTGACATACACCACATAAGACTCTTTACGCTCTGTGACGCGAGCTACAATATGAAATAAACGAAGCACCTTCACAATTTCATGAGCAAAATGTTCATTCCCTGTCATAAATTCCAAGTGATAATCACTTTCTGGTTTATTTACGGAACCACCGCCTAAAAAGGCGCCCCGCAAAAAAGCTCGCCTAGTTTCCATCGTCGTTAGCCAGGCCTCTGGCAAATCTGTGTCCATTGGCCAAAGCGCTAAATCTTCCAGCGCATCCCTACCTTCTACCGTTGGCTCAACCGTCAACGTATATACATTTTTCTTACGTAGATTAAGCCCCCGCCGAATAAGAACGGACGTATGCAAGGCGTAATGAGCGCGTAAAATAGATAATACACGGCGAGCAACCGCATTATTGGCCGTCGCTAAACGGATACCGACCCGTCCCTGACTACCTAATAATAAAGAACCACCCATACGCAATAAACAAGAGGCTTCTACCTTAGCAGATAAAGTATCTTCATTCTTATACTGACATAATTCGTTTTTTACATCTTCTGCAAATGACATGGCGCCCCCCTCTCCCTACCATTACCGGTCTTCTCGTTTTAAATAATATTCTAAAATATGTGGCTCTAATCCTGACTGCATGGCATAGATAACATCCATTACCACTTTGCCTAGGCGTTCTGAATCATGAACAGCCGTTTCAGGATGTTGAATTAAGCTAGCACGAACAGTGCGCACGCCTAATTCAGACAACTTATCGGTATCAACTTGTACTGGTTCTGCCCCTACGGCTTTATATTTTTCAATCACCGCTTCATCAAATGGCACATCATTGACAATGACCGTATCAATAAGCCCTGTACCGGCTAAGCGCTGTACCGTCGCTACATGATCGCTAGCGGTGAAACCATCCGTTTCACCTGGCTGAGTCATAACATTACAAATATAAAACTTAGGTGCCTTAGCCGCTTTAATATGCTCCGAAATCTTATTAATCAATAAGTTTGGCATAATACTGGTAAACAAACTACCAGGTCCAAGAACAATAGCATCCGCTTCATCAATAGCTTGTAAAGCAGCCCCTTGTGGTTGTGGCTCAGCAGGCTCTGTGAAAAGACGCTTAATCTTCTTCTTCGCCTTAGGAATCTGACTTTCACCCGCTACAATAGTACCATCTTCCATTTCTGCCATAAGTTCAATATTTTGCGTAGACGCTGGAATAACACGACCACGGACCTTCAAAATCTTACTAGACGCATCTAAGGCTTTATCCACATCATCGTCAAGAATTTGTGTCAGAGCTGTTAAAAATAGATTACCAAAGCTATGACCCGCTAAATCACCGCCACCACCAAACCGATAGCGGAATAGTTGTTCCATAAGGCCTTCTTTTTCGGCTAACGCCACTAAACAGTTACGCAAATCACCAGGCGCAATCATTTTAAAATCTTCGCGCAAACGACCTGACGAACCACCATCATCAGCGACCGTTACTATAGCCGTTAAATTAGACGTATGAGTCTTTAAACCACGCAATAAAGTAGATAAACCAGTACCGCCACCAATGACAACAACTTTAGGACCCTTAGCCATTCGAATATTTTGGAAAATATAGTCCCCTACTTTATCCGTGTCAGCAGGAATAATAGCGCGCACTACCGCGCTGCCTACACGACGTGTTCCAATCGTCATAAGTACGATACCTAAGATAATAGTAATAAAGCCCACTGTTGCTAAGGTCGTATAATTATAAGACCCCGTCGTTTCATAGATGAATTGTAAAAACAAATCTTCAAAATAGGATAACCACTGATAGTTGAGCATTAAAGCAACCCCTACAATCACGAGGAGCATACCAAGGCCGAAAACCACCAACCATCGTTTTAATTTCAGGCCTGGTGTCAACCATCGGAATCCAGACATATGTATCATTTCACATCTCCTAATTAATTTCAGCAGCTGTCACTTCGCGTGGGTTACAGTCTTCTTCTACATTGTTCTTAAACATATCCCGATGCTCTATGGTTGCTCGATACCCCAACGTTTGTACATGATTATATAAGGCTTCCGCCATAGCTACACTTCGATGCATGCCACCAGTACAGCCAATGGCTACCACAAATTGACTTTTCCCTTCTTTTTCATAATTAGGCAATAAAAAGTCCATCGTTGAAAACATAGTGCTTAAAAACTGTTCGGTCACTTCAAAGGAGTGAATATATTGATTCACAACAGGTACACGCCCCGTTTTATGGCGAAATTCCGGATTATAGTATGGATTTGGTAAAAAACGAACATCCCACACCATATCAGCATCAAGGGGAATCCCATATTTAAAGCCAAAACTCACAACGGACACAGCAATGCCCTGCTCTTTTTCATCCAATTGCGAGAACTTCTGTTTCAAATATGCCTTTAATTGGCTTGTTTTCATATTCGTCGTATCAATAATATAATCCACCCGTGGACGAATGGAATCTAAAATTTTCCGTTCTTCTTTAAGTCCCACCGTAATGCGGCCTTCTGGTGCTAGGGGATGACTACGACGGCTTTCTTTATACCGACGAATCAACGTTTCATCCGTAGCATCCATAAACACGATTTCATAGGGCACTTGCATTTCTTTCAAAGAATTTAATGCATCAGATAAACTTTCAAAGAACTGGCCCCCGCGAATATCTACCACTAAGGCAACGCGGTTAATGCGATCACCCGCTTGGCGACATAAATTACTAAACTTAGGAATTAATACGGGCGGCAAATTATCGACACAAAAGAAACCCATATCTTCAAGGGCCTGCATAACTTGTGTTTTACCAGCGCCCGACATTCCTGTTACGATGAGTAAACGAAACTTCCCTTCCACAATATAACTCCTTTCATTACAATAGGTTATCTTCAATCCAATGAGCTACACCATCCTCTTCATTGGAGGGGCAAATAGCCTGTGCCACAGCTTTTACATTATCTTCTGCATTTGCTACGGCTACGGCTGTACCAGCATACTTCAACATAGAAATATCATTCTGTGAATTACCAAAAGCCACTACCTCAGTTGGTGTTAACCCTAAATCAGCAACCATCTGAGCGAGCGTACTCCCCTTCGTACAATGACCGCAGTTAATTTCTAAAAAGTTAACTTTGCTGCGAACAATTTCCAATACCTCACCATACTTAGCTTGCAAAGTCTTGGCAATAACTGTTAGCTTCGTAGGCTCCTCTAAAAATAACAATTTATTAGGCCCCGTTACGTCCGTATATAGCGCATCACCTACATAAACAGCTTTCGCACCTACCGTCTTTTCATAAAAACGCGACTGTTCTGTTTCGTGATGAACGAGTAAGGCATCCTTCTCATAAGACTGTACATACCAATCATTATCGCGAGCCAACTCTAAAATTTCTTGCGCCATAGCCACCGGAATCGTCCGTTCCCATAATATATCACCTGATTCAATGCGCTGCACAAGGCCTCCAGAAAACAAAATCATAGGCAAATCTCCAAGGCCTAAGGTAAGACCTACCGGGCGAGCCGTCTGATACATGCGCCCTGTAGCAATCACAATTTGAATACCCTTAGCCTGCGCTTGTTGCAACACATTACGAGTGTAAGCCGAAATCGTATTATCATCACGCACTAAGGTATCATCTAAATCAATCGCTAATAATTTAATCGTATCTCTCATCAGTCATCCTCATATACTTTTCGTATAACCCTATCATTATGCCCCTTACATATACCTACTTATATAAGGGCTTATATTTAAGTATATCACATTTACAGGGCTTATTCGACTATCTTGAATACAATCTATATCATACTATAATGATGTTTGCAGTCATTTTTATAAGACTATATGTATCATCGTTCTTCTATAAGCGTTCTTCTATAATTGTCTTATATGACTGTTTAACCAACTACAGCATTGAATGCTGTCAAGCTTTACATGTATGGTAGAAAGAAAGGAGGCTATCAATACAGAGATCTTTGATAACCTATCAAAGGATACTTGTATTGACCTATATATGATGAAACGTGTTGCCCTCTATATTCGTGTATCTCACGAAGAGCAAGCCATGAAAGGCTATTCCCTACAAGCCCAAGAAAATCGTCTGCGTCAATATGCTAACGACCATAACTATCAAATTGTCGATTGCTATCGTGACGAAGGCATTACCGCGCGCAGTCGCCCTGGTCGGCGCAAAGAATTCGCCCGCATGCTACGAGATGTTAAAGCCGGTCACATCGATTGTATACTCTTTATTAAACTTGACCGTTGGTTCCGTAATGTATCTGACTATTATAGCTACCAAGCCATTTTAGATCGGCACAATGTAGTATGGGAAACAACAGAAGAAGAGTATAATACCAATACAGCTCAAGGTCGCCTATACCTAAATATAAAACTGTCCATTGCTCAAAATGAGTCAGACACAACGTCCGAGCGTATCCGCTTCGTTTTTGCTGACAAAATAAAACGACGGGAAGTCATTTCGGGTAAACTCCCCCTGGGTTATAGCATACAAGCAAAACATATTGTACCTAATGAATATGCTGCTATCATTCGTGATATATTTCACTACTATCTAAAAAATCGATCAATTCGTCAAACTATGCTATATTTAGCACAGGCTCATGGCATTACGCGCTCCTATCCAGCCATGTCAAAACTATTGCGTAACGAAAAATATATTGGCACCTTTTATGGCATTAAGAACTATACCACTGGTATCGTGGATATGGAAACCTTTGAAAAGGTGCAGAGGGTGCTAAATAGCTATCATTCTATCAAAATATCCTCCAAATATATTGCATCTTCTGCATCTTCTGCATCTTCTGCATCTTTTGCATCTTCCCCATCTTCTTCAAAATCAGCTAAAATTTCTACATTGCCCCCTGAATCTTCATTACTTAAGCCTGAAACTAAATCTAATTATCTTTTTAAAGGTTTGCTTCGATGCCCTTCTTGTTATCATAAATTAGTTGGGTTAACACGCCATTATAAAGATACACAATACATTTATTATCAATGTCCCCAAAGTCATCATAAAACCTTGCAATGTCATAATAAAACTTTGTATAAAGAATCCATTATTGAGACAGAATTAATCAAACTTTTACCAACCCTCTTACCTAAAGAATTTTCAGTATCAATAACTAATGACCTTCCTCAACCAAATAGCTCTCCAACACCATTACACTTTTATTGGTACTGTCATCAGCAATATCCCACATGGGCACGCTATAACCAATATCAATATTGGCATTGGTGGCTAGAAGAAGTGACATTGCCAAGTACATTACAACTCTGCCGTGAACATATTACACTAAAACCTCATACAACATAAATATGACATAATTACCTTTCTTTCCTATTATGGTAGCCTAAGGGGTAATTACAATGAAAAAACGTTTTGCAGCCGTATTTGCAGCAACAGCTGTACTTGGCGTAACAACTGCATTCGCAGCTAACCCATT
>NZ_NMZQ01000033.1 GCF_010093125.1 Veillonella sp. R32
CGTTTTGTCCTATAACCCGATAATACCTTAACACTATATAAAATAAAAAAGACCGGCCGTAGCCGATCTTTCAGTGTAGTTATTTATGCTTTAGTGACATTCGTAGCCTGTGGGCCGCGTTCGCCATCAACGATTTCAAAGTTTACTTCTTGACCTTCATTCAAGGATTTGAAACCATCTTCTTGAATCGCGGAGAAATGTACGAATACATCGCCACCGTCTTCTCTTTCAATAAATCCATAACCTTTTTCTGCACTGAACCACTTAACTTTACCGAGCATAAAAAATTCCTCCTAAAAAATCCCTGCATTAGAGTACCTATAGTACCCTTCAACTATGTTAGCACAGTAAATGTTAAAAAACAAGGATATTATACTGTATATGCATTATAAGTATACATACAATTATTTATGGCAGTATTATGCAAAATTAAACATCTTGTTAATTACCAAATGAAACTTATATTTTTTATATCCCCTATAAGTATTGTAACCACGGGGCTTCTTTAGGTATTTTTAGTTTCAAAAATCAAAAAGTCATAAATAGATTTAATTATAATTTCATGCACTATTTTTAGCCTATTCAGTTATAAATTATTAGAATTTATTCATCTTAATTCATTGCATACAAAGTCAGTTCTTTTGACTATCTAAGTACAGTCAATTTACTGTATAAAGTAATCATTTCTAACAGTAAAATTATTAATAAAAATGACGTCTTCCCTGCGAAAGACGTCATACTCTATTTTATAAAATTTTTGATAAGAACAACTGCGTACGTTCGTTTTTAGGATGTTCAAACACATCAACTGGCGTACCTTCTTCCAAAATCCTACCTTCATCAACAAAGAGAACTCGAGTCCCTACTTCTTTAGCAAAGCCCATTTCATGAGTAACTACGACCATAGTCATTCCTTCATTAGCCAGCTCTTTCATTACATCCAATACTTCACTTACCATTTCAGGGTCAAGTGCTGACGTTGGTTCATCAAATAGCATGACTTTTGGCTTCATCGCTAAAGCACGAGCTATAGCCACACGCTGTTGTTGACCACCTGATAATTGTTCAGGGTAGGCCTGCGCTTTATCCTTTAAACCAACTTTCTCTAATAATTCAAGCGCAATCTTTTCAGCATCAGCTTTCGAACTTTTACGAATTTTCTGCGGTGCTAAGGTAATATTATCTAATACAGTCATATGCGGGAATAAATTAAATCGTTGGAATACCATGCCTACTTCAGCACGTACATTATTGATGTTTTCTTTATTGTTTAAATTCATCCCATCAACAATAACATCACCAGAGGTTGGTTCTTCTAAATAATTCATACAACGCAAAACGGTACTTTTACCCGATCCAGATGGCCCAATAATAACGACCACTTCACCCCGTTCAACATGAAGATTAATTCCTTTTAATACTTCATTCTTGCCAAAGCTTTTATGCACATCAATCATCTTAATCATTTGATATTATATCTCCTTTCAAGGAAGGCCACTAACTGTGAAATACTTAATGTCATAACTAAGTAAATGATAGCTACAGCGGTCCAAATCTCAAAAGAACCATAGGTACGAGCGATAATAAGTTGGCCACGACGCGTTAATTCTTCAAAACCAATGACAGATACTAAGGATGTATCCTTCATCATGGCAATAAATTCATTACCTAGTGGTGGGATAATAGCTTTAAAAGCCTGTGGCATTACAATGTAGCGCATAGTTTGAGCCCAAGTTAAACCCAACGAACGACCGGCTTCCATCTGCCCTTTGTCGATAGATTGAATACCAGCACGGAAAATTTCAGATACATACGCACCAGAGTTAATACTACATGCTGTAACCGCCGCTACATAAGGATTGATGGACTGACCAATTACCATAGGTAAGGCAAAATAAATCATGAAAATTTGTACCAATAGTGGCGTACCACGGAATAATTCTACATAGCATTTTACTAATAAACGAATAATTTTAAAACGTGACAAATTAGCTAATGCTGCAATCATACCGATAAAGAAACCACAGCCTACAGCCATTACTGTAATCTGAATCGTAATGACGGCCCCTTGTAATAATATGGGGAAATTATCCCAAATTAAACTCCAATCAAAACTCATAATTAACCCTTTCCTTTGTATCCATGTTTACTAATCTATAAATTTATAACGTGAGTAAGCATAGAAATAAATTTCTATGCTTAGGTAATTATAATTGTATTTTTATACAATGTCAATAGTTATTTAATCATAGACTCATACGCCTTGGCTAAGCGCGTAACAGCGAGCTGTAGTTTTGCTGGCTCTAACCCCGTAAAGTTAAGGCGCACAAAGCCTTTGCTAGGCTTATTTACAAAAAAAGGCGTTCCTGGAATTACCAATACTTTCGCCATTAAAGCCGCTTGAAAAAATGCATATTCATCAATTTTGTCAGGCAACTGAAGCCACAAGAAGAATCCACCACGGGGTATAGTAAATGTAAAATCTGGCAAAGCACTCCTTAGACTTGCTACCAAAGCATCGCGCCGTGCTTTATATACAGCGTTCATAGCCGCTACATGATTGTCATAAGAATATATATTCATAAATCCAGCTGCTATGGCATGATCTGGTAAGGAACTATGAATATCACAACATTCTTTGACTAAACTAAGATCCGTAATAAGTTGAGGCTTACCACACAACCAGCCAATACGTATACCAGGACTTAGTGTTTTAGACAAACTCCCCATAAACAGAACTTGCCCTTGTTGGTCATACGAAGCCAAGGCCCGATGATATGTATTGGTATACGTAATTTCACCATACGGATTATCTTCTAAAATTATTACTTCATATTGACTTACTAAATCCATAAACGCTTGACGGCGCGTTTCACTCCAACATAAACCGGTAGGATTTTGATAATCAGGAATTACATAAATAGCTTTAACAGACGGATCAGCTACTAAAGCTGCCTCTAGGGCACCTAAATCCATACCTTCAGAATCACAAGGAATTCCTTTTACGGTAGCTCCTGTCATGGCCAAACAGTTTTTAGCATCAATAAAAGTAGGGTCTTCTACCAAAACCGTATCCCCCACATCTAAAAATAGTCGAGCTGCCGTATCCAAGGATTGCATGGAACCACTGGTAATTTGAATCCCTTCAGGACTTGCTTTAATTCCATACTTGCTAACGATTTGTACAAGTTTAGTTCGCAAGGCCGGCCAGCCTTTACTATCACCATATTGTAAAACTTCTTGTCCCTCTTGAAGGAAAACCTCTTTAGCAACTGCGCTCAATTCGTTACAAGGAAATAATTCAGGTGCTGGCACCCCTTCCCCTAAGGAAAGCATATCGGTTTCACCGGCAGCTTGATCTTTTAAGGCGGCAATAGCGGACCGCTCTAATTGACGGGCACGCTGGGCATATAACTCTTTATATATCATAGGTACTCAATTCCTTTTCCTTACCTCACTTATTGTATATCACCAAACCATTTTTGTTGCAATTTGTCATATTCGCCATTAGCTTTAAGCTTTTCAAAGGCCGCATTCATCTTAGCTAATAGCTCTTTATCATCTTTACGCACGGCAATGGCAATTGTATGATCTTGTAAACCAACTGGTACGATTCGCAAATCTTTCATATTTAATTTCTGAATATAATATTTAGCCACTGGTTCATCAAGCATAACAATATCCACACTATTGTTACTTAAATCTTGCAACATACTAGAAATGGCATCAAATTCTTTCACCGTAGTGCCTGGCTTACTTTGCGCTAACATAGCACCGGTCGTACCAATTTGTGCGGCTACGCGCTTGCCTGCAATATCATCTTCACCATTAATATTAGTTTCATTATTACGAACTACCATGACTAATTTCACATGATAATAAGGTTCTGTAAAACTAACTTTTGCTTCCCGTTCTTTAGTGACTACTAACCCAGAAGCAATGGCATCAATTTGCTTACTCTGTAAAGCAGGAATTAAACCATCAAACCCCATGCTTACAAACTTAGCTTCATACCCCATTTCTTTGGCTAAGGCATTACTTAAATCAACGTCAAAGCCTTTGTATGTATCGCCTTCAGCAAACTCAAAAGGAGGATACGTCGTTTCAGCCGCAAAGGTAATCACCTTTTTATCACTACTGCTTTCACTGCCACAACCAACAACTAGAGCACTTAAAGCCACAACGGTGCCTACAATGGCCCATCCTTTTTTCCAATTCATAATCTGTCCTCCTATTTTCCTTTCTACTCATGCACCAAGCTAATTAGGGTCAACTACAAAAGAAACAGTACTACACTAAAAAGATTTAAGTATAGTACTGTTCATCTGTTACTATGGTATCAAATTTATTGTTATTTTACAATTCACAGTTCCTAAATTTATACGAACTATCAGTTACCAGACCATTCAGTTGGCATATCCGCAGGGGCATCCGTTTTAAACCATTTTTGATAAATAGCATTTAATTCCCCATCCTGTTTCATGTCAGCTAAGGCTTTATTCACAGCCGCTTGTAAGTCTTTGTTATCTTTAGCAAAAGCAAAACCGAAATATTCTTTTGTATTAGGATATGGAATTACTTTTACATCTTCATTTGGATGTTTTGAAGCATAATATTGTGCCACTGGTAAGTCTAGTACAGCTGCGTCTACACTCCCTTTATTTAATTCAAGTAAAGCATCACTACTATGGTCAAACTGTTTTAACGTAGCATTTGCAATTTTCCCAGCTAAGTCAGCACCCGTAGTCCCCATTTGAACGGAAATATTTTTACCTTCCAAATCTTGCAATGTATTAATATTCGAAGCCCCTTTTACTACCACTGCCATACCAGATTCATAGTAAGGAGAAGCAAATAATACTTTACCCGCTCTTGCTTTAGTGATAGTCATGCCAGATGCAGCCATATCAATATCCTTATTTCCTAAACTTGGAATCAATGCATCAAATGCTACGTTTTTAAATTCTACATCAGCATTCATTTTTTTAGCAATCGCTTTCACCATATCAATATCAAAACCAGTTAAGTCTTGAGATTTTTCATCTTTAAATTCAAAAGGTACGAACGTTGCATTAGTACCCACTTTAATTACTTTTTTACCATTATCAGCTTGTGAACTAGCCGTATCGCTACCACAACCAGCCACTAATGCGCCCATGGCTAATACGGCCATCCCTGTAAGCATAATTTTCTTCATTTTCTGTGTAAACATAACTCCATCTCCTACTCTTTATTGTATAATAATAAGTTCAAACTCTCTCTTTATCTGAGTTTATCTAATTGGTATGACATGATTATACATAACTTTGTATAAAACGTCAATAGGCGAATGAATAAAAATTCAGAAATTTTTGTATAAAAATAAAAGACAGCTAAAAAGCTGTCTTTTACATACGGCTGACCTGGTCTTTGCCCCCACACTCGCCTACTGGAAGGTTCGCTCCTAAGCATCCGGCTCCCCACTACTACTTCTCTCGATTATATCGGTAGGTCTTACATCTAAGCCGCACCATGCTCATAATGTCGTTGCATTACTTACGTGGATCGTTTTGCCTGCGACTGGCCTCGACTTTCAACCACAGACCCGTATGAAGAAATTATACGCAAAGAATTTTACTTTGTCTATACAAAAATTATATGACTATTTTATATTTTCCTCTTGCTACTTTCATTAGTTAAAGGATTCTATCTTTGTAAATCCTTTTAATCATTGCATTCTCTTTTTCTTTCTCAAAATTCGTTTAACTTTTCCTCAAATTACTATACATAGATAGCAACATAGACCTATACCCAAATTGCTCATAATATTGTATAATGTGTTTACTTGTTAAATGGGGACACAAAGGGAAGGACTCAGTATTATGTTTATGTTATCTTTAATGCAGCCATCGGGCTTATATGAATTGGAGCAAGATAGCTTAGAAGCCATTAGCGCCCAATTACTTCAGATGATTCGCATGAAAAGCTATGAGCTTTATACACATTCCATTAATGTAGCCAATTATTCTGTTAGTATTGCCGCTAAACTAGGACTACCAGCCAACGAAATAGAACAAATTAGACATGGTGCATTATTGCATGACTTAGGATTACTTATGATGCCTTCAACAGTCTTAAAAAAAGCACCATTCTTCAACCGACAGGAAATGTCTAAATATCGTCAACATCCTGCGAACGGGGCAAACATGATTGAAAACTATCCATGCTGCCAACCAATTATTCCCTATATCCGCTATCATCATGAGCGTTGGGATGGTTCTGGTTTTCCTAAACATCTCTGTGGTAGTAATATTCCATTAGGTGCTCGTATAATCGGTATTGCTGATTATTATGACTCCGCTATTAATCCTTCCACAGAATCTTGGTCTAAAAGTAAAAAAACAGCCAAACAGGAATTGTTCAGTGGCTCTGGCATCTACTTTGATCCTGATTTAGTAAAAGCCTTTATTGAGATTATCGGCTAACTACAAAGGAAATATCTTTATTATTGATTCCAATTCATAGTGTAAGCAGTCTACTTAGGTAGGCTGCTTTTTTATGTGATTTTAGTGACCACCAGCCAAAGCGAGCCCCACCACCTCTTTGACCTTATACTCATGAACAAGGACCTGTGCGGCGGCTTCTAAAGTAGCTCCCGTAGTAAATATATCATCAACTAGTAATACAGATTTATCTTTTAAAATTCGGGTTATAGGACAAAACGTGTTGGTAAAAACAGCTATAGTATCAGTAATTATCTGGTGTTATAGCTGTTTTAAATTTATACATAATATTTAAAGGTTGGACAAAATGTGTTGGTAAA
>NZ_NMZQ01000034.1 GCF_010093125.1 Veillonella sp. R32
GGGTTATAGGACAAAACGTGTTGGTTTTTAATCCCAATAAGTAGGAAATTCTGTGCTCCGATGAAGTTCATTCCATGCAAGCCCGTCACCCCATTGAGGAATAGAATAATCTACTTTCTCTCTTTCGTTAAATCGTTGGTAGATAAGAGAAATCGATTTATCTGTCGGCATAACTTTTAATATTTCAGATATAGAAAGCGGTCTAGGTGAGTGCATATAGCACCACCAATAGACCGCTTTTAATCGTCTCTCGAGAGATAATCCTCTATGTGATCTTAACATATCTCTTAATTGTGCATTCACCCCACCTTCTATACGGTTATTAGTATTAGGCACTGAAATATCTGCTATCTCAATAAATGTAAATAAGGTATGCTGTTTAACAAGCTTTAATAAGGAGTTCTCAGCTTTTAACAAACGCTCATGAGTAGCACGTTTATTACCATATTCATCTGTAGTCATTTCTTGCAGAAATGTGTTATAGAGGATTCGCCAATTTCTTAATTCATTTATCCATGCACAGGCAGCTTCAGGTGTTTTTACTTTAAATAAATTACGTGCGATCGATAATAAATCTCTTCCTGCCATTGTCTTAGGGGCATTTGTTATATATCTTCTAACTTGGCAAAAAGCATGAAATAAACATCTCTGGTGGCTTGCCAAAGGCCATACATACTTAAGTGCTTTGGTAAACCCTGTACCACCATCAGATATAACTACTTTGGGTTCAGCAATTCGTTTCATTAAGTTACTCCAAGCCCTAAAGTTCTCAGTTCTACACACATACCAGCCTAATACATGTGTATCATCACAACAAATCAAAACACATAGATTTCTTGAAAGGTAGATACCATCAACGTATACAACATCTCTAGACACATCAATCTTTGGTGGAAGTGGCCAAAGGCTCCAAAATCGCTTTGTCGTCCGTCTAAACGTACACCCTTGACCTGGCATATCTTTTTGAGTTTTTTTACTGAATAACCAATTTAAAAAACTTTGAAATATCTTTGTAGCATCATTATAAACATTAGTAAAAGAAAGATGGCAGACTTTACAAAACCATCGCTGTACACCAGCTCTTGTTTTTCCATACTTCATAACTTTCCGACTGCAGGTTGGACATTTAACGCTTTTCATGGACAATCCTCCTAAAAAATTTATTCTTAGGAATATAAAAACCTATTTATATTAGGAATTGCAAGGCTTTATCCATGTTTTTACCAACACATTTTGTCCAACCTTTAAATATTATGTATAAATTTAAAACAGCTATAACACCAGATAATTACTGATACTATAGCTGTTTTTACCAACACGTTTTGTCCTATAACCCGAATTTTAAAAGATAAATCTGTATTACTAGTTGATGATATATTTACTAC
>NZ_NMZQ01000035.1 GCF_010093125.1 Veillonella sp. R32
AAGGTTGTAACAATAAAATAAAAGCACTGAAACGTTGTGCGTTTGGAATACAAAACTTTGAACGCTTTCGTAATCGGATTTTATTCATTAATGCTAAAAAAGGACACGCAACAATTACGTCGCATGTCCTTCCTAAGAGTGCATAATCTCTTTAGCGCCCCAAAATTTAACAAAGAGCCACTAAAAAGAGAGTTGTCGACGGAGAAAACCATCGTTCGCAAGAACACTGGTTTTCGAGTCGATAACTCTCTTTTAAAATTTTAATTTAAACAACCAGACTAACTGGATGTAACAAATTATTCTCTTGGAAGATCGATTTCTTTAAGGATAACTTGTTTGCTGTGTTTTTCGAAGAACTGTAAGGATACTTCTGGGAACATAGCGTAAGACAATACGTCTTCATCAGTGAACCCTTGATAACCCAACTCAGCCAATTTCTGACGGTACATTTCCAATTCAGGTTTAATAAGGTCAGCTGGACGGCAAGTGATAGGTTCTTCGTCGCCGATAATTTTCTTACGAATATCATCGCTAATAGGAGCTGGTAAACGACCATATTTACCACGAACTAAGTCTTTAACTTCGCTAGGAGTCATTTGATAACGTTCCATTCCGTTTGCCATGAAGTTAACGTTCATCATAGCCATAGTACCAACGATTTGGCTAGTAGGAGTTACCAATGGAGGGTAACCAAGATCAGCACGAACTTTAGGCATTTCATTCATAACATCAAAGAATTTGTCAGCCATACCCATTTCACGAAGTTGGTTCTGAGTATTGGACAACATACCACCAGGAATTTGGTAATGACGAACTTCTGGCAATACTTCATGAGCTGGTGTAATACCAAATTCATCAGCAATTTCTTTACGAACTCCACGGAAGTATTCAGCTAATTCACGAAGAGTAGCTAAATCTAAACCTGGATCATATTCAGTGCCACGGAACATTTCAACGATACTTTCAGTAGCAGGTTGAGAAGTAGCATGACCGAATGGGCTAAGAGCTGTATCGATTACATCAACGCCAGCTTCAACAGCTTTTAAGTAAGTAGCACTAGCAAGACCGCAAGTGAAATGGCTATGCAAGTCAATCATCATGTCATCGCCAAGACGTTTTTTAAGGTCTTGAATCAAGGATACAGCATCGTATGGAGCTAATAGACCAGACATATCTTTGATACATAAGGAATCCATACCCATATCTTTTAATTCTTCAGCTACTTTAACGAACATTTCGTTAGTATGTACAGGGCTGATAGTGTAAACCATAGTGCCTTGTACATGAACGCCACATTTTTTACCTGCTTTAATAGCAGCTTCCATATTGCGTGGGTCGTTCAATGCGTCGAAAATACGAATACGGTCAATACCGTTTTCTTTAGCTTTTTTAACAAATGCTTCTACTACATCATCAGCATAATGTTTGTAGCCCAATAAGTTTTGGCCACGTAACAACATCTGTAATGGAGTGTTTTTAAGATGAGCTTTTAACGTGCGAAGACGTTGCCATGGATCTTCGTCCAAGAAACGAAGACAGCTATCAAAGGTAGCCCCGCCCCAGCATTCTAGTGCTTCATAACCAACACCGTCCAATTTTTCTAACACTGGCAACATTTGGCTTGTACGCATACGGGTTGCCAAAATGGACTGATGACCATCGCGGAGGACGGTTTCCATGATTCTTAGTTTTTTCGCTTTCATAACTCCTTCTCCTTCACTGTCGATATGAATTGTTTCCTGCCTCTCTGTAAAACCTTCCACATTTTACAGATGTTTACAATCCAAATCATTTTTAAATTACGCTTATAACGAATCCTTTCTATCTATAATCCCTTGATAGAATAGTATTCATCTCACATATCTATTAGACTACTAAAGAGTTTCTTTGTCAACATATTTACAATACGGATTACTCATAAATATATAATCGTTAACCTTATTTAATTTTTTTAGGAGCCGTTTTGATGACAATATTTCGACCATCTTTTTTCACTTGAATGGAGAAATCACCCACACCATCTTTAAAATATTCCATCTTAATATCTAATAAAAGTTTCCCTATTTGAGTCTCAACTTTCTCAGTTAGAAACTCACGGTAAAAGGCTTCCTGACTGTTACTAGAAGACTTTCGTAGCGGTGCAGGACGCTTGCTTTCGGCCTCCCCTTTGAGCATAGCCGTTTCAAAGGTTTCTTCCTCTACTACATTTTTAAACATCTCTGCATCACTAAGACCTTTTTTAATTTTAAATTTAGCCATAATTGCCTCCTCATAGCTCATAAAATCAAGAAAAGGCCTGCTACAGCAGACCTTTTCACTTACCTATGCATAAACCTCATAATTGAAATCAAAAGTCTGTTTATGCCTCATTTATTGTTTTTTGTTATCACTAGAACGTTTATCACTTATCATTTTTTCGATAGACGCTACCGTAATATCTTTTAAATCTTGTGGCGAACTAAAAGTATCAACCGTTTCAAAGCCTACGCCTAAACGCCCTTGTAAAACAGATAAGGCTTTATCATCTTCATCAACTTTAGCAATATAGATATCTTTATCTTTATCAACGCCGATTAAACGATAACGGCCAGCTGGGTTAATAACACGCCAGCCCCCTTCCGTGCCATCAAACATGAACACATCACCAGTGCGAACATTATCATAGAAGAAAATATCTTCATCATAGAAAACCGCGATACGGCCTATGTTAGACGCTTGCATATAAACACGGCGAGTATCATAGTTTGCATCAGTTCGATAGATACGATATGCATTTTCAGCAACTTTGATTTTCATATACACTACATTCGTAGCCGTTGAAAACGCTGCATCCACAATTTTACTATCTGATGGCAAATCTTCCATCGTAGTATCTACTTCATGTTCTGGACTTTCAGGGTCAAAACGTGCCAATACTACATTATCCTCAGTGCCACCATATAGGCCCATAATGGCTAAATCACGGTCCGGCAACCATTCAAAATAACTAACCTGTCGCCCTTTTAAGTCAATATCCACCGGTGTCTTTTCACCCGCTGTATATACCTTTACTGAATCTTGTGTCACAACAGCCATATATTTATGCCCCTGGGAATAATATTTATTGCCTTCTCCCACATCTGGGAAATTGCCATCTTTCTCCTGCCCATCACTGGCCGTTACTTCAAAATCTGTGGTCGGCGCAAAATATACTTGATCTAAATAATAGTAAATACCGCCTTGTAATGCTAGCCCCAAGACAAAGGCGCTCATAATTTTACCAAACGATGCCATGGGCCCTCCTATTTCACAATAAAGGCGGTAGGAATCATCCGCTCACCTAATAAATCAGCTGGTTTATTTACCACTTTACCATTGTAATACAAGGTTGTACTAGAGCCACCATCTAAGTTAGCAGCAATGTAGCAGCCTTCTTCAAATAACACATCTTGCACGTCACGAAGCGTAGCGCCTGTAGAGTAACCAGGTTGGCGACCATCGATAACAACGAAAATAACAGTGCCATCTTTTTTCTGACCAATAGCCGTACGTGGGCCAATGCCCCAGCCACCATCACCATCAGTAATCATTTTCTTACCATCCACAATAAGTGGTGGCCCAAAGGTAATCCCTTCAGCTGCTTTCATATCTGCTAATTCTGTTTTATTGTATGTGCCAGCAATTAAGTTGCCATCTTTCGTAAAGCCAACAAAATCAACCGCTTCATCAGGGCCTACATCTTTACCGATGACATAATCCCCATCTTGCATGATGAAGCCATATGGTAAACGGCCTGTGCCGGTACCATTAGGGTCATGGAAACCACCTGCATTAATAGCAGCCACAGCATCATTGTCTTTTGCAATATTACTTACCGTTTCCCCTTTTTCTTGAATGTTTTTAGCCGTAGCTACTTTAACACGACGAGGGTCTGGAATTTCAAGCACATACCCTACATACCGGGTAGACTCGATTTTACGCATTTTTAACGTAGTATCTTCACGGGCTTTAAATTTAAATAAATCTTGACTCCGCACAGTACTTACTGTACCAAGAATTACGTTAATCTCATCTTGATTAAACAACCAAGTAATGTAATGGGGATGACGCGATCGCATTATCGCTCCCACAACGGTACGTTTCAGATTATCAAAAGGGCCAAATAGCACTACGATAGGCGAAGTAACCATGGTAAAAATAAACATAACAAGAATAAATTTTACCCACCCTTTACTAAAAAATCGTTTCATCCTTAACTCCTATCTGTCCTTATAAATCAGTATAATCTTCTGTCGTTATACGCTCTTCAAAATGAGCTAAGTCCACTGCATTACCAATCCAAATACGATGCAACGCATACGGGTTATCCCCCACATGAACCCAACCAGGATTCATCGTCACTGCTAATAAAATACCATTGTCAGCTGCTGCTTTTTGCGAATAGTCATTTTCACGTCCATACGGATAGCAGAACCACTGATTATCAATGCCTAATTTTTCTTTTAACGCCAATTGGGCCTTTACAATATTAGCTAATTGATCACTATTAGACAATTCGTTCATCCGCACATGATCATAACCATGACTGGCAATCGTAACGCCACCAGCTTGCATTTCTTTAATCTGTTCCCAGGTTAACCGAGTGCCTACATCACCAGGATTTACATATACAGTAGCGGCGAAGCCATATTCTTTTAACACAGGATATACGATACTGTATGTATCTGCATAACCATCATCAAAGGTCAATACCACTGGTTTCACTGGCACTGCCGTACCATGACGAACATACTCATTTAATTGTTCCATCGTAATAGGATTAAAGCCTTTATCATGCAAGAGCTTCATTTGGGCTCTAAATAAATCTTCACGAATAACTGCATCATTATCTTCATCAGGCCCTATTTTGTGATACATAAGCACTGGAATCCCCTTAGGCACCTCAGTAGCTACCGTTTTTGTCACTTTCTGTGGTTGTGCTTCTGTAGCACTAGCCGTTGTGTCTTGCGTTTCAGACATACAACCTGCTAAGAGCATCAGTAAGCTCCCCAGCAAGGCAAAGACTACTATAAAACGTTTCATAAATTGCCTCCTACTTATTCTATTGTTTTTAAAAATAGTTATACACGCTATATTATAACACAAACGATCCGACCATGCCTATTGACAGCTTTTCAAATCTGCACCTATACTTATGTTATACTTTATATAATATATATAACTATATAGCAATACAGGGCCTCTACTTAACCGCCATATAAATCGCAAACTTAGGGCTAGTAATATAGTGCCTTTACGTAGGGGAAGTGCCCATTAGCTATATATTACCTATAATTTTGTCTGAAACGACCTAATCGTTTTGAATGGAGTATGTAATGAAAAAGAAACTTGCCTTATTACAAATGGATGTGGCTGTTGGCAATGTTGACCATAACTACCATCATGTGGAAGAATTAATCGATACCGCCGCCAAAGAACAACCTGATATCATGGTCTTACCTGAAACGTGGAACACTGGTTTCTATCCTACTGACCAATTGCCTAACGAAGCCGATGCCAATGGCGAACGAACGCAAACTTTATTAAGCCAATTAGCACGTAAACATAATGTAAATATTGTAGGTGGTTCTGTGGCTACCTTGCGAGCAAATAAAGTGTATAATACCTCCTATATCGTAAACCGAGAAGGTACTATTATCTCCCAATATGATAAAATTCATAGCTTCACGCCCGCTAAAGAAGAAAAATTCTTTCAAGGCGGGGAACACACTCATCGTTTCTTTTTAGATGAAATCCCTTGTTCCAGCGTTACCTGCTATGATATTCGCTTTCCTGAAATCATTCGTACCACTACCTTACAAGGGGTCGACCTATTTTTCGTACCAGCTCAATGGCCTACTATGCGCCAACGGCATTGGGAAATTTTAAATACAGCGCGGGCCATCGAAAATCAAATGTTCCTTTGTGCCGTTAACGCCTGTGGCTATATTGGTAAAGTAAAATGCGCGGGCAACTCCTTATTACTTGATCCCTGGGGTGAGGAATTATTACACCTTGGTGATGCAGAAGAAATTGCCATTGGAACCATTGATTTAAGCATAACAGAAGACATTCGTCGTAAAATTAATGTCTTTAGAGATAGAAAACCAAGCCTATACCATTTGGACTAATAATGAACGATAATTGTTAATTAGTCATATTGCTAACATATTTATTTTTATAAAACATTAGACAATATATGTTTTTAGGCGTAATATATAGTTGTTTATTTTATCACTTTCTTATTACCACAACGAGGAGGCGTATGTGGTGGCAACTATACAATCAAAGCCAACAAATATCCGTTCATTACTACAACAAGAGCCCTTAGCACCGAGAGAGGCTCGTCAGTTAAAACAGCTTAATTTTAAACGAAATGCAAAATCTGCCTTAGCCTTAGCTGCCTTTTTAAATCCAATCTTTGCTACCGTACCAGCAGATAGTAGCTTAAAAGGCCCTGCTGTATACACTTGCTTAGGTGCTAAAATTGCCCATTTGCGCAAAAAAAAACAATGGTATCAAAAAGAATTAGCCCAAGCAACTGGCATCAGTACAAGCTACATTTCACGACTAGAGCGTGGCTATCACATTGAAGGCGTTACCTTAGATATACTGCTAAAAATTGCCGATGTTTTTGAAATTTCCTTAGGACAACTTTTTACCTTCACAAAAGATGAAATTACCATTGCCCATTATCGCCAAGAACTCCAAAAATATTGCTAGGCGTCACTTTAAAATTTTTATTTTTATAGATTGACAAGATTTTTACTTTCTTCTATAATAGTAAAGTACGTTACACGAAGTAGCGCCATATGGAGAGGTGTCCGAGCGGCTTAAGGAGCATGATTGGAAATCATGTGTGCGGTGATACCGTACCGAGGGTTCAAATCCCTCTCTCTCCGCCACTGAAGAACTGTTTAGCTTACTAGACAGTTCTTTTTTTGTTTTTTATTTTTATTTTATATTTCTTTAATTCCTATAAACTTATAATTTTATATTTTCCTACTTTACAAGTATGTTTTGTCCATGCTATAATCAGCGAAGAAATTGCATAGCGATATTATCGAGAGTGATGGAGGGACTGGCCCTATGAAATCCGGCAACCATTCGATGGTGCTAATTCCTGCGGCGTATACCGAGAGATAAAAGTAGTAACGATGACTCGGAAGGCCCGAGGACATCGTTTTTTTATTGCTCTCGACGCTGTACTGGTTTTGTATTGGGGATACAAAACTAGTTACCAATTTCATTAGAGAGAATTGTATTTGAGATTAAAGGAGGGCTTCACTTATGAAGAAATTTTTATCTGTAGCTGCCACATTCGTATTAGGCAGTGCACTACTACTTGCTGGTTGCGGTAGCGATCAAGGCAATGCCGCCGCTGGTTCTGACAAAAAAGTTACCTTAACAGTAGGGGCTTCCCCAGTACCACATGCGGAAATTTTAGAACAAGTTAAAGACAAACTAGCTAAAGAAGGGGTATACCTTAAAATCGTCGAATTCAGCGATTATGTGAAACCTAATTTAGCATTAAATGACAAAGAGTTAGATGCTAACTTCTACCAACATGCACCATACATGAAAAAGTTTGAAGAAGAACACAATATGAAGTTCGCTTCCGCTGGTGCTGTTCACATTGAGCCAATGGGCCTCTACTCTAACAAAATCAAAGACAAAGATTTACAAAAATCCATTCCTAATGGCGCTAAAGTGGCCATTCCAAATGACCCTACTAACACAGGTCGTGCTTTACTTTTATTACAGCAAGCAGGTCTTATTACGCTAAAAGACCCTAACAATATTTACTCTACCAAAATCGATATTGCCTCTAACCCTAAAAACTTAGACATTATCGAGTTAGAAGCCGCGCAAACACCTCGTAGCCTTGATGATGTTGACATTGCCGTTATCAATGCTAACTACGCGTTAGGGGCTCAGCTTAATCCATTGAAAGATGCTTTATTCTTAGACGACAAAAATTCGCCTTATGCTAACTTAATTGTAGTGCGCCCTGGTGATGAAAATCGTCCTGAAATTCAGAAATTAATTAAAGCACTTCAATCCCCTGAAATTAAAAAATTCATTGAAGACAAATACCAAGGTTCTATTTTACCAGCTTTCTAATACTTAGCTAAGGTACTTATGGAACTAACTAAAAGAAACCAATTCTGCCCCACAGAGTTGGTTTCTTTTTACTTTACATTTTTGTCCTCTCATGATATACTTACCACAGAATTATATACGAAACGTTATCGAGAGCGATGGAGGGACTGGCCCTATGAAATCCAGCAACCATTCGATGGTGCTAAATCCTGCGGTGCATACCGAGAGATACCAATCATACCTGTGATGGCTCGGTAGCAAGGCCATCTTTTTTTATGCGCCTAACGTTTCAGACTTTTTATATCCTTGAGGAGGTATAGTATGAAAAAACTTTTATCCTTAGCAGCAGCTGCCATCCTTGGTAGTGCTTTATTACTGGCAGGTTGCGGTAGTGACAGTAACAATGCCGCTGGCAGTGGCAACAAAGTAACCATTACCGTTGGTGCATCCCCTGTACCACATGGTGAAATCTTAGAACAAGCTAAACCTTTATTAGAAAAAGAAGGCATTGATCTAAAAGTCGTTGAATTTACCGATTATGTAAAACCTAACTTAGCTTTAAATGACAAAGAATTGGATGCTAACTTCTTCCAACATATTCCATACATGGATAAATTCGCTAGTGAACATAATATGCAGCTTGTTTCCGCTGGTAAAGTTCACATCGAACCAATGGGGATTTATTCCAAAACAATTACGGATAAAAACTTAGATTCCGTATTACCAAATGGTTCTAAAATCGCCATTCCTAATGACCCAAGTAACAGTGGTCGTGCCCTTCTTTTATTAGAAAAAGCAGGTCTTATTACGTTAAAAGATCCTAACAATATTTATGCGACTAAAACAGATATTGTTAGCAATCCAAAAAATCTTGAATTCGTAGAATTAGAAGCCGCTCAATTGCCACGTAGTTTAGATGATGTAGCCCTAGCTGTTATCAACACGAACTTCGCCTTAGAAGCCGGCTTAAATCCTACTAAAGATGCTCTTTTCTTAGAAGATAAAGATTCCCCATATGCTAATATCTTAACTGTTCGTAAAGGGGATGAAAATCGTCCTGAAATCCAAAAATTGATGAAAGCGCTTCAATCACCAGAAGTTAAAAAATTCATCGAAGATAAATACAAAGGGGCTATTTTACCAGCTTTCTAAACTTTAATAGCTTAGATTTATAGCACCCTAAGCCATTAAACCAATAAAAAGCGAGTTAATCTCTATTGCCATAAGGCAAGCTAAGATTAACTCGCTTTTATTCATTGTAGCCTCTACTACTTATCTCATAAATCATCGGGACCAAAACTATGGGGCAATAATTCATCTAACGAATACGCAGACCGTACGCCTGATTTTGTTTCACAGTGCACCATAGGCACTTTAAATTCAGCTAACACTTGACGGCACGCGCCACAAGGCATACAGGGCCCTATTGAATCGCCTACAATCGCTATGGCTTGAAAAGACCGTTGACCCGCCGCCACAGCCGATTGAATCGCCACTCGTTCCGCACAATTAGTCAGACCATAGGATGCATTTTCTATATTACAGCCCGTAAAGATAGTCCCATCTTCACATAACAGAGCCGCCCCTACAGCAAAGTGCGAATACGGGCTATAGGATTGTTGTTTAGCTTCCTTAGCCGCTACCAATAAAGCCTCTACCAAGCTTGTACTTAATTCACTCATATATAGGATTCCGTCCCTTCTGCCGTAACCCGAGCCCACACCAAGGGTTGTTCCACTGGCGCCTGTGCACCAAAGGTTAAGGCTGATATATACCGTGCCTTAGCCTCTGCTAACGTTTCCTGTGTATTGCTCTGTACATACCCTATCGTTTCACCAGCAGTCACATAGTCACCCGTTTTTTTAAGCATCCAAATACCTGCTTTGTAATCTAATGTATCGGTTTTAGTATAACGTCCAGCGCCCAAAATTAAAGCAGCACGACCACAAGTTTCTGCATCCATATGGGTAATATAACCGGATACGGGAGCTAACACAGCGTCCTTATAAGTTGCCTCTTTAAAGCGAGGATTCGTTAACACCGAAGCTTCGCCCCCTTGTGCCGTAACCATTTCACAAAACTTAGCCCAAGCTGCACCACTGGCTAACGTTTCCTGTGCTAAGGCTTGGCATGTTTCAAAAGAACCTTTACCCCCTAAATACAGCATATTAGCGGCTAATGCCAGCGACTCTTTTACTAAATCCTCAGGTCCTTGCCCCTGTAAGGTTGCCACTACTTCGGCCATTTCCGTTGCATTGCCGATAGCTTGTCCCAAAGGACGATCCATATCAGTAATTAAAGCCACCGTTTTACGGTGATTATGCGTGCCAATAGCAACCATGGTTTCAGCCAAAGCTAAGGCCTCTTCATAGGTCTTCATAAAGGCCCCGCTGCCTACTTTAACATCTAATAGAATCGCCTCACTACCAGCGGCTAACTTCTTACTCATTACGGAGGACGCAATGAGAGGAATGCTATCCACCGTGCCGGTTACATCACGCAACGCATAGAGCAATTTATCAGCCGGTGCCAGGTTACCAGATTGACCCGTAACGGCTACCCCCACGGTGCGTACAAGGTGAAAAAACTCTTCTTTCGTAAGAGCTACCTTTACGTTAGGAATGGATTCTAATTTATCAATAGTGCCGCCTGTATGACCTAGCCCACGGCCTGACATTTTAGCAACAGGTACACCACAAGCCGCCACAATAGAGGCAATGATAAACGTCGTCTTATCCCCTACCCCACCAGTGCTATGCTTATCAACGGTAATGCCTGGAATGCTACTTAAATCAATTTGTTCACCTGACTGAGCCATAGCTAAGGTTAGTTGCGCCGTTTCCTCAGCTGTTAAGCCACGAAAATATACAGCCATAAGCCACGCACTCATTTGGTAATCAGGAATGGTACCTTTCACAAATTCATTCACCAAATATGTAAGTTCCGCTTCATTATGAACACCGCCATTGCGTTTTTTTAGAATTAACTCATTCATATGCATAGGCTTTTGCTCCTTAACACTTAAATAGAAAAGTTCTCGTCTAAATGGGTTTCTAATAAGCCCACCGCTGCACTCGCCCCCAGGCGGTCACAGCCAGCTGCCAAATACGCTACCATCGCTTCAATGGAACGGATGCCGCCAGCCGCTTTAATCTTAACCTTAGGCCCAATATGCTTTTTAAATAATAAAATATCTGCTAGGGTAGCTCCCGCAGTACCAAAGCCGGTGGAGGTTTTAATATAATCAGCCCCGCCATCCGTCACAGCCTGACAAAGTGCTACCTTTTCAGCTTCCGTTAAATAGCAGGTTTCAATGATTACCTTTAAAACCGCCGTGCCACATACAGCCTTAAGGGCTTTAATTTCTTCTACCACAGCTGCATAATGACCATTTTTTACGTCCCCCAGATTCACAACCATGTCTAGTTCCGTAGCCCCATTGGCCAAAGCCTGCTTTGCTTCCGCTACTTTACTAGCCGTCGTCATATAGCCCAAAGGAAAACCAATTACAGTACAAATGGTTAAGTTATCCCCATAGTTATCCTTAACCCGTTTCACATAGGTTGGCGGAATACAAACAGAGGCCGTCTGAAACGCCAAAGCTTGTTCTACCAACGTTTGAATTTGTTCCCACGTAGCCGTTGGGACCAATAAAGTGTGATCCACATGAGCTAATATTTCACGCCCTGTAAAACTTTGTTGTCCTTGTTTGCTATCCATTCCTAGCTCCTTTAATTGACTTAATCCAAAATAACTCGTATTAATAAATCACATGTACTAATATAGATTAGAAAAATGACATTTGTTCTCCAGCCGCTTCTTCTTTTACTTTTTCACGACGGTCATCGGTAATAAACGACTCCTTTGCTAAACCAATATTAGCTAGCAATTGATCCATGGAATGAACACCCCGTTTTTTGGCCGCTGCAATAGCCACTTGCGCACAAATTTCAGCATCATCTAAGGCATAATGATGTTTAAACTCATACCCTAAATAGGCCGCCATCGTATTTAATTTATGGTTCTGCAAATCTGGCCAAACCCGTTTGGAAATTTTTACGGTACAAGTAAAATCTAATTCAGGCCATTCAATCTTATAGTGGTCTAACGTAGCCCGTAAGACACCAATATCAAATTTAGCATTATGAGCAATTACTAATTTACCTTTTAAGTGATTTTCGTAAATAGCAGGCCATAATACGTCAAAAGTTGGCTTGTCCATTACTTCTTGTGGTTGAATCTGATGAATGGCAATACATTCTTCATCAAATTGCATAAATGGAGGCTTAATTAAGCTATATCCCCGTTTCGTAATCTGTCCATCTTCTACCGTTACTACGGCTAAGGAACAAGCACTATTAGCATATTTATTAGCCGTTTCAAAATCAATGGCAACAAAATTAATCATAATATACTCCTTTACAATCTATCTAAAAATAGTCATCACAATAATCATCACTATATCGAAAACTCCTATTATTTATTATACCCCATATGATAGGTTTTATCATCTTTTTACGCTACCCTAGGATACAAAAACACCGCAAGTTCGCCTAAAAGCCAGATATTTGTACAATCTTAACTTCTATCGTCCTTACGGTGTCTATGTGCAATATTAAGTAAACAAAGCTAATTATTTAGCTTCTTGAGGCAAATCATCAGGAATGGTAATCCCCAACTTCTTAGCCATGTCAGGATTCGTAGCTAGTTTCATAGTCGCTTGCATTTGAACCGGCATATCTTCTGGTTTAGATTTACCGTCTAAAATGTCCGCGGCCATATGACCAGCTTGAAGCCCTAATTGGTAAAAATCAACAGTATAACCCATGAAACCACCTTTTTCAATCAACATGCCATCTGACACGAAAACAGGTACTTTGGCGGCTTCTGCTACGGCTACCAAATTAGGCATTGCCGAAGCAATTAAATTATCTGTTGGCGTATAAATAACCTTTACGCCTTTATTAATTAAGTTTGTCGTTACCTGAGGAATATCGTTAACGCTAGTAATCGTTTCTTCCACAACGCTAATGCCTTTCGACGCGGCATATTCTTTGAACGCAGCCACTTGAATTTGCGCATTTACTTCGCTGGACGAATAGATAACGCCCACTTCTTTCGTATTAGGTAACACTTTTAAAATCAAATCTAACTGTTTGGGCACAGGATTAAAATTCGTAGTCCCTGTTACATTCGTTCCTGGTTTCTCTACCGATTGTACTAAACCAGTTCCCTTGTAATCATAAATGGCCGCCCCTACAATAGGAATATCCTTCGTTGCATTCGCTACAATTTGCGAAGCGGCAGTCCCTACTACATAGATAAGCGTATCCTTGTCTGAAACAAAGCGATTCGTAATGCTTTCCATATTGGAATGTTCACCTTGTGCATTTTGAAAATCCAATTCCACATTCTCGCCATCTTTATAGCCACGCTCTGCTAGCCCAGCTTTAAAGCCCTCTGTAGAGGCATCCAAAGCAGGATGTTCCACTTGCTGTAAAATGCCAATGCGAATTTTATTCGTTTCACCAGCACTATTACTACCACAGCCACCGACTACGATAGATAGGCCTAATAAGCCCACCAATACACTTACCATACTACGCTTAAACATATAAAAACTCCTCTCTACACGTTGCCTCAAAGCAACAACTACCATTCTACAAACCAATCAAAACCCTTGATTAGCATTTAACTCTCATGAGTTAAATTTATAGAATAGTATACTATGAAGTTTTATATATTTCAAGTTTTAATTTACTGGCTCATCCCCCCTTTCAAAATAGCAAAGGTTATAGCTGGATTGAATCAGTACTGCTTTTTGACCTTATTTAATCAACAAATGAGGTGCTTTCATTTCGATAAAGGCATACGCACCATTAGAAATCATTAGTAAATCCTTGTCTTGTAGTGTTAAAGTTTGGCGAATTTCACTATCACGGCCCGCTAATAGCTTAGCAAACCATTTAGGATCAATTAACACGCCAATCCCTACAGCTGCTATATCAGAATATTGCAAAGCTGCTTCTAAATCAGCCCGGTCATGAATATCCCCCACTGATACTAATGGTAAACGACCATTAATTGTTTCGTATACATACTGCAACATGGATTTATCCGTATAGCCTTCAATGTTAGTAGCTCGATCATAGCGAGTTAACGAAATATGTAAATAATCTAACTCTTTATCAGCTAATTTATCGACTAACCATAACGTTTCTTCTAAATTGAAGCCCGGATTGGTTTCCTCACGCGGTGAAAAGCGATAGCCCACAATAAAATCAGGTACGTTCATCTCTTTAACAACACCCAGTACACCATCTACCACTCGTTCAATAAAGGTATAGCGTTTTTCTAAGGAACCGCCCCATTGGTCATTACGACGATTAGAATGAGGGGAAAAGAATTGATGTAATAAGTAATGATTGGCCCCATGTAATTCAATGCCGTCAAATCCAGCTTTAATGGCCCGAACCGTAGCTGCTTTAAAGTTTTCAATAATCTTTTCAATTTCTTCATTCGTCAATTCACGAGGCACTTCAGAACCTTCTCGTTCAGAAGCAATCGCACTAGGTGCTACTGGTTGTTCCCCTTCTAACGTTTTACTATCACTCATGCGCCCTGCGTGAAAAATCTGAAGTACTGCCTTCGTACCATTTTGTTTTATCGTAGCTGCTAATTTGCTCAAACCAGGAATAAATTTATCATCGTATACCCCCAGTTCACCAGTCCACCCACGACCATTTGGTTGAATATGAGCTACCCCAGTAATGAATAGACCTACATCACCAGTGCGCATACCATAATAAGCAATTTCATCGCCCGTTACGGTATCATCGTAATAACTCATCCGTGTCGTCATCGGTGGAATTGCTAATCGATTTTTTAATACTACACCATTTCGTAAACGCACTTGTTCTGTTAATTGTTTCATTGTATCTAAACTCCTTTTTCTAACTGAGGTCAGCTCTGATGCAACCAAAAGAGTCAGTAGCCTAACCACAACTTATGTATCTATCCATATGCATGCTCATACATGATTATAAATGAATGTTCATGCATGTATATAATTAAAAAATATATGTAAACGACCTAAGCAATGATCACGTCTCATCATTGCCTAGATCGGAATTACCAAGTTTACGCATAAAAACGTTGTAAAACGTCTTCCACTACTGGTTCCGCTTCTGCTAATCGCTTCAAGCCACATTCCGTAATAGCAATATATACACCGCGTTTATCACATTCACAGCTAACCCGTTGAATGGAACCGCAATTGGTGCCCTCCATCCGCACAATCATCCGTGACATAGCACTTTGGCTTAAACCCATCTGCTCTTGTAATAAATTTAAACGCAATTTCTTTTCTTCACTATGGGCTAAAAAATAAAGCACATAATAGCCATTTAAACTTAAAGACGAGCGGGCTGTTAATTCTTTTTCTAAGGTTTCAGAGATTTCTTTTATTCGTCGTAAATCGGCCAACCAATTATGTATATAGGCCATATATTCACCTCCCCATTTAATAGCAATTTCTTAACAAAATGCATGCACATGCATTTACTCTAATTAGTATACATTGAAATTTTTAAAATTGCAAGTCTTTCTAAAAAAATATTTTAGCGCTATTAAACCTAGCTATACGCAGCCCAACTTTACGCAGTCTAACTTTACAACGTTACCAAAAAGATTCCGGTATGACTTGACAAATATTTTTTGCCAGTGTATCATTAAGTCCATCAAAAAGTACCAACATAATACAGAAGGCAACGACGTCTTATGATTTAGCCCCTAAGGGCTATCATAAGGCGTCTTTTTTATATTCTTTGCCCTAGGCCTAGCAAAGAATATATACTACCCTTCCGTTGGTCAAAAAAGCTTCTTCTATGAAGCCGTATGAGAAGAAATGAGGGACAACTATGAACTATACAAAACTTCTTTGGGCCTTATTAGTAAGTGCCTGTATAACTCCACCAGCCTTGGCGGCCGATCCCAGTGCTACGATTGACACCGGAAATACGACTTGGGTCCTTGTTAGTGCCGCCTTAGTTTTCTTTATGACACCAGGACTTGCTTTTTTCTATGGTGGCATGGTGCGCAGTAAAAATGTACTAAGCACTATTATGCAAAGCTTCTTTATTATTGCCCTAATTTCAGTGGAATGGTTACTCATCGGTTACAGTCTTGTCTTTAGTGGTGATGTAAACGGGCTTATTGGGAACCTAGATAAATTAGGGTTAGCTCAAGTAGCAAACTCACTTATGGCCGATGTAAATATTCCTGAATTTGCCTTTGTCGCTTTCCAATGTATGTTCGCAGTCATTACACCAGCTTTAATCTCTGGTGCCTTTGCCGAACGCATTAAATTTGGTGGCTTTGTTATCTTTATTCTTCTTTGGTCCTTATGTGTCTACAATCCTATGGCTCACTGGGTATGGGGCGGTGGTTTCTTAGCCCAGCTAGGCGCACTCGACTTTGCTGGTGGGCTAGTTATCCATATTTTATCCGGTGTTTCTGGTTTGACCCTATGTCTCTTAATGGGCCCACGCAAAGGCTATGGTAAATCCCCTATGTTACCCCATCATTTGCCTATGACTGTTCTTGGTGCCTCTTTACTTTGGTTCGGCTGGTTTGGTTTCAATGCAGGCTCAGCTCTAGGCGCTAGCGAGTTAGCTGCCAATGCATTTATTGTCACGCAAATGGCCGCTGCTACCGCTACCGTAGCATGGGTAGTCTGTGAATGGATTCTCCAAGGTAAACCAACTATCTTAGGTGCTGCCTCTGGTGGTATTGCTGGTCTTGTAGCCATTACACCAGCAGCAGGCTTCGTTAATGTGTTAGCTAGTTTTCTCATCGGTCTTGGCGGTGGCGTAATCTGCTACTTTGCCGTAGCGTTCTTGAAAAATAAATTGGGGTATGATGATTCCTTAGATGCCTTTGGTATCCATGGCATTGGCGGTACTTGGGGCGCTATTGCTACTGGTATATGGGCAACTACAGAAGTAAATGCCGCTGGTACCGACGGCCTGTATTATGGCAATGGCGATTTATTATTGGCTCAGATTGCCTCTGTCCTTGTTGCCTTTAGCTTAGCTATTGTAGGTACCCTCATTCTTTATAAACTAGTAACTGCCTTTACCCCTTTGCGTGCTACCGCCGCCGAAGAAACGACTGGCCTCGATATTGCAGAACATGGTGAAAGTGCCTACAATGTATCGATTTTCAGTAGTAACGCCTTAAGTCCTTCCCTTAATGAAGCCACTTTGTTAGACGCTGAAACGACTACAATGAAAACCGCCCATCCATCAGTGTAATGTAATCGCTCCCCCATCAGCGTAATGAAATAGCTCATCTATCAGACTACTTTCATTAGCTAATCCTCACTACCGCTTACTAATCTTTCTAATTCATACTAATTCTTACTACCCCTTACTAAGATATACGCTTTGTTAAGATATGCATAAAAGGAGGAACTCCTATGAGTAAAATGACTCGTATAGATATTATTGCTCGTCCTGAAAAATTAGAAGATCTCAAAGAAGGTCTAAATGCCATAGGCGTGCAAGGCATGACTGTGAGCCAAGTCTTTGGTTGTGGTCTGCAAAAAGGTCATAAAGAGGTCTATCGTGGTAAAGAATATCAAGTAAACCTCGTTCCCATGATTAAAGTAGAAACCGTCGTTTGTGAAGTGCCTGTCGATTTAGTGCTCGATACAGCTCGCAATATTTTACAGACTGGTCGTGTTGGCGACGGCAAGATTTTTGTATACGATGTCGCTGATTGTATGCGTATCCGCACGGGTACTCGTGGCAGTAAAGCTGTCATCGATGATGAAATTGTAGACGATATGTAATGTGCTCCATCCTTCAACATTCTCTCTTTCACATTACTATCGATTACATACAATAACCCCCTAAGAGTCGTTTCCTATGGACTCTTAGGGGGTTATATCATTTCTTACTATTTAGTTACCTCTTTTAGAATGGGTACCGTATATGAACCATGAGGCATCAGCAAAATTTCTGCATCAGCTCCTAATTTAGCTTCCGCTAAACGCAACGCGTCCTCTAAAGAAGCTACTGGCGTAAAAAATGCTTTTCGTGCATACTCATCTTCTAAACTAGAGAGTAAATAAAAATCTACTTTTTTCATTAAACGAGTTACTGCATAGGCTTTATGACGACCTATCTGAAAATCCTTACGAACAGAATCTTCAATAGCTTGAATAGAATCAAAGGTATTTACCGTTTCATCAAAAATGGCGGAACCAGAGCCTTCACGGCATTCGGCTAATAAAATAACAACACCACCTGGTTGCACGGCCCGCACGGCATTATCCATGGTTTTCTGGGAATGGTAAATATTAATATCTTTTGGATAACCACCCGTAGAGGCAATAACAATGGGCGCCTGCCGTTCGATAACAACCCCATTCTGTGCATTTACAAAATCACAAGCTGCTTTATGGGCTGTAATATAATGACCAGCAAAAACACCAGTAAATTCTTTTTCACCATTTAAGACAACATTTAATAAAAAGGTCGGTGGGCACATAGCCACCCCTTCCATTTGATCATCATAAATAGGATTGCCTTCTAAATGACCAATAGTCGCCTTATCATCAAGCATTAAACTGTGGTTTTGACGAATCGTTTCATAGGAAGCTACGCCTGGTAAAATAGCCTTACGCCCACCACCAAAGCCAGCAAAGAAATGATGTACTACAGAGCCTGTACAAATAATATGATCAGCTTCCACTACATGTCGATTTAAATACACGTCTGTACCAAAAGATGTGGTTCCTACATAGGTGAACTGGTCTGCTTTTTTAGCCGATGAATTAATCATCGTTACACGACCAGCTGCTTCCAAGCCTACTTCACTAATCATTTCTGCTTCAGTCATATCACGATGAGTACCTAAGGCAAATACAATCTTAATATTTTCATCAGGAATACCGGCCTCATTAAGAGTATCTAAAATAATGGGCATAAATACATGGGTATTGGCAATACGGGTTGTATCGTTAGCAATAATGGCTACCGTTTCACCCGGTTTTACTAATTCTTTTAAAGGCTTAGAATCAATAGGGTTCGCTAAAGCTTCACGAATCGCCTTTTCTGGATTGGCAATCACTGGTATTTCAGCCATATGTAATTCACCAATCACCCGTGTTTCATCCAAAGTACAATCTATCATCTGCTCGCCATAATGAAAAGAATATGTTCGCATTGGTAAACCTCCGTTGAATAATTACGTAAAACCTTACTTATACTCATAATTTTATACTACTATATAATACTTACACATTTAGTTTAAACGAGTAGCATATAATTTTCAATATCTAAATACGTGTCATTCTTAACGCCCACTTCGCGAATCGTGCCACAGAAGGTAAAATTATATTTATTATGTAGAGCTACACTTGCTTCATTGCCAGCCGTAATGACAGAAACTACAAGATGTATCGAATCATCTTCTTTAGCTAAGTGTAAAATTTCAGCCATTAAGCGACTTGCTACGCCTTGACCTCGATAGGACGGATCTACATAAATGGATAATTCTACCGTACTAGCATAGGCTTCCTTCGTGCGGTATTCAGATAGTGTAGCATAACCCGCTACAGTATTGTTTACTACTGCTACAATTAAAGGATGATTTTTAATATTATGAGCCTCATACCACTCCGTCCATTCTTCAAGAGTACGAGGACGAATATCTAAAGTAGCCACGCCGTGTAATACTTCATAATTATATATATCTAATAAAGTGGGAATATCTTGTCGTTCGCCACGACGAATCATAATTGTGTTACTCATATAAACCTCTTTCTCTCTGTTCTCTCTATTACAGTTAATTTTGTGGTGGTATAAATTATATCATAGAAAAAGAGAGGCGACTACCTATCATGCTACGCTTCGTTTCACTCGCTTCGCAAGAAAGTGATGCAATACAATTTGCGCGTCGCGCTGCTCCTTCAAATTGTTTGCCCTACTTTTCCCAGCTACTGGTCGGATAGGTAGAAGCGAATAAACTAAAAAAGACACACCATTTGGTGTGTCTTTTAAGTTTAATCAGCGACTACCTATCCTCCCAGGCCGCTTCCAGCCAAGTACTTTCGGCGTTTACGAGCTTAACTACTGTGTTCGAGATGGGAACAGGTGGACCCTCGTAGCTATCGCCACTGAATCTGTCAGAGCTTGTACTCTGAAAACCACATAGAAGTGTAGATGTTGTATGTTACACATTAGATAATTCTTTTATTGCAGTTTGTTGCTACCGTCTAGTAACTACCATTTTAATTTGGTTCACTATTTAAAGTAAAGCCCTCGATCTATTAGTACCAGTCAGCTCCAAGCCTCACAGCTCTTCCACACCTGGCCTATCAACCATGTCGTCTACATGGGATCTTACTAACTTTTGTTATGAGAAACCTCATCTCAAGGCTGGTTT
>NZ_NMZQ01000036.1 GCF_010093125.1 Veillonella sp. R32
CAAAATATTTTATACTATCATAGATAATAATGAATTGAATTTACAGTCTATAATAGCATTTTATGTATTAAATTTAGATTATTTTATAGAATTAAACAATGATAAACAATTAGATAATGAAGAAAGTGTATTTGAATATAATATCGATAATAATAGTTCGTATGAGGAAAGAAAAAAGGAGTATTACTTAGTTAATTATTTATCTGACGTACAGGATAAAATTTCTTTAGTAAATTTACAGAGTCAATTTTATTCAATTATATGTGCAGGTGTTGAAGGACGTAGTGAATATTTATATACCGCCGATAAAATAAAAGATATTTTGATGGAAAATGATGTTAATTGGCAATATAAAGTTAATAATTTAATGAATCGTTTTTATCAAGGTATTGAACGTACCAATACAATAGTTTTTATGGGATATAGTGAATGGGTAGCTATATTTAAAGCTATAAATATAGCTTCATTTAGATGGACTTCTCAGGAACAAGAGATAGTATATAAAAATATTTTTTCTATGTTTATGAAAAATGAGTGTAAGGGATATTTGCGTAAATCATTTGTTGAGGATATTTTGTATTTTATGGAAGGGATAAGGAAAAATCAATTAAAATCATGTGCAATAAAGTTTATGCAGGATATTGTATTATTAAAAATAGATCAAAACATGGAAGATAATATTTTCTTTATTGAATTTCAAGGATTGTTTTATAAAATGATTTTAAGATTGGGTTATATTGATAGTAGTTTTTATAGAGAAAAAGAGATTGATATTATTTTTAATTGTAAAGATTTGAGTAAATATGTTATTAAGGAAGAGGTTGAAAAATTTTTTCTAAATGATTTAAGCTATAGTAAAAAATTAATAGAGAGAAGTCCTTATAAAGATGTTTTAAAAAACAAAATAGCAGAAATAGAGCTAATAATTAATTTCATCAATAAAATTAAAAAAGCTAATAAATATGATAAAGAAGATTATGTAGAACCGAATAATAAGAATTTGGAGTGGTACTCTACTAATAATCGTAGTATAAGTAAAGATATGAGTGAAGACGAATTTATGAGTAAAGTTGATGCGGAAAGTTTGAGTTTAATTGAAATTAAAAAATTTATCAAAAATAAGTTAGAATGATAATTTTTAAATATGAATTTTTGCTAATGATTTAATGGAAGAGCAGATAGCGTAGTAAAATATAATTTGAATTTTTTGTATACTTCAACTAAAGATTACTAAATATAGAAAGAGTGTATATTTGTTCTATAATCCTCTTGTTAACTCGTTATTGAAGGCGTATAATAAAATAAAGAATGTATGTTTGCTTAACTGATTTTGTAAATTGAGGATTAGTGTATATTGGACGATTAAATTGGGCAATAAAATAATAAATAGTTGCTATACTAAAGGAGAACTTTTATAATAAAGTTGATTATAATGAGTATCTTCTAGAAAGGAGATATGATAAGTTGTTAGAGGGTAAGATTACTCAAGTATATTTGGATACTTTAATTAGTACGCCTAAGAGAATAATTAAGAAGCTAGAGAGAAATTTTATTTCACGTAATGGTTCTAAACGTAAATCGTTTGAAGTGTATAGTGATGTTTATGATGAGCGTTTCAGAGTTTTTCTTCGACAAAATGATATATTACCAGAAGATTACTCTATAGGTTTGCAATTATTAAGTTCTGATTTTGACGATAATCCTATATTATTTAGATGTAACGGACCTCATGGAGGCAATCTAAGTATGGAGATTCATTTTGTTACACATGTTCATCGGTGTAAATTAGATAAATATAATGGAACTTTTTATTCAGTAGAAAAAAGTGTAGAAGTTACAGATGCTTATTCTACTTTTGATAGTGCCTTGTATTATTTTCTTACAACTTGTAATATTTTAGATGTTAAACAATATTTTCCTAATGCATGGAATGTGACATTGTTTTAAAATAAAGGGGGGTGAAATGGTATTATGGATTTGAGTCGTATAGAAAATAAATTAAAAGAATCTTTTGCTAATCAATTTGCACTCATAGAAAGACGCTCAGGGCTTTATCAATTGATGATACCAATATTTCATCCTGATGGTGATATGTTTGATATATTTTTACAAATTGATGGGAATAATAAGATTACTATTGTAGACTGTGGTTTAACCTTAATGCGTTTATCTTATACATTTGATTTAGATACAGGGAAGAAAATACAGTTGTTAAATCGGGTTGTATATCAGTATCATGGTCAAATTGATTTGGAAACGGGAATTATTTCGTTACAGAGTAATTTAGAACAGTTATTTAATAACATTATGCAATATACACAATTAGTTTCAGGTGTATTGAGTTTAACATTAATGCAACGGAAATCTGTAGCTAGTATTTTTTATGAAAAGTTTGACAAATATGTTAAAACATCTTTAGATAAATATCTTCCGCAGATTAATTTTAAACCTCTAAAACAAGATGATGATACAGTAGTTAATTATGCATTTGAAAATAACGGCAAGTCTATTTTTTTATTTCCTACTAGTGGAGACTCTAAGACAAAGGATGCAATTATTACAATTCTTTCTTTACAAAAAGCTAGTTATCCGTTTACAAGTGTTGTAGTGCATGATTCTTATGATAAGTTATCCAAAGCTGTGCAAAAGAAAATTATGAAAGTTGCAGATAAACAATTTTATGATATGACTGATTTTGAAGAAATAGCACCAGAGTACTTTAGAAAAAATCTAGCTTAATAATATGGTGTTTATTCTTTTTACGGAACAATTGGTTAATGTTATCAAGTAAAACAACTAAAAAGAGGCTATATCCTAAATGTGGATTTAAACCCAGCAATTAGGACATAGCCTCTTTTTGAATTAATTATAGTTTACCTTTTTTTATTTAACTTTTCCAATTCTCTAGAAGCCCATTCGAAATAGCTTTGACAATCTCTGTATAGATAGGAATAATTTTCTAAGGTAATTAATAGTTCTTCTACAGAGTTTAGTTGATATACAACTGGCTGCGTAGCCGGTAGAAGTTCTGCCATGGCGTTAGCTAAGCCATAACCATCTATAGCGTTGAAAACATCAAAGCAATCTTGTGATAAGTCCAATTTTTTCAGCAAATTACGTGCTTTAGTATAATTCTTTGTTGTATAGTAGAGTACGGATAAAGGTAATAGCATTGATAAACAGTCGTCATCTTTATATTTTTCTTGTAAAGCTAAGGCCTCGTCAAAGCGTTGTAGTTTGACGTATAGGTGAATAAGATCGTAGCGTAAGCCTAGGTTATCATTGGTATTAAAAATAAGAGCTTCTTTTAAACGGTCTATAGCATCTAATAAGCGATTGGTATTGATTAAGGTAATTATATAGTTATGTAATAGGCGAATAAAAGGGCGTGTTTCTAAAATAAGCCAATAATCACCAATACAATCTGTTGTCATATAACCCTCTTTGGTGAGCAGATTTTTGGCATTAGTATAAGCTTTACCATATTCTTTGACTAAATCCTCTGAAGATAAGTCTTTTAAGTTGATTAGCATAGAAGTAGCATCAAAGTTAAGTGGATCAAGCTCTAGCGCTTTGCGTAGATAGCGTAAGCGTACATTAGGGAGTGTTATTTGAGTAGCCAGTTCAAAATAGTCGTCACTAGTTTTAGCTGTTGCTGCAGTGAGTGTCTTATTATGACTATGTAACATATTACGGCTAAAGTCTAGTGTAGTATCATCAAAATCATCAATTTGAGGTTGAATTTCTCCCGATAAGAAACGTTTTAAAAAGTCTTCTATATAGTTGCCATATTCTAAAGGTGATATGTGTTCTTTGCCAATTGATTTTAAATATGTTAGAAATTCAGGTGGTGTCTCAAGCTCAGTCAGTGCTTCTGGTGCTAGAAGGGAGGAATTGGTATGAGGTTTGTTCTTTTTCTTAGTCATAAGAGTCTCCTTAATGGGGATATATAAAATATAACAATCAATAGGTTAAAGCAGATTTATATAGTACTTTAATTATATAGTAAACAAGAAGTAAAATAAACAATTGTATTTTAAAAGAATGGTTGTACTGATGTAAAGCGGTATAAAAAAGAATAAGAGATTGTAGTAAAATAACAGGTAAAACATCTGTATTTTATACAACCTCTTGCAAGGTAAATGGTATGATTAATTAGCAACGGCAGGTAGGCGAAAGGGTGCCATCATTACAAATGGTACGACCGCTACTATTACAGCCTTTTACACCACCATGGTGAGAGCAACAACCTCGCTGGGCTACTAGTGAAGAATAGTCGATGGCTGAAAATATGGGAGTTGCCATCATAGAGAAAAATATAGCTAATAAACAAATGGCACTCATTTTTTTCATGGTGTATACCTCCTACTGAATAAAATATGTACTTTCTACTAGTTTATCCCAACCATTTTTTAGAATATAGACATGAGTAAATCCTTCCCGGTCCATAAGTTCGGCCATGGCAATTGAATATTCATCATTTGGGCAAGAACAATAGATAATAAAAGGCTGCTCTTTGTTGTAGATATTTAATTTTAAAAAATCGTTTATATCCATAAGGCTGTGAGGATCTATCCAAGTAGAACCTTTTTGGAAACGAGTGTCACGTTCACGAGCATATATACTACGAACATCTATCAATGTACCTTTAGTAGTATTTAAATCATTAACCATAATATAGTTATAGGCAAAATTATAACTAAAAAATGATAAAAATAAGGTAAAAAGTAATAATATTCGTTTCATAACATCTACCTCAAATAAACTTTTGTATTTTGAAATAATTGTAATATAATTATAAAATAAAAGTGATAAAGTGACAAGGCAAAAATGAATGAATAACGAATCGCATATTTTTATTTTTTAATTAGTTCTTTTAAAATCTTTAATACATCCTCCGGCTTTTTAGCAATATAGTTAGCACCGAGCTCTCTAAGCACTTCTTCATCTCTAAATCCCCAAGTGACAGCGATAGGGAGTAGGCCAGAATTTTTCGTAGTAGCTAGATCGACTTCGGAATCACCAATATAGATAGCTTCTTCGGGTGTACTTTGCAAGGCTTCAAGGGCAGCTAGTACCATGTCTGGCTCTGGTTTGCGTTTGCGGTCCGGAGTTTCACCAATGGCGACGGTAAAATAATCTTTAAAGTATTGATTATTTAGGGCAGTAACGCCTTCTTGCACTTTATTTGATACGACGGCTAATTTATAGCCGTTTTCTTTTAATGCTGTTAATAATTCATAAATACCAGGATAGGGTGCTGTTTTATCGTTACAATGGTCGGCATAATAGGTTTTGAACTCTTGTAGCATAATTGTTTTTTTATCTTCGCTAATAGGTGGATTCGTTGTAGGAACACTACGGTCTACTAATTTAGCTAAGCCATTGCCAACAAAACTGCGAATTTCATCGTAAGAACGAGTAGGAAAGTTATGCTTGGTTAATACATAATTCATTGTATCCATTAAATCATCTAGGGTATTTAAAATCGTGCCATCGCAATCAAAAATGACTGTTGTATACTGTTTCATGAAATATATCTCCTTCTTTTTTCAAAATTTAGTACATTTCTTTTAGTATAGGTGAAAAAATGTACACTGTAAACAGAATTTCCTTCATAATTCAATTGAATAAGTATGGTCATTTAGTATATACTTATAAGAGAACATAGGAGGAGTCTTTGATGAGTACGATGGAATTATTGCAGCCTGTAGACAACGCATTTCGTGACTCGTTTGATTTGCGTGGCAACTGGTTTTTTGCCTTCGATAAAACGAAGGATAAAACCTATGAAACTGGTGTAGCACGGCAAATGTCGGTGCCAGTTCCGGCGGCGTTGCAGGATTTATTTGTAAGTCCTGAAGAACGTACCTACTGCGGTACCATGTGGTATGAGCGCAGTGTATTTGTACCTAAACGATGGCTAGGCTCGGATGTATTTTTGCGTTTTGACGGTATCGGTAATCGAGCTGTCGTATATGTGAATGGTATGGAAGCGGGGCGCCATGAAGGGGCCTTTATTACGACTGTTTTAAATGTGACGCGCCAACTTCGTTATGGGGAAGACAACCGCATAGTGGTAAAAGTAAATAACGAATTGTCTGCTTATTCGTTGCCAGCAGGGCAGGTTATTACATCACCTAAAGGACGACGTATTAATCAGCCTAATTTTGACTATGATGTGCCAAGTGGAATTTATGGCAATGTAACGCTGTATACGGTGCCGACGACACGGTTAACTGATGCGATGGTGCAGACTGTGGAATTATCCGCTGAAAAGGCAGTCGTGCAATATATGGCACATGTGCAAGGCAATTGTTTGGTAACAGCTACACTCCGCGATCGTGAAGGGCGTATTGCAGCCACTGGTGTAGGTGGTAATGCCAAATTAGTTGTAGAAAACCCTCATATTTGGATCATAGGTGAAGGGTATTTATATACTTTAGAATTAGAAGTCAGTCGGCTTGGTAAACAGCATGACATGTATGCTTTGCGTATTGGTATTCGTACGGTGGCTATTGAATCAGGCAATTTTACCTTAAATGGGACTGTTATTCGTTTGAAAGGGCGGCAATTTACAGGCTTAGATGGTCAGCTCACAACGAATTTAATGCAAGCGAAACAGCAATTACTTCAAGTATTAGCGACTGGCGGCAATTGTATTTTTAGTAATGGCCGACCTTTGGCACCTGAAATTTTACAATTGGCGGATGAATGTGGTGTATTGGTAGTAGCTGAAATGCCAGCAGCGGGGTTACAGGCGAAAGATCTTCAAACTGGCGAGGCTAATTTTAGTAAAAGTGATATAAAATCGCGACTCCTAGATACTCATAAAGAAACGATAGACTCCTTAATTACTCGTGATAAAAATCATCCTTCCATTGTTAGTTGGTCCTTGTTGTATAATCCGCTGACGATGCTAAAAGAGGATGAAACGTATTATAAAGACATTGCTGAAGCAGCACTTCAAAGCGATTGGGAACATCGGCCCTTAGCTTTGACATTTAAACAACCATTAAGCCAGATTTGGACCAGTAATTTGAATTCGTACTCTTTATTATTATTAGCAACTTGGTCGAATCAATGGCAAATGGATGGAGAAATCTTACAAAGTTTAATGTATAAAGAGTTAGTTGATTGGCAGGCTAAACAACCTGACAAAGCCATGGTTGTTTTAGTAGGAATAGACAATCAAGAGTTAGCTTGCGGGGCGGGACGTACGGCTACTACAACGGCTTCATATGTGTCACATAGGGAGACTAGTGAAAAAGTAAAAGCTATTTTGATGATGCTAAGCTCTATGCCTAATGTGCAGGGACAGTTCTTGCAAAGTGGAGTAAGAGGATTAGAGAACGTTGTAGCGGAGCGTTGGAAGTAATATATTATAGTGATTTTAAGCTTATATTAGGGTTAAAGTAATATTTTTACTTTATATTAAATAAAAAAGGTTCTATAATTTA
>NZ_NMZQ01000037.1 GCF_010093125.1 Veillonella sp. R32
ACGTTTTGTCCTATAACCCAAATTATGCTTATTATACAAAAATCACTTTTAACACTAACTCAATTAAATCATAAGACATAATATGCGATAAGTACTTCTAAAATTCTATTAATCTCATAAACAATCTAGTCATTTTAACCACAAAAAAGTGATACTCTTTCACATAGTCGATGCAATACACTATGCAAAAGAAGTATCACTTTTATAAATTCAATATGCTTTTATCTTATTGTCTTATCGGACAACCAAACTGTTTTGGGAATATTTTTAGACGAATAAATTTAAAATTTCTACCCCAATTAAACCACATACGGCAATGGCAGTTTCTACAGCACACCAAGTGCGAACGGTTTGTTTTACTGTTAAACCAAAGAATTCTTTAAACAGCCAGAAACCTGGATCATTTGGTGGGCTGAAAATTACACTACCAGCACCTACAGCCAATACCATAAGTTCAGGACTTACACCAGTCATAGGAATTAACGGTGCCACGATACCACCAGCTGTCAAAGCCGCTACAGTAGCAGATCCTACAGCAATACGAATAACGGCAGCAATAATCCATGCTAAAAGTAATGGCGATAAATTAGCCCCCATCACAAGGGAACCAATATACGTACCTACACCACTATCAATAAGCACTTGTTTTAAAGCGCCACCAGCACCAACAATAAATAAAATCATAGCTACTGTTAAAATTGCTTTTTCAGAAGTTTCCATGATTTCTTTTGTTGTTTTACCACGCGCATAGCCAAAGGTATAAAAGGCTACGATGATGGAAATAGTCAACGCTACGCTTGGATCACCAATAAAATTAAAGATATGCATAATAGGTGCTTCCTTAGGAATCCCCATCATTTTACCAACGGCACTAATAGCCATTAAGATAACTGGTGTCAAGGCAGTTAAAATACTGCTCAAGAAAGATGGCATTTCTTCATCCGTGAAATTCTTATCATTATGAAGCCCTTCTGGAATTTCCGTTTTAATATCTTTTACCGTGTTATATAACAAAGGTCCTGAAATAATAACGGTTGGAATGCCAATGATTAATCCATAAATTAAGGTTTTACCAATATCGGCACTAAAAATAACGGAAATAGCCGTAGGCCCTGGATGCGGTGGTAAGAAACCATGCGTAACTGATAAAGCCGCTGCCATAGGAATCCCTACTTCTAACAAAGGAATATCCGCTGCTACGGCAATGGTAAATACTAATGGAATCAAGAGCACAAAACCAATTTCATAAAATAGAGCAATACCTACAATAAATCCAGTTAAACAAACTGCCCATTTTACATTATTACGACCAAACATATTAATTAGCGTAGTCGCAATCCGTTGTGCCCCACCACTATCGGCCATGAGTTTACCAAGAATAGCCCCAAAGCCAACAACAATAGTCAAGCCCCCTAATGTAGAGCCTAAGCCTTTTTGAATGGTTGGGAAAATCTTATCGATTGGTAAACCTTCACCAAAAGCCAATAAAATACACACTAAAATAAGAGATAGAAAGCTATTTAACTTCACTTTTACAATAAGGAAGAATAATAGCACAATGCCTAATGCCAAAATAACCAGTGGCATAAGAGCGCCTCCTTTCACACTTAGAAAACACATCTAATATAAATTAATGAGACCGTTTAACCTAAGAGGCCTTATAGCCTATCTTGATGCCCTACGGCTACTTGTAACCAAAGCTTTAAAGCCTTAGTTAGGTTAAACGCGAGCCATTACTTATAAACGATTAAATGGATGCTCTTGTTGGAAATTAACCAACCGGGCCAAATCATCCTTCATATTCGTATAGAGGGATTCATAAATTTTAAACAATTCATCATAAATTTCACGATTAGCCACTTTTGGTGTATACACCTCTTGAGCCGTTACTAGTGTAGCCGTGTCTTTAATGTCCTTTAGAGTGCCATCGGAAATAAAACCTAGTACCGCAGCCCCAAAGGAAGCTCCTTCGCTATTAGTTGGTAAGGTAATCGATTCATTAAATACGTCGGCCATAATTTGAAGCCATAATTCTGATTTTGTGAAACTACCACTTACACGAATATCTTTTACCTCTTCAAAATCACGCAAAGCTTGTAACACACAGAGCAAACTATAGCAAATACCTTCCATAGTGGCACGAATCATATAGGAACGGCTATGATTTAAGGATAAACCAATAAAGGCTCCCCGCAAATCAGAATTCCAATACGGTGCCCGTTCACCAGTAAAGAATGGCATCAAAAGTAATCCACCAGAGCCAGCTGGTACATGGCGTGCTTTCATAGTCATCAAATCATAAGGATCTACGTCAAGTTGTTCCATTTGCGAGCCATGAAGATGTAAAATGCGATCACGCATCCAACGCATAATAATGCCACCATTATTGATAGCTCCACCAGCAACCCACATAGAATCGGTTAAATTATAACACCAAGTACGTTGATTTTTATCCATACGAGCTTTTTCAGTAAGCATGCGAATGGCCCCACTCGTCCCAATAGTACAGCTCAATTGCCCTGCTGAAACAGCACCAATGCCTACATTTACAAGCACCCCATCTGTGGCCCCAATCACAACTGGGAGTCCCGTAGGCAAGTCTAAGCGTTGTGCCACATCAGGTAATAAAGCATTACTGTAAGTAGTAGAGACAACGTCTGGTAAACGGTCTTTAGAAATACCAATAAAATCTAAAATAGTTTCATCCCAACATTCTTTATGAGCATTATATAAACCACTACTACTTGCTACCGACTTATCTGTGACCCATTGGCCCGTTAAATTACGGAAAATAAAGTCCTTAATAGAACCAATTCGCGCCATACGATCAAAAATAGATGGTTGATTTTCTTTGACCCATAAAATTTTTGCTAACGGATAACAAGCATGAAGTGGGCAGCCCGTATTAAAATAGAATTCTTTACACTTAGGATTAAGTTCTAAACGACGTACAATAGCCGCACTGCGACTATCTGCCCAGGTCATCATGTTGCCTAAGAGCTGGAAATTTTCATCTTGCGGTATGAAACTATGCATGACCGAACTCAAGGCTAATCCTGAAATAGTAACCAACTTATACTGTAATTCCGCCACAGTCCCTTTTACCACTTCTTCCACAGCATCATAAATCTGCTGTGGGTTTTGTTCAGCCCAATCATACTGTGGTGTTTCTAAGCTATAAAAAGCTTCTGTCGTCGCTACCGCTTTGCCTGTCGCCGTATAGGCTGTTGCACGAACACCCGTAGTTCCTACATCCACGCCTATCCATACAGGTTCTTTTACTTTTAAGGTCATAGTAACCTCCTTCATTTACTCTCTATATCACATTAGCCAAATAAACTCATTTGTTCATCCTCTGGTAGCTCACCAAAGCAACCTAAATCACGCATAGTGGCTAAGATGCTTTCTGAAATCTTACAACGACGCTGCACATCTTTTACCGAAGTAAATGGACTCTTTTCACGTTCCGCCACAATGGCATCAGCTACTTTTTCACCCAAACTGTCAACAGCTACAAATGGTGGTAATAACGCACCTTCATGAATTTTGAAACGACGAGCATCAGAGTGGTTCAAGTCAGCCACAAGGAAGTTGAAACCGCGTTGTTTCATTTCCATGGATACTTCAAGAGCACTCATCATGTCCTTATCTTTATTGGACGCTTTTCTATCTAATGCTTTCAACCGTTCAAATTCGGCCCGTTGTGCCTCTAGGGAGCTAGCCATAATTTTCATGTCATAGGCTTTGGCACGAATGGAGAAGTAAGCTGCATAAAAGGCTAAGGGATAATTAATTTTAAACCAGGCAATACGGAATGCCATCATTACATAGGCTACCGCATGGGCACGAGGGAACAAATAGGAAATCTTTTTACAAGAATCAATAAACCAATCTGGAATACCGCCAGCTCGCATTTGTTCTTCGTAATCAGTTTCTTTTTCCCCTACTTTATTCAGCTTATCAATGCCTTTCCCTTTACGCACGTTTTCCATAACTTTGAAGCAAGTCAACGGCTCAATATCGCGATGCATCAAGAAGTTCATAATATCATCGCGGGTAGAAATAGCTTCGTTCAACTTACAAGTACCATTTTTAATCAAGGTTTGCGCATTATCGAGCCATACATTGGTACCATGAGAGAAACCAGAAATACGAACAATATCAGAAAAATGTTGTGGCTTAGAGTCTTCCAACATGCGCCGCACAAAGCCAGTACCACATTCCGGTACAGCTAAGGAAGCTACTTTATCTCCCATTAATTGTTCTGGTGTTAAACCAATGGCTTTCGTTGACGAGAATAAACTTAGCGTTTCAGGGTCATCAAACGGAATTGTCTGAACATCAACACCGGTAATATCTTCCAACATGCGAATAATAGTCGGATCATCATGGCCCAGAATATCAAGTTTCGTCATACAACCTTCAAAGGAGTGATAATCAAAATGTGTCGTTATAATACCACTATCTTTTTTATTGGCTGGATATTGCACAGGTGTAAACTGATGTACGTCCATATCACGAGGGCATACCATGATACCACCAGGATGCTGCCCCGTTGTATTCTTTACGCCCGTTACCCCTTTAGCTAACGCTTCTAAGAAACCTTGACGAGCTTGGATATCCTGTGCTTCCGCATATTTTTTAACATAGCCAATAGCTGTCTTTTCAGCAATGGTACCAATTGTACCAGCGCGGAATACATTATCACGACCAAATAGTTCTTCCGTGTATTTATGAGCCCGTGGCTGATAATCACCGGAGAAGTTAAGGTCAATATCAGGCACTTTATCACCATTAAAGCCCATGAAAATAGCAAATGGAATATCGTGCCCATTCGTATTAAGGGGAGTCCCACATTCTGGACAATTCTTACGCGGTAAGTCAAAGCCCCCAGCATACTCCCCTTTTTCAAAAAACTCACTATGCTTACAATGAGGACAAATATAATGCGGCGGCAACGGATTTACTTCCGTAATATCCGCCATAGTCGCCACAAATGACGAACCTACAGACCCACGAGAACCTACTAAGTAGCCATCATCTAGGGATTTACGTACAAGTTTATGGGCAATGTAATATAACACGCCATAGCCATTGCCAATAATACGTGTTAACTCATAGTCTAAGCGATCAGCTACTACCTTTGGCAAAGGATCGCCGTAAATCTCTTTTGCCTTTTTATAACACATTTCAGTTAATGCATTATCGGCCCCTTCAATTTTTGGCGAATAGGTCTTACCCTGCGGCACCGGTTGCAAGGATTCAATGCTGTCATTAATCATACGTGAGTTAGTAACCACCACTTCATACGCTTTTTCTTCTCCTAAATACTTAAATTCTTCTAACATTTCGTCAGTAGTTCGTAAATATAAGGAAGGTGTTCTTTCAATATCTTTAAAACCAGATACGGTCAACATAATCTGACGGTAAATTTTTTCGTCATCATTTAAATGATGCACATCACAAGTAGCGACAACTGGTTTATTTAATATATCCCCCAATTCTACTACTTTTTTATTAATATCCACCAGGAAGGATTCATCTCGAATCTGTTCACCCGTTTTTCTATCATATAGTAAAAATCGGTTATTTTCTAATGGCTGAATTTCAAGATAATCATAAAAAGATGCAATCTCTAATAAGCGTTCATGCGATTCGCCTTTTACAATCGCACGAATGAGTTCCCCCGCTTCACAGGCAGAACCAATAATAATCCCTTCCCGATGGTCCTCTATCACCGCTCTTGGCAAGCGTGGGCGACGTTTATAATACTGTAAGTGGGAAATGGTAATCATCTTATACAAATTACGAAGCCCTACTGTATTCTTCGCTAATAAGATAATATGTGAGCGAGTATCATTTTCTTCATCTTCAATGAGGTACCCTTCCACACCATAGATAACTTTAACGCCTAATTTGCCAGCTATATCCTGTGCTTCTGGAAAGGCTTGAATAACACCATGGTCAGTAATAGCTACAGCGGGATGTCCCCACTCTTTAATCGTCTGCAATAATTCTTTCACATTAACTAGTGCATCTCGATCACTCATTTTAGTATGTAAATGTAGTTCTACTCGAGAATCTGCTCGATTTTCGCTACGTTTAGTTTCTTTTTTTAGCTCTTGAATACTACGCAGATTAAAGATATAGTCTTTTTCAAATTTATCATCATAGCTTACATCGCCTTGTACGCGTACACCCTTAACTTTTTCCATTGTTTTTAAGAGCGTTTCTGCTTCTTCATAGCTATCTACAAATTTTACAAACTGAATACTATTAGTCCCATCTACAACGCTCCCTTTGATAAGGCCTTTCTCCGTCTTAGTTTTAATTAACAATAAACTTACAAAAATACCTTCAAAGATTGCATTATTCATTTCTTCATTCACAGAAGCAATCGGTAATGGATCTCCTTCAATCGTTGGCCCCAATAACATCCCCGGATCAGTGACATCCCGTTTAAAACTACGGCGTCGTCTACCTTTATAGGCAAAACCACCTTCACTACCACTAATAGGCGCCGTCGATTTAGCTGGTTCATACTCACAGTGTATAGGCTCTTCGTACATAGGAATTGGTTCATCAGCAGCTGTGGCAAAGGGAAAAAACTCATCAGTAAGCTTGAGTTCTAACTCTTCTCGATGTTGCTCTTCTAATTCAGCAATTAAATCAGCAATGTCACAATCACTAGCAAAACAATACTCCTCAGCCGTATGATCATGAATAGGTTCCTCCCAATCATAAGCAAAAACAGTAGATTCATTCGCTTCCATTGACTTGGCATGAATATGTTTTTCTTTATACCAACTATCTAATTTACTATGTAATAGGTGAAATGCTTCCTCTGAGGACAGCACATTTTTTACTTTTATCGCTTTATCATTCGTTTCAATGAGCATAGCTGTTTCTTGCTTTGCTTTTGGAACTATATGATAACGTACTTTCATGACTATCCTTCTTTCTTCTTACTGTGTCTTACTTTTGGTTGCCTCTTTATTAGCCGTTCCTGCATTGTCTTTAGAATCACTTTGTTTGGTGGTGACTTCTTTATTCGGCTTCACTACAATCGTTGTTTCAGGATCATAGGTGGAATTGAAACTATCTGTCTTTGTACGGCCATCTTTATAGGTAAGTTGAACGGTAGTGTTCACACTCAAACCATCATGACCAGCTTGTTTAACTTCTTCCTTCGTCAGTGATGGATCAATAGTCACCTGCGTTTCATGGGGTATAGCCGTTTCACCACCTACTACTACCGAAGCCTGCGTCGGTTCATCAGCGGCAAACCCTAAAATACTAATGGTCAACGTATCGCCTTCCGTATGGGCTAGCACATAAATAGGGTGCTCATAGGGATTACTAAAGACAAAGTCAATATAACCATAGGCCACCGTAGCATCTCGTCCTGCAGGAATATAGCCCACTGGTGCATAGTGAGGCACCCGTTCTTCAATGGTCATACCTGAGAGCAATGCAGTGTTAAATAAGGTGGAGCTGACCTGACAAATGCCACCACCAATACCAGGCACTAACTTACCATCCATGAAAACCGGCGCATCATCATAGCCCGCTTCCGCTGTGCGTTCCCCCACAATTACATTAAAGGAAAAATTCTGATGTGGCTGAATCACCACATTATTAATTTTATCCGTAGCTAATTGGATATTATGAGTGCGACTCGTATCCCCTGAATTAAAAGTCGTACTATAGGTACCTAGAACTGCATTAATACCTTTTAAATCTTCAGTCGTTATCTTAGGCTTCGCCTGCTCATCAATAACGAGTGACATGGTCGTCACTTCCCCCTTAACCAATTGTTCCTGTAAATTAGCAATCGTCTTGGCTATATCTAAGCGCTGGCCCGCCACTTCTTTATGTAACACTACTTTGCCCCCGTCGACGGTTAAATAGGCGTCATGACCACTTTTGGCAATCTCTTTATTATAGGTTTGCAATAAAGCTTCTAAAGCAGGTACGTTTACATCATACACAATAGTCTTAGATACGGGATTTACCAACGCTTGCCAACGGCTATTGATATATTCTTCCATAGTCGGCTCATAACCGTAAGCCATAATACTTTCGATTGTTTTATTCACATTTGGCTTAATGCCAATATCTGCTAACGCCACCTTTGTTTCTTTACCATTTTGCCATTTTACAGTCATATGCGTAGGTGCCTTAGCGGCTTCTTCTTCAATAATGTTCACTAATTCTTCTTTATCCGCTCGTGAAACATCTTGTTCCCCCAAATAAATACCTTGAATTACATTGCCTGTAGGATATAAAAAAGCCCCTGCACTCAAAGAAACAAGACCTAATACAGCCCCTGCTATAACACCAAATGTTCGTTTCATATAACCCCCGCAGCCTATTCAGCGCAATAGGCTAAACACAAATCTTTAAAATATGACACCGTGCCCTCACCACGTCGACTATCACGCATAACTTCATACAAACCGCGTAATAACTTAGCTAAAGCACGAATTGAAATTTGTTGACTTTGACGATAAGCAAGCGTTATAGGATACGCTTTTACCGTTGAACCAGCTTCTTTAAATAAATCTTGAACAGCTCGTTCACTTAGCCCACTATGTCGACATTCACTCACCATTAATTGCAAGCGTAATTGCCCTTCAATATAAGACATAGCTCGCTCCACTTCCTTATTTTGTAACATGTAAGGAAAAAGAGCTAATAAAGTCTTTACATCTTTTTTAAATAAAGCTTCTTTAAATAAAAAAATATTCTTCGCCCCATAATCACTGCCATTGTTCACTAAAAACGCCTGTGTAATCTGTCCCTGAGGAGGCAATAATAAAAAGTAGCGATCAAATTCCGTACGTAAAAAACTTACTGGCACATCTTGCCATAGCTCCAATAAATGATGAATGTATTCCATACCATCTGCACTCATAGTAAAGCCATGGTCTTTACAATACCCTTGTAACCACTTAACGATTTCAGGTCCTTTCAAACGTTCACACGCTTCATTAGGTACTGCTTTTAAAAAGTCCTTGTTCGCTTTTAATCGCTTATCAAGCGTTTCATGATATAAAATTAATACAGGATGGCTTCCTTCATACTGAAGTAATAAATCATATACTTGTTGCCATTCATCAGTAACTCGTTTATTAGCCTTAGCAAAAATAGGCGGGTTGACTAAACAATATAAAGTGGGCTCACCAAACAAAGAGTCTTCACTCAACTTTTCACATATACGGCGAGCCCCCACTTCATCATTTAGCATCTGCACGGCCAAACTAGAATGTTTCTTAAAAAAGGTTTGCTTTTTTTCTTTTATGAGCTGTGACTCATCACCATATAGTAATTGTATCGCCATAGCTTCTCCTACAATAAAAAATCCGGGATCACAGTTGTGCCCGTAATATATCGACTTTCATCAGCTGGATCTACCTCGGCTTGACTTCGTTTATTGCCATTTGGCCAATATACTAAGACCTGTGGCGACTCCGTCCTATAATCATCACTGGAAGCGGCCACGGCGCCATTGGTAGTTCCACTAATATATGATTTCATCTCCTTTAATTTTAGATGTTTTTTACTATTTTGTCCATTACTGAATAGGAATGCTCCCCTAGGTCCCCTTGCAATAAAAGCATGTGGTGCTTCTTCAAAAATAGCTGCAAAGTCCTTTGTAGTTTCACCTATATAGGTATTTTGATTATATTGACTTTCATGCAAAGCGGCCCAAGACCACTGTAAAGAAGTCAGCAATGGCGTTATACTTATTTTTCCTTCAGTCGTTACATCACTTAATGAAATCTGTGTTGGTTCCGTAATGCCATAATAATGTACTGCATTTACTATGGCACTTTCTGAAACTGCTGATAACGGTTTTCCTTCCATAGCAAGATGAAGCCAAGCACTGCGTTCCTTAAAAGGAGTCTCTTGTAACACAATAAAAGCAGCCCCTTGTGATAGTGGTATAACATGAACATACACCATAGCTTGACCCAAACTATAGCTAGGTATCAACAATAAAACACCTAACCCTAAGGCTAGCAGATTTTCCTGCCATAGATGGCGCAAAGGTGTTTCACTCATACAATAGTATAAAATACGACAACCTAATATATATAAAGCGGCTAAACCTACGGTTAAGGCACTCCAATAACTGACAAAGCCTGGTATATGGGCAATGGTAAAATTTAAAAACAAAGCACATTTCAGAAGGAGTGATAATATATACCACCCCATAGTTATAGGTACTACAAGCTGTACTAGCAGTAATAAAGCAGTTCCTAAAATTGCTGTATCTAATATAGGCCCTACCAAAATAGCCGCTATAAAAGAACCTACCCCCATAAGGTGGAAATAATAAAGTTGTAATGGATAGATTAGAATTTGAGCACTTATACATAAACTCAGAGGGCCCATTATATAGGAACAGCCTTTAGGCAAACGTTGATATATAACACGACTAAACAGCAAAATGCCATAGGTCGCCCCAAAGGAAAGTTGAAAACTCACATCTAACAGCAGTAAGGGCTGACACCATAGTAATAAAGCAGCACTCAAATGAAGGGCTTGGCGACTTTGATAAAGTCGTCCTTCAATGATACCTAACCCCATGATAATCCCCATAATAGCGGACCGAACAACAGGTGGATTAAACCCTACAATGGCACAATATATAATTACAAAAATAATGGCTCCATACGTAGCTCTTTTTTTAGATATCCCCAACCAAGAAGCGACTAAAAATAAAAAGCCAAATAAAAGGGCTACATGAGAACCAGATACAGATAGAATATGAATTAACCCTGTTTTAGCAAACGAATCCATAATACTCGCATCTAACGAACTATAGCCGCCACCCAGTAACAAGCTTTGACTCATATCACCTAGTTCGCCTGGTAGCTGTTCATTTAACACGCGACCACTTTCATATCTTACATAGGCTAAAGCTCCCATGATTTGATTGCTAATTTTAGTATATAAAGGGACCGATTCTTCTTTACTGAAACTTTGAAAGGCTCCTTCATATATGGTGCCTATACGATGATTGGTAATATAACGGGCCCGTAAATCAATCCGTCCTTCTTCAGGCAATACCTTAGCTTTAGTTACAGCTCCTTTTACATTGATATATTGACCGGGTAAAAATTGTTTCATAGGGATAGTTGCTACCGGTGTTATATAAGCTACCACTTCACCCTCAGCCGCTAGCCTACGCTTTTCCGCCGTTTCTTTATCCGGTACCATACCTATTAAATCGCCACTCAAACGCCAGTAAGTAGTATTACCTACCCTAGCTATTTCAGGCAAAGACGTAAGGCGCAACGTATAGCTACCCGTAGCACCTAAATAGTAAGGATTAATCGCTTCGTATGTATCAATCGTTTGTACTGTCCGGTACGCTCCAAAGCTAAACATTGCACCTAGAATAAGAATGACCCTGGCCACACTGGCCCATGTAGTGCTCCCTTTACGGATTACCATAGCCACGGTCGTATGAGCCTGCCCAATATATTCAGAGACAAAATTTTTACGCAATCGCTGTACTAATAGCCATAAAAAATACCAAGAACTACATAATACAACTATCATAGGATTGGTATACTCATAGCGTTGACCATAGGCCATAACAATCCCCCAAGCCGGTGCCAACCACAATAAAGCGCCCCACTCCGTATAGGTAAAAAAGTACAAACCAGCTTGTAGGCTTTGTTTCAAATTGTTGTATAGAGTTTTAATCAAACCTGACGATAACATTTGAAACACCGCCTTCCGCTCGTTGCAGTTTAGTTAGAATCCCTTTAATCAAAGCGAACCTTCAGCTTCAACTTCAGCTTCAACTTCATCTTCAGCTTCATCGCTCTACAAAATCATACTGCCATTCATACCGTAATATGTGGTGCTAATTTCTTAAAGGTTGCTTCACCAATACCTTTAACTTTCTTTATATCTTCAATCGTTTTAAACAAACCAGCTTGCTCACGATAGGCAATAATCTTCTTCGCTGTACCAGGACCAACGCCAGATAATTTTATAAGCTCTTGTTCGTTTGCTGTATTAATATTAATCTTTTGCTTACGCAATAATTCTTCTGGATTTCCCATAAAATTAAAGGCCACATGGATATGGCTACCACTAGTTGCTATTTCCGCCATATTAATAGTATCTACTGAGGCATAAGGCAATAAACCTCCACAAGCTTGAAGGACGTCACCTACAGTTTGTCCCCCTTTTAATTTATATAGACCAGGTGTTTCCACAGCGCCCGTAACGTACACATATTCATTATCGCCCCCACTAACCGTGTCGCCTTCCCTGTCACTTTGGCTCATATCGGCTTGGTCACTCCTATTCATCGACTTATTATGCTCATTCTTAGCTTTGTCACCATAACCAGTATCAAACTCAGCATTGGGACTACTCTTAGCCTGGCTATTTGCACTTACCTCTGTAGCTACCATAGGCCCATTACTATTCAATTGCTCCTCTGAATCTGTTATAATAAGCCGTAGTACTAATACGTACAACATACAGGCTACGCCTAAGCATAGCCAAAATTTTTTATATTTTTTTAATTGCTCCATGTAGCATACCCCCTACCAATTGCGTTGTTCTACTCATAGTTTCTTTTTTATTTCTGAAACTCCTGCTAAATCACACCATTGGTATGAATGCACTCTATTAGTGTGAGTGCAAGAAAGGATATTATGGAAAAAACTCGTTTACAAAAATACGCTCATGCCTTATTGACTACAGGCGTTAATTTACAAAAAGATCAAACTTTAGTTATTAATGTAGATGTAGAAAATCAAGATTTTGCTCTCATTGTTACCCAAGAAGCCTATGCACTGGGGGCTAACGAAGTAGTACTTAACTGGCGTTCTACTACTATCGGTAAAGAACGACTCCTTCATGCGGCTGACGAAGTACTAGCTAATCCTGCTCCTTGGATTCCAGAATACTATAAAACCTATGTAGAGAAAGGGGCTGCTTTCTTATCCTTAATTAGTGCTAATCCAAAAGCGCTTGCCGGTGTGCCATCCGAACGAATTGCTAGTCAATCGCGCAATCTTAACAAGGTACTTCATTTCTACCACGAAGCTATTATGGACTCCACCCTTACTTGGTGTGTAGCCTCTGTCGCCACTTTACGTTGGGCCGAACTACTTGGTTTTTCTGGTACTAATGAAGAAAAAATAGATGCTCTTTGGTCTGAAATTTTCACCTTGTGTCGTATTGAAAACGTAAGTGCTGATGAAGAATTAGCATCCCATTTAAAACGATTAGCCACTCGAACAAAAGCAATGAATGATTACCATTTCCAATCACTTCATTACACTTGTACAAATGGCACTGACTTAACAATTGTTCTACCCAAAAATCATCTCTGGCAAGGTGGTGCGGAAGCATCCAAAAAAGGCATTATCTTTGATGCCAACATTCCAACGGAAGAAGTCTTTACAGCCCCTCAATACGATGGTGTCAACGGTACTGTATACAGTACCAAACCTTTAATTTATCAAGGTAATGAAATTAATGATTTTCATTTCACCTTTGAAAACGGTAAAATCGTTGATTACGATGCTAAAGTTGGAAAAGAACACTTAAAGCATCTCCTTGAAACTGATGAAGGTTCCGCCTATCTCGGTGAGGTAGCGCTCGTTGATCATTACTCACCAATCAGTCAATCAAATCGTATTTATTTTGAAACTTTATTTGATGAAAACGCCTCTTGTCATCTAGCTATCGGCGCAGCCTATCCGACTTGCTTGGCTAATAGCGATGGACTCAGCAAAGAGGAACTAAAAAAAGAAGGGCTTAACTATTCCTTGACCCATGTGGACTTTATGGTGGGGCACGAGGATATGAATATAGAAGGGATTACGGCTACTGGCGAGGTCGTAACAATTATGAGTAAGGGCAAGTTATTAATCTAATATATCGCTATATAAAAGAAGGGACAGCAAATCTGCGCTCAGAGTTCTTACGAACAAGTCACTCAACTTTTGCTTTCCCCATTCCTTCTTCTTATATACACTTCTCTGACCTTTTCATAATTATATACCTCTACCAGTTGCTGTAATCTCTTCTTATATGAGAAGTGGGAGAAAAGAATCTAATATATCGCTAGATAGAAGAAGGGACTGCAAATCTGCGCTCAGAGTTCTTACGAACAAAGTCGCTTAGATTTTGCTGTCCCTTCTTTTTTTCTCTCTTATTTAGCAAAACAACTTGCCCTTCTTTTAATTACTACTGACCATTCCAGTTGCTGTAATCCCTTTCTATATTAATTGATGAGAAAGGGATGGGGTAAGCAAAGTTTTGTTCCGAGTTCTTACGAACAAGTCACTCAACTTTTGCTTTCCCCATTCCTTCTTCTTATATACACTTCTCTGACCTTTTTCATAATTATATACCTCTACCAGTTGCTGTAATCTCTTCTTCTAATTTCCCTCTTACGTTATAAGAAAACAGGCCAGCGAAATCCATACGACTTGTTCGTAAGAACTCGGAGTAAGGATTTGCTGGCCTATTTCTTATTTCCCTTCCCTTTAACGCTATACTTGCTGCGCAGTAGTTGTTTTCTCTAAATTAGGTATAAAGAAGCCGAACAGCAAAATCCGTACGACTTGTTCGTGAGAACTCGGAGTGAGGATTTGCTGTTCGGCTTCTTTCATCATCACATTTAGAAAACAACTCTAGCTACAAGCTATAGATTAATATTCAAGGTACGCCCTGTTGGTATATATTCACTAAGCTGCACACCTGCGGTTCTTAGCATTCGTTTAGAAGCGATTACTTCTGGCGTATCTTTATATTTATCTTGCCAGTATATAACTTCACATATTCCACTTTGAATAATAGCCTTAGCACATTCATTACAAGGAAATAAAGTGACATAAATTTTACTACCTTCTAAAGAGCCACCACGATAGTTTAAAATAGCATTTAATTCACTGTGAACGATGTAAAAATATTTATTATCCTTGCTTACTTCGCGATCCCAAGTAAATTCATCATCACTGCAACCACAAGGCATACCATTATAACCAATGGATAAAATTTTATTATCTTCACTTACGATACATGCCCCTACTTGTGTATTAGGGTCTTTAGAGCGTTGAGCTGCCAAAATAGCAACTCCCATAAAATATTCGTCCCAACTTATATAATCACTACGTTTAGGCATATAGCACCTCCTATATTACATCTAATCGCTACCATTTCTTTTCTTTATTTCTTATTATCATACATAAAACGTTTAGTAGTTTATTATGCCATAAAACAGTCGCACTCTAATATGTCATAAAAACTTACATTTTATTATGGCGTAAAACAGTTACACTCTAAGCTGCCATAAAAGCTTGCATTTTATTATGGCATAAAACATTTAAAATAATTGGTATACATATTATTCTATAAAAAAGCTCACAAAGTCAATATATAACTTTGTGAGCTTTACTTAACTTATTTTACAACAATATTCACAATTTTATTTGGAATAATAATTACTTTAGCCACAGTTTTATCAGTGGTAAACTCTTTAACGCGATCCAAATCTAAAGCTAATGCTTCTAATTCTGCTTTAGGCATGTCTACAGGAATTGTAATTTTATCACGCACTTTACCATTAACTTGAACGGCAATTTCAATTTCATCAATCACAAGAGCGGCTTCTTCATAAGCAGGCCAATCTTGTTGATGAATACTACCTTCAAAGCCCACTTCATGCCATAATTCTTCGGTAATGTGTGGGGTAAATGGCGCTAATAATAACAATAGTTTTTGCACTAATTCATTAGCCAATTCCGCTTGTACCATTTCATGGGAATCTTTGAATTGATACATAGCATTTACTAATTCCATAATACTGGAAATAGCTGTATTAAAGTTAAATTTACCATCTAAGTCAGCCGTTACTTTTTTAATTACACGGTGTAATTCACGACGTAAGGCAAATTCGTCTTTTGATAATTTTTCACTATGACCAGTTTTAGCCAATTGCTGATACGCATCAACAATACGCCATACACGACTTAGGAAACGATAGGAACCTTCAACCCCTTCATCGCTCCAATCAAGGTCACGTTCCACTGGGGCTGCAAACAGAATGAATAAACGAGCCGTATCTGCACCATATTTCGCAACGATTTCTTCTGGTGAAACTACATTGCCTTTAGATTTAGACATTTTACTGCCTTCTTTAAGTACCATCCCTTGTGTTAACAAGCCTTTGAATGGTTCATCATAACTAACAAGGCCTAAATCATGAACAACTTTTACAAAGAAACGAGAATATAACAAGTGCAAGATAGCATGTTCAATACCACCAATATACTGGTCAACATTCATCCAATAATCTGCTAACTGCTTATTAAAGGCTTCTTTATCATTTCGAGCGTCAGTATAACGAAGGAAGTACCAAGAAGAGTCAATAAAGGTATCCATAGTATCGATTTCACGACGCGCTTCACCACCACAGCAAGGGCAAGTAGTTTTAACGAAGTTTTCAGAAGTAGCTAATGGGGAAATAGCACCGCCATCAAATACTACGTCTTCAGGCAAACGAACTGGCAATTCATCTTCAGGAACTAATTGTTCACCACATTTATCGCAATATACAACAGGAATTGGCACGCCCCAATAGCGTTGACGAGAAATTAACCAGTCACGAAGACGATAGTTTACCATTTTACGGCCAATGCCACGTTCTTCAAAATGCTTAATAATGGCTTCACGAGCGTCAGCAGAGGTCATGCCATCATATTCACCAGAATTAATAAGTACGCCATCTTCATGAACATCATTATTCCATTCATCAAACGTCCAAGTATGTTCTTTGTTTTGAACAACAGGAAGAATTGGTAAATTATATTTACGGGCAAACTTATTATCCCGTTCATCGTGAGCTGGAGAACCCATAACAGCACCCGTACCATAATCAACCAATACATAGTTAGCAATCCAAATTGGAATATCTTTACCCGTCATAGGGTGCTTAGCATAGGCACCGGTAAAAAGACCTTCTTTTTCTACATCAGTAGAAGTACGATCAATTTCATTTAAATTACGTACTTTATGAATGAAAGCATCTAATTCTGCCTTATTAGCTTTATTAGAAATTAATTCCTCTACATATGGATGTTCTGGAGCCAACACAATGTACGATACACCATAAATCGTATCTACACGAGTTGTGTACACTTCAATATTTTTATTAATTTCAGGAATTTCAAAGGCAAATTGAGCCCCTTCGCTACGACCAATCCAGTTTTTCTGCATTGTTTTAACGCGATCAGGCCAATGATCTAAGGTATCTAAGTCAGCTAATAAACGATCCGCATAATCTGTAATCTTTAAGAACCACTGTTTTAAATCTTTCTTCTCTACCTTATTATCACAACGCCAGCAAAGGCCGTCAATAACCTGTTCGTTAGCCAATACGGTATGACAATGGTCACACCAGTTAACTTTAGCTTCTTTTTTATAAGCTAACCCTTTTTTATAGAACTGTTGGAATAACCATTGTGTCCAACGATAGTAGTCTTCTTTACAAGTAGCTACTTCACGATCCCAATCATAGGAAAGACCTAATTCCTGTTGTTGACGTTTCATATTAGCAATGTTTTCCAAGGTCCATTTACTTGGTGCAATACCATGTTTGATAGCTGCATTTTCAGCAGGCATACCAAAGGCATCCCACCCCATTGGATGAAGGACATTAAAGCCTTTCATTTTTTTGAAACGAGCCACTACGTCACCAATTGAATAGTTACGCACGTGACCCATGTGCAAGTTACCTGATGGATAGGGGAACATTTCCAGTACATAATATTTTTCTTTGTTTTCATCATATTCCGTTTTAAATGTTTTATGTTCAAGCCAATACGCTTGCCATTTCTTTTCAATATCCTGGGCTACATATTTTTCGTTCATGCCACAGCCTCCTCAGCTCAAATTCCTCTAAAACCTGCACCGTGTCTTTTTACTACAAGTCTTAAACTTAATTATATTACTAATTGTCAACTACCGTCAATACAGGAATCGTTACTCCACTTTAGTAACGATAATAATGGGTTCTTTAGCTGCTTTAACTTCTTTAGACTCTTTAGTATTATTAGTTTCTTTAGTTTCTTTAGTATCTTTAATTTCTTTAGCTTCTTTAGATTTTATTTTCTTCGATTCTTCTTTAGTAATCACTGCCATAGGTGTGTCTAATTTTTTTACTTTATGGGCATCAAATTCTTTTGCCATATATTGACGAAAATCAGGTGTTTCAAACCCCTTACGCCAAGCTGCAAAACCAGCTAATTTTAATTCGGGAATTACATTTAATTTATAGGCCATCGATGCTTCGTCTTCAAACCACACCTCTGAAATGGTCGCTTTTTTATTACGCAAACCACCTGCAATTCGTGGCTCTCGGCCCGTTTCAGCATAAGCAAGTAGCATCTCCCCTAAGTCATCATTACCAAAGCGAAGATAATTCACTTTTAAATCTTCATCCCAAGTTACTCGATTACCATAAGTAGCTTTTAATTCAGCCGCTTCCGTCATAGATAGCGTACGACTCTTAGCAGGACCATAATGAACCTGCCCCTTAGCATCTACGGAAATAGTTTTTTCCCAAATACGCATATAATAAGGCACACCTAAGACTAACTTTTCAGGTTTAATCTCACTAATCATAGTCGTAGCATTACTCTTCACCCAAGGGTAAGAGGCCACTGGGCCTGAAGTTTTACTGCCCGCCGACGTTTCATCATACGCCATCAACACTACATAGTCTAATAGGTCACCTAACTGTTTGCGATCATATACAAGGGACCAATTTTCACTATCGGAATACCCCGTCACATCCATGGATACAAATAAATTAACCTCGTGCAAACGTTTAGCAAGATACGCTACAAACTGAGTCAATTTGCTTTTGTCTTTATAATGAATGTTCTCGAAATCTAAATTATAGCCATCATAACCATAGGTTAATGCATAGAGTACTAAATCATCACCAATTAAGGTCCAGGATTTTTCATTGTTCAATATTTTACTAGTAAAATCCGGATTAAACGTATTCGTCACTAACGGCCATACTCGATACTTCTGATCTTTATATGTATTTACATAATCTAGTTGTACTTTAGGCTTAACAGTTAGCCCTTTTTCACCAATATCAAACCAGGTTGGAGACACAATGGACGTACTTTTTTTGGCAATGGCCCCTTCATAGGCTGTAGTTACCAAAGGATCAAATACCCACGCTACAGGGCCTTGAATTTCTTTGCGGTCTCCTAGTTTCATAGAGCCCAAAGGCGCCGCTAATTCTAATCCTTTTTTTGTTTTAGTTGCCATAACACCTAAAGCTGGCGAAATACTACTCATATCTACATATAACTGTCCATCACGCACAATCGTAGCCAACTGAATCGCTCGTTGTCCTTCCCTAGTATCACCGGCATAGAGCATATCACCTGCACGGCGCGGAGCAGGTACTTGCACATAAGGTTGCCCTTTTTCAGCGCTAATAGGATTCAAATTCACTTGCTTATACACAGCTAATGGCACATAAATATGTGTTCCCTCTTGAATAGCTAATTCTTCAGTCGGCGAAGTTTGACCATACAAAGTACGTAGTATAATTGGCATAGTATTTTGATCAATTGCGTGTTGTGCCACTTGTTTATTTCTATTAGTTTGTGAATTATCTTTAGTTACTTTTATCGTAGATGGGGCTTTTACCGTATTTACAGTATCTCCTTTTTTAGCACTGTTCACCGTAGCCACTTCTTTGGTAATGTTCACCGTAGCTAGCTCTTTAGTCACTGCTACATCAGCAGCTTCAGCCGTCGTAAAGCCTAACGCTAACGTGCCAATTACTAACGCACGTAACATCTTATATTTCATAATACATCCTTTCAAACCTAACAACCTAACTTACCAATTCTCGGCTGTTATTCTACATGATATGTTTCATAGGTACCTAACAATTGCATCGAGGTGGCTAATGATTTTAATTCTGCCAAGGCTTCCTCAATTTGTAAGCCATTATGATCAATCTGTAAATCTAAGAAAAATTTATAATCTCCCAGTCGTCCCTTCGTAGGGCGAGATTCTATTTTAACTAAATTAATTTGTCTATTAGCAAAAATACCTAAGCATTCCCATAAAGAACCTGGTCGCAAACCATCCAGTTCACATTGTAAAGATACTTTGCCAGATACTTTCGTCGCATCAAATTGGATAGCATCATTCGGTTTCACTAAGATGAAACGAGTCAAATTAAACGCATTATCTTGCACTTGTTCCGTAAGTTTCACCAAATTATATTGCGTGCCCATAGCTTCGCCGCCAATAGCACCTAAAGAGCTATCGCCTGTACTAGCCACCATATGCGCCCCTTCAGCGGTAGAGGTTGTAATCTGCTGTAATACGGCTGGCATCTGTTCTTTTAAGAAACGCTTACACTGTCGTAAGGCCTGTGGATGAGAGTAGACAGCTGTTATCTGACCTAAGTTAGCTCCCGCTAACCCCCACACATAATGACGAATAGGCATACTAATTTCTGCAATAATCTCTACATTTTGATGCTCTGCTAAATAATCCATCGTTGTAAGCACTGTACCGCCTAAGGAATTTTCCACCGGTACAAACGCATATTGGACGGTTTGTCCCATAGCCGCTTCAATGGCTTCTTCTATTGTATGGGCAGCCTCTTTAGTAACAGCCCAGCCTTGCCATTGGCAAAGACGATTCAATGCTTCTTCCGTAAAGGTCCCTCTAGGGCCTAAAAAAGATATAGTTTTCACATGCCTCGTCTCCTTCCCATACAACCAGCATAGCCGGCAAGGCTAATCAGTAGCCTATACCCTAGCTCACTCATACAATAATTTTTATTATAACATATACCCTTTTTATTGTCATAAGAATGGACCTCCGTTATAATGAATATATATTAATTACTAGGAGGTTTCTATGCATCAGTATTTATTTTATATTGGCGACTTTCCTGTTCGCGCTTATGGCCTACTTCTATCGTTAGGTATTTTCTGTGCCGCCGCCGTTGGCTACTTTTTATTAAAAAAAGACGGTCGTGGCTGGCACGTGCACATGGTTGATTTTGCCATCTATACAGGTATTGCCGGAATTATTGGCGCTCGTTTGTGGGATGTATTCTTCTTCGACTGGGCGTATTACCAACATCATTTACTGGAAATTCCCTTTGTTTGGCAAGGTGGCATGTCTATCCAAGGCGGCGTTATTTTAGGTACGTTAGTAGGCATTTGGTATGTGAAACGTCAAGGTATAGACCCCTGGGCCTTTGCTGATATTTTCGCCCCAGCTCTGATTCTTGGTCAATCCGTAGGTCGTATGGCCAATCTAATGAATGGTGATGCCTTTGGTCATCCTACAGGCGGTAATTTTGGGATTCTCTATCCTGAAACGACCTTAGCCTTTAAAACCTATGGTGCTCAACCGCTATGGCCTGCTGAAATCTGGGAAGGTCAAATTGATATTTTAATCTTTGTCATTCTCTTATTATTTAACACGACTAAGCATAAAAAAGGTCAAACCTTTGTGCTCTATGCAATTTTATATTCTGCCGCTCGCTTCTGTTTAGAATTTTTACGAGGTGACTATGTAAACCTCACCATGGGCTTAAAATCTGCCCAAATGACAAGCTTAACAGTCATTATTATAGGCATTCTTATCTTTATTTACTTACAAGTTAAAGGTAAATATGATGAACATGTAGTATTGGCCCATGAAGCGGCTGATGAAGCAGCTACTTCTAGTAATATAGCCAAACAAGCTACCCATAATCATAAAAACGATACTGTAACGGCTAATAAGCATAAAAATGATACTGCAATAGCTAAGAAACATACTAAACGAAAATAAAACACATAACCCAAAAAAGTAAAATCTAAATCAAAAATAAATCCATAATCAAATGCTGTAAACAACCAAAAGCTGTAAATAACAAAAAGCTGTAACAAAACAT
>NZ_NMZQ01000038.1 GCF_010093125.1 Veillonella sp. R32
TCTGGCTGTGCTGTCTCAGAGATTTGTGCGAAATGCCGACTACGCATCCGCTCTTTTGTTAGGAGCACCTTTTATTATGAGAGCATGATTTCCTTTTTCCCCGCGTTGTCGTTCTTTTCCCGTTTTGCGGTCTCTTGCTTTTTTTTTCAAGCAGAAGACGGCATACGAGACATGATTCCGTCTCGCGGGCTCGGATATGTGTATAACAGACAGCACTTAAGGCTACGGTCTTACCTTGGATAGTTTCACCAATAGCCTGAATCGTACCAGCCTTATCAGATTCATTACTATTACCTACAGCCGTAATCTGTACCACTCCATCACTATACACAGTACCCCCTCTATAAGACGTAGTAATAGCTGTACTTTCTTGCTCTGTAGAGCTAGAACCTATACTCATAGATACATTCACCTTCTTCAAGGCCTCTCTATCTAGCGCCTTATGGCTTTCAACAGTCTTACCATCAGAATCAGTTGTAGCGGGTACTTTCATCATAAGATTACTATCTATAGATTTACCTGCTTCTACGTATTCTAAAGCCTTTAATCTAGCGTCTCGTTGATTCTTCGTAGTACGTACGACATTACGTGCTGTATTAGCTACGTTCATGACCGTACCACCAAGGCTAACAGTAAGTCCCGAACTCCGTTCCTTATGATACGCATAGTCCATAATGGTATCTTCTTTTCCATCTAAACGTACAGAATTACCTACAATCGTTACACCCTCTTTACCAATCATATCTGTAGTAGTAGCGTGTATAGTATGGCCTGCTTGAAGAGATACTATGCCCGATAATGAACCAATCTTAGTTCCCACTTGTGTAATATAGGAACCACTTTGTGTATCAGTGGACTTTTTAGTTCCAATCATAAAGCCCATACCAGAACCCATAATCCCAGATTTCTTCACCTTTACATCGGCCATAGTGTAATCATATTGCTCCGCAGAAGTAGTGGTAATATCTTTACCAGCTCCTATATTCACATCAGCTGTACCTACTACTTGTGTTGCGATAAGGTTAATCGAGTCCCCGGCATTAAGAGTAATTATCTCACCTGATACAGTCGTACCAAGTACACCCGTATGTTTCAATTCGGTTTGTATGGTTGTTTTCTTAGACGATAATAGCCCTCTTGATTTATACGAAATCCCATAATCTTGGTTATGAATGGCTATATCCTCATCAGCTAATAGCTGTACTCGATTTATTCCTCTAATTTGCCCTGTTGACTCTATATTACCCGTGCTATTTGCTAAGACAGAGCCTCCAGCAATAAGGCCTGAGTTACGAATAGAACTACCTATCAAGAGAAGGGAGGCCCCTAATCCAAAAATCCCATGATTATATTATCAAGATAATTCAAATTTAAAGTTTTTTCTTTCAAACCAATTATTTTGATTTCTTTTTTTGTATTATCCTCTACGAATAGATAATACATTTTTAATGTATTATGAATATTATCCCAATATAAACTTTTTAAAGTTAGTATTTCACCAGTATTAAGGGATTCCCATACAATATATGACTCAGAAAAAAAATATATATTTAAATTACCATGATTTGTATACAAACTTCCTAAATTAATCAATTTATCTTTAGCAATTTTTTCAAGGTTATTATTCTCTCTACTTTTATTAACTCTTCGAATTAATGAATTAATTCCATTTAAACTAATTTGAATAAAATTATTATTGTTACATTTTATAATCTCTCCTCTATATTCCACTCCATCATGAATGGTACATAGACTATCATATTTTAAATAATTAACATTCTGCCAAATAGCATCTTCCATAAAATAACTAGTTTTAAAAGTGCAAAATTCTTTGCTTAAACAGAATTTTACGAATTCATTCCATTCATTTCTACTAGCTAAAACCTTTAAGATAACCGCTTCATATTCCCAACCTTCCAGTTCAATATAGTCCAGGAAAATCATCAATATATTCTCATCGATATGCAAATTGCGCATAAGTATTTTAAATAACTCTATACTAATTACCCAATCATAATCACGCCAACTAGATGATTGCTTTAGAAAACATGAAATATAAGCTAATTCATCTTCATTAAAACGTCTGTTTTTTAAATAATCGAGTATATGCTGACGATAAGAAAGATTTGTACGCATATCTCGTAAAGGCGATATATCTGAAAGAATAGTATCAATTTTAATTTCATCTTTTTTATACTTCATTATTACCTCAAGCGAATCTAATCGGATAAAAATTTGAAACATCAATATGCTGGCCTCTTTTATAAATATCAACTTGTACATTCATATAATGTCGCTTTCCTTTTACATCATATAAAAACATAGATATTTCTGTATTCGTTACACTATTTTCCTTTAAGCTACCACTTTCATAATTAATTAACACAGTCGAAAGTACTGCAATTAATATATCTTCTTTATTTGTATATTTAAATGATGGTAACCCTTCTTTTTGACTTTTATGATCTCTATAATATGCATGACCAGAATTAATTCGAATAGTATCTCCATTACCAAATTCTAATAAAATTCTTTCATTAACTGTATTTACTTCAGTTATTAATGCCTCTTTTAATGCATGTTTCACCCAATCTGTTTTGACAAAAATAACATCAAAAACTTTATGGTAATAGTCTTTAAAACTATTCCACTTCGTCCCATATTGAGCCAACGCCGCCCCTGTCCAACCATCTTTACCAATCGTCTTATTGGTAGCGTATCCCAAGATAGCACTAGCGGCTTGTAAAACAGCAGGATCATCGGTAGCTAACATTTGTTGTAATTTAGGTAAAAGGGCTTCATTAGTACCACCGGCTACCGCACCAGCAAAGAAATCGCCTTTCGCTACTTGCGCAGATAAACCGGCACTTAATGCATGGAGCGCTATTTTTTGCGGACTGCCCTCAGCCCAGTGTTTATGTTCACTCAGGATATGAATTCCTTCATTAATATTTTTAGACAAAAGCCGTGCTAATTCTTCTTTTTCTTTCACAGACTTCGCATCAAATATATCCTGTAACCTATGTAACGATTGGGTCGTATCACGATTAATCGTTTCAATATCTATGACACCATCAGTAATAAGTAACTGTCCATCCGTAATAGCGGATTGTGTCACCGAAGTTTCTTTCTTATGCGTCCCTACCGATAAATCAGGGAGTAACCCCACCTGATTATGTAGATTATTTAGCGTATGTATCTCACCTGGCGATAATGGTTCCTTAGCTTGCAACTTACGCTTCGCCTGCTCATACTCATCATCATATACATAAGATAAACCTTTAGACTTTGAGGTATATTCCGCTACATTATGAATATCTTCCATCACCAATGTACCGGTCTTAACTACATTCTTAGATGGTGCAGCTTCACTATGCAATACGGCTCCTGTTAAGTGTGTGGTATCGCCTACATCAACAGTAAGACCACCAGCCCCAGCATATATCCCCGCTTGACTCGTAACACTCGCATACTGACTCTGCGTCTCACCTATGTTATGGGCTCCACCAATAGAGCCTATACGACCAGTTGGTTGAATAGACACGGACAAGCCTGTTTCTTTAGTTTTCGATGTATAGTCCTTCTTATCTTGTACACTCTGTATCGTTAAGTTTTGCCCCGCCTTAACCTTAGCCCTATCGCCCTGTAGCGTAGCGCCTACTAACGATATATCTCGGCCAGACTGTAACGCAACCTTTTCCCCTATTATATTCGTACCAAGTTCGCCCGTACGTTTCGATTCGATTTGTATAGTTTTTTCTTAGACGAATATATTACCATTTAAAACGAGTAAAAAATAATAAACCATATCATAATAATCAATCGTAATTTTTTATTGAATTTATTCTGTTTCTGTTTCCACCATTCATCTAAATCAATACATCTATCTTTTATTTGCATTCTATTTTTCCACAAATAAATTCTAGTACTAATATTGGCACCTAAAATACTCATTAATAAAATGCATGGAATAAAAAAACTATAATTACTATAAATCCAAAAATCCCCATTTCGAAATATTTTTTTCAAAACTATATTAATTATTTCTCCCAGTAGTAAATTAAAATTTATTACTAACTCATTAAAGAAATTATATATCCCCCCCATGGGAAATAACATCCCTAAAATCCCCAAATCCCAATAAACTATTGCCATACAATAAAAAAAAGCAACAAAAAACAATGCCTTAATCTCATTAATTACAGAATTACACTTTCTCTTTACCCCTCCCATTCCAATAATAAGTAATATATTCATAATTAAAAGAATAAGTATACTATTAGACGTCACAAAGTACATCATAAAAATATTTGTTCTAACAAAAAGATAAACAAATGTAAATACGATCCATAAAAATAGTTCTTTAAATACTACCTTATATTTCATATTTTTTGCTCCTCAATCTCATCTGTTAATGATTCATTGATGAGCTAACGTTCATCAATGAATCGGCTATATTACTAATTTCTTCTTTTCCAACAATCATGTCTTTTACAATTCCTTTACCATGATAAGTTTTATAATCTTCTTCTAATATATTTCTTACTACTCTAGGATTTATACCTTCTAAAAGTTCATTAATATTTTTAACATTAATATCTATCGAATCATCCTTTATCGCTTTACGAATTGCGACTAATGTAGTTGTAGCACAATTATTACTAAACAACTGATAATTATCAATACTGCCACTAATTCTATACGCAAAAGGACTTATCCTATCTTCTCCAAGATAAAATGTATCCAATTGAGCTACATACCCTTCAGATTTTACTCTTGTATTATAATTATCAATGACTTTTTTTACATCAACATAATGATCATTAAGTAAATAAACTGTTTTTTCTCTACCTAAAATATAATTAGGATCTACTAAAAACGCACCAATACCATTAGCCTGAGTAATTGAACGAATATAAGGTATATTAACACTTTGAGTTTTTTTAGTATTATTCGGAATATATCTACCAAAATTGGCTTCTTCAAAATGAGTGTCATTATTAAATCCTGCTACTAAAGATACGTGACCTAAACCATGAACCTCAACGGCTATTCCTACACTAGAAGGATTATCGTAATTAGCATCTCCACCTAAAACGGTCCCATCATTAGCTCTTCGATTCACATAATAAGCTTTATCATTATATAAAACGTAATTCCATCCATTTCCTTTATGTACAACATAGCCTAAATCTGCTAGTGCATTTCCAAAATCATTACTAGAATACATAGACTCCCGAGTTGTATATAATAACTCCCCATTTACAGATACATAATTATGTCCATCAGGGGCCGTAAATACTTTATATCCTTTATCTGCATATACATCACCTCTATTAGCAACACTAGTTGCTCCACTATACCCCCAATTTGTTATTGCCGCATTACTAGCTAAAGCATTTGTCACATCTTTAAAATTACCTAACCGACCTTGATAATGATGGTTTAACCAATTAAAATCTCCATATGTTTTCATATTTTGGGCAACTAAAAAATCTAAATATGATCTATCAATGCCTTGGTTTTCAGCATAATTATATAATGCTGCTGCTAATGTATCTATCGTATTGCCAAACCCAGCACCTAATTTATATTGCAATGAAGTTCCATATCTCTCATATACATAACCACTAACACCATCATTAATCCCTAATTCATCTGCATACGGTGCAGTTAAATTATTTAAAGCTATATAAAATGCTATTTTTTGAGATAACGTATATTTATCATATTCATTTTCCATAATGTCTTTCAATAAATATTCCTGATCATAATGATTAAGCCAATTAAACTTCGTTGCATCTAGTGCCGTAGCCCCACCAAAGGTACTCCCCGTCACTACATTACCAATCACTAAGCTTGCTAACTTATGGAGTTCTTCATTGTCAATCTGGCTTAATGCAGGTTGCAAAGCTTCGTTAGTCCCCGCAGACACAGCCCCCGTTATAGCGCCATGTCCAGTAAATTGACCAAGACCTGCCCCTACTAATGTATGTAATCCTATTTTATAGATACCACCATCGGCCCATTTATTAGCTTCCTCTCTATAGCCCTTTGCTTCTGCTTCTGAAGTAGCTTCCTGTGCCTTTTGAATATTCTGTATATATTGTTTAGTCGCAATATCCCCTACTAACTTAAAGCCTTCCTCAGACAAAATTTGAGTTAATGCTAATTTTTCTTCTACAGTCTGTTTATCAAAAATAGGTTTCAAAGCCTGTAATGCCTCTTCCGTATTTCGATAAATAGTATCTATAGAATCTCCTTGACCGGATATAATCATACCATCTGCAATCGCTGACCTAGTTGTGCTGGAAGACTGTCCAGAAACAGACATCGTGCCTAATGTATCACTTACTACACCCACTAATCCATTACCACCACTACTAGCCGCCTTATACTCAGCCCTATTCTCTATGTCTGATGTATACAAACTCTTTGTTGTTATTACATTTTGACTATTATCCGCTTTACTCCCTATCACCGCACCCGTCAAACGAGTAGTATCACCAACCGCTATATTATATCCACCTTCACCAGCGTATATACCGGCTTGTTTGGTTACAGACTGATACGAACTATTCATAGTTGTCTTTGAATGAAGTGGACTTCCTGATAACACATCAAAGTTATACGATACTTGTAACCCTGAATGTTTCTCCGTATTAGTATATACATCCTTATCTTGTAAACTCGTCATCATTAAATCACGACCAACCGTAACAAGGACACGATTCCCATCTATACGCGAGCCTTCCACTATCATATCTCTACCAGAATTAACTTGAACACCGGTTATGCCTGTGATATTAGTCCCTGTATGTGTAACAATTTCGCCCTGACCAGTCCCTTTACTCTTACTAACCGATGCATCAATAGCTAATGGCATACCTGTCTGTAACCCTATATTAGCCCCCACTGACCAACCACTTGATGAACTTACTTCGGTAGTATTTCTCTGATTAGTCCCTGCTAATAACTGAATATCCTTGGTTGCTTGCAACCGAACTATATCGCCCTGAATAGTCTCTCCTGTAGCCCGTATAGTCCCTTGTGATACGGAAGGAGATATGGCCTGCACAACTACCGCCCCATCACTGTGCAACGAACCACCTACATAGGATTCTGTATGTAGAGTAGTTTCAGAGCGCGACGAACTAGAGCCTAGTCCAATTCGAAGATTAACTAGCCTGTCTTTTGTAATCACTGAGTTAGTATTTCTATACGCATTAAACGCATTCGTAGCCTCATCAAAAGCTTTTGCAGCCCGATACGCTTCTAACGATTTTAATATAGTATTATCTCTATCCTTAGCCTGATTCTTATACCGAATACCGTCCGTAATAGACGTAGCCACTTGTCCACCTAAACTAACAGTCAATCCCGAACTAGATTCCTTATGCATATATTGATTAGTACTCGTATTCTGATTCCCATCTAATATAACATCTTGTCCAGTCACAAACACTCCACTACGCCCAATTACATCTGTTGTAGTCAAATGAACTGTATCACCTGCCTTAATCTGCGTATTCCCATTTACACTTCCAATGGTAGTGCCTACTTGTGTAATGGCTTCTCCCTGTTGTTCATCAGTAGATTTTTTAGTTCCAATCATAAAGCCCATACCAGAACCCATAATCCCAGATTTCTTCACCTTCACATCGGCCATAGTGTAATCATATTGCTCAGCGGAATTAGCCCTTATATTACTACCAGCCTCTATGGTCGTCCCTTCTAGAGAGCCAATTTGAGCAGCTGTCATAGATACATCACGACCAGCCTGTAAGTCCACCGTTTGTCCGGTTATATTTGTACCTAGTACACCCGTATGTTTCAATTCGGTTTGTATGGTTGTT
>NZ_NMZQ01000039.1 GCF_010093125.1 Veillonella sp. R32
TAAATTATAGAACCGTTTTTGTTATATCTTAAGGAGGAGGTTCCTACTTTAAAATATGATATAATATACGAAGTAATATATTTCAAAGAGAGCTCTAGTAAGATTGGGGGATTTTACGCTATCTATTTCATAAGGAGAATTCATCTTGGAATTACTATGGTTTACTTTTGATATTATTGGCACGATTGCTTTTGCCATTTCCGGAACGTTAGTGGGGATTGGCCGGCGTATGGATATTTTTGGCATGCTCGTGCTGGCCTTGGCGACCGCTATTGGTGGCGGTATTATGCGTGATTTGATTGTTGGCAATATTCCGCCCAATTCTCTGCGTACCTTTACGTATGTGTTTCTCGTAATGGCGGTTACGTTTGGTGTCTTTTTTATTTATCGAGTACGCCGAGCTCATTATATTGGCACGCGTTGGGTGCGCCGTATGTACCTAGGTGCTGATACTTTAGGCTTAGCCTCCTTTACTGTAACTGGGGCAGGGATTGGTGTGTATAGTTATCCTGAAATGCCAGTACTAGCTGTTATTTTAGGGTTGTTAACTGCTGTCGGTGGTGGTGTCATTCGCGATGTATTAGCCCAGCGAGTACCTTCTGTATTGCGCGAAGAGGTATATGCGTTACCTGCTATTATAGGGGGCATTGTGTACTATGGGTTCTATCATGCCGGGCAATGGCAGATGGCATCTTATAGTGCCTTTATTATCGTTGTAGTGATTCGTACTTTGGCCCTTCGTTATAATTGGAGTTTGCCACGGATTCGCTAAGTAATTTAGTTTTATTATATATTTTCATATGGTATAATATATAAGATTATAGATGCTATCAAAGATTGTTAGAATTATGGATATTCTTTGATGATGTTTGGCTAGGATGGGTTATTATTTTAGCTAGTTAGATATTATTAGCTGTTATTAGCTGTTATTACATATTATTAGTTGTTATTTTAGATATTGTTAATATATGGTATAACAAGTGGATTGAAAGAAGGAGTTGAGTAGCGTGGGTAAACGATTTTCCTGGTTTACAGGAGCCTTGGCGGCTGCTGTGTTATGGGGAACATCGCAAGTATCGGCGGCGACGATTTTATTTGTGCCGCAAGATAATCGTCCAGTAAGTTTGTCGTACACTGTGGATACGGCTGAAGGTGCTGGGTATACGGTGATTACGCCACCAGATTATTTAGTGTCAGGTAAAAACTATCATGGTGAAGCGGATAAGATTTGGCAGTGGGTTGACGAAAATGCGGCCCGTGCGGATGTAATGGTCTTGAGTACAGACACCTTGATTTATGGCGGTTTAGTAGATTCGCGCAAACATAATTTATCCTTAAATATGTTATTGAATCGGACGAAGCAGATTGGTAGCTTGCATGAAAAGTATCCTAATGTGCCAATTTATGCCTTCGGTACGGTTATGCGTTCCCCACGTGCTAGTGGTGGCGGTGTAGAACCTTCTTATTACGATGAATATGGTCCTACTATTTTCCAAATTGCAGCCTTGCAAGATAAATTGGATGCCGGTAATTTGTCGCAAGAGGAACAGGCTAGTTTAGTGCAATTGCAGGCTACAGTGCCTATTGAATACATGCAAGATTGGTTCAATCGTCGTCAGAAGAATATGACGGTTAACCGTGCTTTAATTGATGAAACTCGCAAAGGGGTTTTCAAATATTTTGCCCTTGGTCATGATGATACAAGTACATTATCTCAATCGGCCTTAGAAAGCCGTTACTTGAAGTTATATAGTAAGGGCCTTAAAGTCGATCAATATGGCAGTTTCCCTGGGGCCGACCAACTAGGCTTATTGCTCATTGCTCGCGCTCATGTGGACCGCAATAATTTGAAACCAACCTTTGAAGTGATCTATCCACTCGGTGGTGCTGGTGAAACGGTGCCTCATTATGAGGATCAATCCGTTGCTAAGACGATTGCAGAGCATGTGGAAGCCGTAGGTGGTACTATGACGACCACTGGCAAGCCTGATATTTTATTGGCTGTTAATACGCCACTTGGTAAGGTAACCGGCGAATCGGAAGCCTTTGAAAACTTCCCTATGATTTCCGCCAGTACCAATGCATTCTTAGATAAAATTGAAACGGCGATTAACCAAAAGGTACCTGTAAGTGTAGCGGATATTTCGTATTCTAATGGGGCGGATAATACCTTTGTATATGGTCTTTTCAAACGAGATTTACTATATAAAGTAGATGCCTATAATGGTTGGAATACGGCTAGTAATACAGTGGGCTATGCCATTGCGCAAGGGGTGCTTGGCAAAGTGATGCCAACGCAGCAACATCGCGATATGTTGACCCAACAGTATTTAGACAACTGGGCGTACCAAGCTAATATTCGTAAGGATATTTATCGGATGCAGGATTCCATTCGGACGGATAATGTTCGCTATACAGGGACTTTGAATGAAAAATTAGAAGCTTATATGGGCGAACGGGTTCAAGATTTTGCTGAAAAATATTTGAAGATTGATCCGCGTACGGTATCTGCTCGTTTCCCTTGGGGTCGTTTGTTTGAAACGGATATTACGGTGTATGATCAACCAGTAGCACCGTTACAGAAAGAGTTGCGTCTACAACGGGAAGCAGAAGCAAGGGCTAAAGCAGAAGCGGAAGCGAAAGCTAAGGCAGAAGCAGAGGCTAAGGCCAAAGCCGCTGCCAATGGTGGCGTAGCACCAGTGGCTACTGACGGTGGCATGTCCACAGTTGTACCAGTGACGAAAGAATAGACAGATTTATACGGGACGGAGGGCTTAGTCCTTCGTCCCGTTTTTATTAGAGAGGAGATCTGTTTTGAAACAGTCATTTTTACCTGAAATCACCTATATGCGAGGACTCTGTATGTTGGGCGTTATTGGGATTCACGTAGGTTCGTTTGCCTTGAGCAATCCCCAGGCCAATACGCAGCTCATCGGTTTATTGGAGATATTATCGCGCTTTACGGTGCCGGCCTTTTTCTTTTTATCCGCCTTTGGTTTGTTTTATCATACCTCTAGTTTCGATGCCTTTTCCTATAAGGACTTTTTGTGGCGTCGCTCACGGGTGGTGTTATTTCCTTATGTAGCGTGGTCCTTATTATATATTTTGTATGCTGGAGCTACGGTAGGAAATTTTGCCGGTCTATGGCCACGGTATTTAGTACCTACTTTATTCTTTGGTAATGGCTATTACCATTTGTATTTTATGGTTATTTTGCTGTGGTTTTATCTATGGATGCCTCTGTGGCGAATGATGGTGCGCGGCATTTTACAAAAGCCTATTCTATGGCTTAGTGTGCTCTTTGTGGTACAAGTGGCTTTTAACTATTGGTCGTCTTATTATAGTGGTCAAATTACGTTTCAGAATCCTTGGTTGCAATATGCCTATTCTATGAAGCTTAATTATTGGGTTTTACATTATGTGTGGATTTTCTTGCTTGGCGCTGTTGTAGCGGAGCGGTATGAAACGGTAGTAGAGGGCTTGTGGCACTATAGAGGGGCTTTGACGATTGTGTTTGCTTTGTCCGTAGCCTTAATGATGGGCAGTTATTATTATGTGTTGAGTGAACGTCATTATTCCTTGCTAGAGGCTATTTATACCATTCATCAGCTTAGCCCAATGGGGATGCTGTATACGGGGGCGGCCACTTTATTTTTCTTATTTTTCTTCTTAGCTACGCCTATGAGTAGTGTGGCTAAGGCGTTTTGGGAACAAATTGGGGCACAGTCCTATGGCATTTATTTGATTCATCCGTTTATGCTCATTATTTTGACCTTTGGTATGGCTAAAGCACAGCTTCAATATACAGCGGTTGTTGTCATTGGCCTTTACATTTGCACCGTTTGTTTATCCTATTTAGGAACCTTAGGTCTGCAACAATTACCTAAAGCAGTGCGTCGGATTTTATTAGGCCGATAGTGCAGATTTTGTAGGACTGTGCTATAATCGAAACATGATTAATACGTTTTACGGTCGGTTGTTGCTTGCAACTTGCAGCTTAGAATAGAGAGGTGTTCCAATGAAAGAGTTAACCTATTTTAATGGTGAATTTGTTGAACCAGGTGCTAAATGTGTAAGTCTTGATGATCGTGGTTATTGCTTTGGCGATGGGGTATATGAAGTAACGCGTGTATTTAATGGTCGTTGCTTTGCCTTTTCGTATCACCAAGATCGTTTGTATCGGTCTATGCGTTTCATGGACATTCCCGTGAAAATGCCACCAGAAGATTTGCAAGAATTGCATGAAATCATGATTGAACAAAGTGGTATTACCGATGGGTATATTTATTTGCAGATTACCCGTGGCGTAGAACCACGTCATCATGCGTATGACCGTGCTAAATTAGATCCTACCATGTATATGTATATTCGGCCGATTAAAGAAGATTTGAGTAAATTGGCTGAAGGGGTCAAAGCGATTAGTTTGCCTGACGAACGTTGGCATCATGTAGATATTAAGACTTTGAATTTAATCCCTAATATCTTAGCGCAGACGAAAGCGGAAAAGAAATTTGCTTACTCCGCTGTATTATTCCGTGACGGTATTTGTACGGAAGGGGCTACGTCTAATGTATTTGCCGTAAAAGATGGTATTTTATATACGCATCCAGCGGATGATTTGATTTTAAAAGGGATTACTCGCCAATTGGTAGTAACACGGGTCGCACCAACAGCTGGTGTATCTTTAATTGAAAAAGAATTTGACCGTGAATTTGTAGATAATGCCGATGAATTGTTCTTTACAGATACAATTGGTGGTATTATTCCTATTACCAAATTAGACCGTCAGCCGGTAGGGGATGGTAAAGTAGGCCCTGTAGCCACTAAATTGCGTGAAGGCTACGAAAAATTATTAGCGGAAGGCTTGGCATAAATTATTTATGGAACTTCGTACATTAACCGGCACGGCGCTTTTATTAGCGGTGGCCCTACTCAGTCAGAGTTTGCGCTTTATTTTACCGGTGCCACCGATGATTAGCATGTTCTTAATTGGCTCCTTAGTGGGCTTGAGTATGCTGGTGGCTACTATGCGCTATGGCGCCGTTAGCGGTTTAGCTATTGCGTGGGTAACGCCGGTGATTGCTTTTATGCAATCCATGTTACCCTTTGCACCTTTTATTCCTTTGGTAGGCATTGGCAATTCTGTATTTGTTATTTTAGGACGACTATTACAAAATCAGCCAGTTTGGTTACAGACTTTTGTCTGTAGTGTAGCCAAAGGGGTTGTCCTATATTGTAGTTTTTCCTTATTGTTTATTGGCTTTTCCGTGCCGTATCCAATTGAAAAGGCTGTATTGCTGATGATGAGTTGGCCACAATTGATTACCGGGGCCATTGCTGTCATGGGAGCTCGGTTTTTACTGAATCGGAAAGCCTTTAAAGTTTGGCAATAGGGCCATTACATTTTTTGAAGGATTGTATTTGAAAATTAAAATTTTCGATATATTTAATTCCTCTATTGACAGTATGTCTTTACAGTGATATGATTTTATCACGTTAAAAAATACATAGGTTCATCAAGAGTTGACTGAGGGACTGGCCCGATGAAGTCGCGGCAACCATCCAATAAGGAACGGTGCCAATTCCAACGAAGTGATAACTTCGACAGATGAAGAACAGGTAACTCTTCATGTGTTGTGAAGAGTTTTTTGTTTTTAATGTACTTTTAGATAGAGAGTGTTTTGAGAAAAGGAGAGCGATCACATGATTGAACTGACGCACATCAGCAAGGTCTATGAGGGTCCGAATCGCGTAGAAGCCTTAAAAGATATTAGCCTTTCCGTTAAAGAAGGAGAAATCTTTGGGGTTATTGGCCAAAGTGGGGCTGGTAAATCTACTTTGATTCGCTGCATTAACATGTTAGAACGACCTACGTCGGGTGAAGTAATTGTGGACGGGGTAGACTTAACAAAATTAAATGACAAAGATTTACGAGAACAACGTAAAAATATTGGTATGATTTTCCAGCATTTTAACTTGTTATCTTCTCGTACGGTATACGATAACGTAGCCTTCCCATTGGAATTACAAGGTCTTAGCAAAGCGGAAATAAAAGAACGCATTTTGCCCATTCTAGATATTGTAAAATTGAGCGATCGTTTAAACAACTATCCTTCTCAATTATCTGGTGGCCAGAAACAGCGTGTAGGGATTGCCCGTGCTTTGGCAAGTAATCCAAAAGTATTGCTTTGTGACGAAGCAACGTCCGCCCTTGATCCACAGACAACCAAATCCATTTTGGAATTGTTGAAGGATATTAATGAAAAACTAAAATTAACCATCGTCCTTATTACGCATGAAATGCAGGTTATTAAAGAAATTTGTGATCGTGTAGCGGTTATTGAAGGGGGCGTTATTTTAGAAGAAGGCCCAGTAGTTGACGTATTCACAAGTCCAAAAGAAAAGACTACGAAAGAATTTGTAAGTGCTATTATTAGTCATAAATTACCAGAAGAAGCTTGGCGTCATTTGAACGTACAGCCTACTTGGGGGGAAGGGTTACATCCTATTATTCGCCTTAATTTCGTGGGCAATGTAGTCGATGAGCCTATTGTAGCTGGCATGATTCGTCGTTTTGGTCTTGACGTAAGCATATTATTTGGCGGCGTTGACTATATTCAAGATAAAAGCTTTGGTCATTTAATTGTAGTATTGAATGGTGACCGTGCTAATGAAGAACGAGGCATTCAATACTTGAAAGAATTACCAATTGGAAGCGAGGTGATTGGCTATGTCGCAGCAAATCATTAATTTGTTGATTCAAGGGTTAGGTGAAACCCTTCAAATGACAATCATCTCTACTGTAGTGGCTACTATTATTGGTATTCCGTTGGGGGTTATTTTAGTCATTACCGGCAAAGGTCATATTTTAGAAAATAAAGCATTAAATGGTGTGTTAGGTACTGTAGTTAACGCATTGCGTTCGATTCCATTCATTATTTTGATGGTAGCGATTATTCCTTTGACACGTATCCTAGCAGGTACGTCCATCGGTACTACCGCCGCTTGTGTACCATTGACGATTGCGGCGATTCCTTTCTTAGCGCGTTTAGTGGAAACGTCTATTCGCGAAATTAATAGTGGAGTTATTGAAGCGGCGCAAGCTATGGGTGCCTCGCCATTACAGATTATTCGTAAAGTTTTATTGCCAGAAGCTTTGCCTACGATTATTGATAATATTACCGTTCTTGTAGTTAATTTAATTAGTTATTCCGCTATGGCTGGTGCCATCGGTGGCGGTGGTCTTGGGGACATCGCGATTCGCTATGGGTACCAACGTTTCCAAGGGGACGTAATGTTAGCGACGATTATTATCTTAATTGTTTTAGTACAATTGATTCAGTCTTGTGGTGATTTCTTATCCCGCAAAGTGAATAAACGTTAATTACACGCAATTATTTCGCGGTATGGTTAGCGATTTTACGGATTATTTGTGAAAAGTAGTCGGTTGCGATTTGAGAGAAAGAGGGAGATTACATGAAAAAATTAGCTTTTTTATTAGCTGCCATTGCTACGTTGGCTTTTGTTTTAGTAGGCTGCGGTAGTGATACTAAGGACAGCGCTAGTAATGCCGATCAAGAATTTTCAGTAGGGGTAACCGCTGGTCCTCATGCACAAGTTATGGACTTTGTAGCGAAAGAAGCAGAAAAGCAAGGTTTCAAGATTAAGGTTGTTGAATTTAACGATTATATTCAACCAAACATTGCATTGGAACAAAAAGAGTTAAGTGCTAACTCTTACCAACATCAACCATTCTTGGATAACATGGTTAAAGAACGTGGTCTACACTTAGTATCTGTAGGCAAAACTATCTTATTACCAATGGGTTTATACTCCAATCAGTATAAAGATTTGAGCACCGTTCCTAATGGGGCTTCGGTGGCTATTCCTAATGACCCAACTAATGGCGGTCGTGCTTTATTGTTATTACAACAAGCGGGTCTTTTAAAATTAAAAGATGGGGGCACACCAAAATCTACAGTAGCTGATATTGTAGAAAATCCTAAAAATTTACAAATTAAAGAATTAGAAGCGGCACAGATTGCTCGTTCTTTAAATGATGTAGATATTGCTTGTGTAAACACTAACTATGCATTAAGCGCAGGGCTTAACCCATTAAAAGATGCGGTCGTGGTAGAAAGTAAAGATTCTCCTTATGCTAATGTAGTAGCTGTTCGTGAAGGGGATCAAAATAGTGAAGCCCTTAAGAAATTTTTAGCTATTTATCAATCCGATGCGACTAAGAAATTCATTGAAGATACCTTTAAAGGGTCCATCATTCCGGCTTTCTAAGGAATTGTTAAAAATTAAATGATATACGAAGAAGACTTTTCCACTTTTTTGTGTGAAAGTCTTTTTCTTTTACCCCATTATGTAATATAATTAAACTAAATCTAATTACTAAGGGAGGATCTTTATGAGTGTCAATGAAAAATTACGCAACCCGATGAATGACCAATTGTTTGAGGCTATGTTAGCATTAGAAACAATCGACGAGTGTTATGAATTCTTTGAAGATATTTGTACGGTCAATGAGTTAAAAGCATTGGCACAACGTTTGCAAGTAGCGCGTATGCTAGAAGCTGGGGAAAGCTATGATAATATTGTAGAAACAACCGGTGCTAGTACCGCTACGATTAGTCGCGTGAAACGGTGCCTTGTGTATGGCGCTGATGGCTACAAGACGATTTTAAGTCGTTTGAAATGAGGCTTGTATGGATATAGTTAGTATGGTAGACCCTGCACTTTTGATGCCCCTCATTTTATTTGTGGCTGGGGCCTTAGCAGGTTTTGTAGATTCAATTGTCGGTGGCGGTGGCTTAATTTCAGTGCCCGCTATGTTGCTCACTAACTTACCGCCCAGTGTAGCCTTAGGTAGTAATAAATTGTCCAGCGTGTTTGGGGCACTTACAGCCTCTATTACCTATGCCCGCTCTGGCATGGTAGAGTGGCCGTTGGTGAAAAAACTCATGCCCATTACTTTCATTGGTTCCTTATTAGGGACTTTGTTGGTGATTAGCATTCCCCCTTTATATTTGAAACCAATTATTATTGTATTGCTCATTAGCGTGCTTTTGTTTGTGCTCTTTAAAAAAGATTGGGGCACTGTCACCACCTATGTAGGGGCTTCTAAGAAAAAATTGATTCTATTGGCTTTAGGGGCGTTAATAATTGGGTTTTATGATGGCTTTGTAGGGCCGGGGACGGGCACATTTTTAATTTTTATGTTTATCTATGCGGGTTTTAATTTTTTGTATTCTTCAGGGAATGCAAAGTTATTGAATTTTACAAGTAACTTAGGATTTTTGCTATTATTTCTAGGCCTTGGTCATGTGGATTATGTACTAGGGTTATCGGCCGGGGCGGGCCAAATTATTGGTGCTACGTTAGGTTCTCGTTTAGCTATTAAGAAGGGCGTAGGTCTAGTTCGTTTTGTGTTTATTGCGACAACGGTAAGTATGCTTTGTAAATTAACTTACGATTACATAGTGACCCATTGGTAAGCGAAGGAAGGTGATGATATGCCGATGAATAGTGAAAATCAAGTAGCTCTTATTAGTGGAGGCACGTCTGGCATTGGCTTCGCTACGGCGCAACTACTCTTAAAACAGGGCTGGTGCGTAGTCATTAATGGGCGTAACGAACGGGCTGGGCAAGAAGCAGTTGTAAAATTACGACGTATTTCATCAAAAGTTCGCTTTGTGCAAGGCGATGTTAGTAAAGTTATGAATTGTCGGCGCATTGTGGAAGAAACGTGTCGTTTATTCGGCGATGTTAGTGCTTTAGTAACGGCAGCGGGGTTTTACAAAGAAGAACTATTAGATGATGTGACGGAACAAGACTTTGATGAAATGATTGGGACTAATGTAAAAGGGACTGTCTTTTTATGCCAAGCAGCAGCTCCTTGCTTGCGTCGCACTAAGGGGAGTATTGTTACCGTGTCTAGTGATGCGGGCTTGCAAGGCAATGTGGCATGCTCTGTTTATGGTGCTTCTAAGGGGGCCATTGTAAGTTTTACCAAATCCTTGGCTCTTGAAATGGCCGTACATAATGTGCGGGTTAACTGTGTATGCCCTGGTGATGTAGACACTTCATTGGTGGCTCGGCAGTTAGCAGAAAGTAATCAGACTTTTGAAGAAGCTATGGAAGAAATGGCCACTCACTATCCGCTAGGACGTATTGCCAAACCAGAAGAAATTGGCGAAGTAATTGCCTTTTTGTTAAGTTCTAAGGCTTCTTTTGTAACGGGCGCTGCGTGGACTATTGATGGTGGGCTCACTAGTTGGTAAGCTTTATTTTGCATAATTTATATAGGAAAAAAGAGGAGTTTTTTCTCTTAATATAGAAATAATTATAGTAAAGGTCTATAATTGAATTACAGTGTTAAACTTTACAGGTGATAAAGGAGCGATATAGATGGAAGACGTAAAAGATTTGATGACTCATCCTGAGGGAACGTTAGCAGCCGTAGAAGCAGAATTAGCGAATCGTGATGCTGAAATTGAAACAATTTGCCGTTGGGCTGCCGCACGTGCTGGCGTGCTTGTGATGGCACCAAAACTTAGTACGACTGCTTTAATTGCCAATGATGCTTATATGGTAAGCCGTATTGCGGCGGTATATGGTCATACGGCAACAGCAGGTGCTATTATTGGCTTCCTCGGTGGTCTTGGTGGTAGCTTAGTGAGTGCCTTGTTGACTTCCGTATTTCCTAATCCAAAAGTTAAAATTCCATTGGCTATTTGCTTGACGTATGCAGTGGGCAAATGCGCTAAACTTTGGGTAGAAAGTGGCATGCCTATGCCTGGTGATTTCTCTGAATATAGAGAACGCTTGGTAGAAATTATTGATTATAATAAAACAACCATTAAAGCCTTAATGGATTCACCTATGAAAAATAAACCATTAGGGGACGAAGATAAAGATTTCTTAGCGGAAGCAGGCGTGGATAGTGACGATTTCCTAGGCCTTAGTCGCCTTAATTTAGGCAATATGTTAAGTGCTGATACGTTGTCGAGTCTTGGCTCTTTGAAAAATGTAGTCCTTGGGGTAGCCGCCGCTGCTGTAGCAGGCGTAGCTGGTAAAGCGATTGCTAATTCTGACAAGGATTATGTAGCTAATGCAAAACATGCGTTAGCTGGTATTGGTTCTTTATTGGCCACTGTGGGTGAAACCGCCCTTGATTTAGCAGCTGGTACAGCTTCGTCGGCTATTAAATCCACTGGTGATGCTAAGTCCACCGTACTTGGTAAAGTGAGTGATATTTTAGCAAGCGCTGGTGACACTAAAAGCGATGTAGTAGAACGGGTAAGCGACTTTGTGGCCTCTGCTGGTGATAAAAAATCAGAAGTTGTAGAGAAAGTAAGCGATGTAGTAAATGGCGTGAAAGATAATTTTACAAAATAACATCAAAGACATAGTTGTTGTAAGTATAATGTTTCAGAGCCTTTAACTGGTTTGACTACATCAGTATAGGTATACACAATAGGAGTGAGTTTTAATGAGTCCTTTGAAATTATTGAAGTATGCGAAATTCTTTTCGTCTGCTAAATTTTTACGGTTTGCCAGTGGGGTAGGCAAGAATGTAGCCTTCCTACGCCGTGCTTGTATTTTGTTTTATTGTTTCCGTGATCCAGATACCCCTAAATATGTTAAAGCTGTTATTGCCGGCGCTTTAGGATATTTGATTTTGCCAATTGATATTATTTCGGACCGTATTCCCGGTCTTGGCTGGGTCGATGATGCAGCGGTTATTGCGTTAGCTTTCAAAGTCGCTAATCGTTCTATTAAGCCTATGCATCGTGAACAGGCTCAAAAATTAGTACCATTTGGTTCAGAAGATTAATATAAAAGTATGGAAGCTATAAAAGCTTTGAAGCTAAAAAGGATTGAAGCTATAAAAGCTTTGAACCATATAAAAGTTTTGAAGCCGTAAAAAAGTTTTGAAGCCGTAAGATCAAGTACTAAATCAGTTAATATATTGGCTGGGTAAGGTAAACAGAACTAAAAATAGCAAATAGTAGTAAATAATAAAGAGGTCGTTATGCATACGGCCTCTTCCTTATTTTCGTTAAGCAATATATTGTTATTTATTGTGGGTTATAGGACAAAACGTGTTGGTAAAAACAGCTATAGTATCAGTAATTATCCTGTCTCTTATCCACCTCTGACGCTGCCGACGACATACTCTGTGTATCTTTAGCTGGCACGCGCTGTATTTTCAACGCACACAATGCTT
>NZ_NMZQ01000004.1 GCF_010093125.1 Veillonella sp. R32
CGGGACGGATAAACGCTGAAAGCATCTAAGCGTGAAACCAGCCTTGAGATGAGGTTTCTCATAACAAAAGTTAGTAAGATCCCATGTAGACGACATGGTTGATAGGCCAGGTGTGGAAGAGCTGTGAGGCTTGGAGCTGACTGGTACTAATAGATCGAGGGCTTTACTTATAAATAGTGAACCAAATTAAAATGGTAGTCACTAGACGGTAGCAACAAACTTCAATCAACGAATTATCTAATGTGTAACTTACAGCATCTACACTTCTATGTGGTTTTCAGAGTACAAGCTCTGACAGATTCAGTGGCGATAGCTACGAGGGTCCACCTGTTCCCATCTCGAACACAGTAGTTAAGCTCGTAAACGCCGAAAGTACTTGGCTGGAAGCGGCCTGGGAGGATAGGTAGTCGCTGATTAATGAAAATAAAAGGTCGTGTCGAAAGACACGGCCTTTTATTTTTGTTACTCTAACGAGTAACAATCTGTCCAGGCGCTTCCAAGAGGAGCTATTAGTAGGAGTATCTCAATAGGTAGAGGTACAATAGAAGCGGCGTGGAATAAATAGTGAACCCCATTTGAAGGAGCGCTAGCGACGCACAAATGGGTGTGAATCTTTTAGTTCGCAGCGTAAAATTCTTCGGAGAAGAATTCACAGCTGACGAACAGATAGGAAAGAATACAGTATTTTAGTTTATTCGTTTCTACCTATCCGACCAGAAGCTGGGAAAAGTAGGGCAAACAATTTGAAGGAGCAGCGCGACGCGCAAATTGTATTGCATCACTTTCTTGCGAAGCGAGTGAAACGAAGCGAAGCATGATAGGTAGTCGCAAAGAATGAAGTACACAGAGCTAGTTTCCAGTTGTTATTAGTAGGAGTATCTCAATAGGTAGAGGTACAATAGAAGCGGTCCTGGTATGCAGTGAGCATAATTTATAGGAGCAAAGCGACGCATAAATTATTGCGAATCGCATAGTTTGGGGCGTAAGATTTCTCGAAGAGAAATCCACAGCATCCGAACGGACGTATTTAAAATGTACTAGGCGCGACGCGCAAATTGTATTGCATCACTTTTTTGCGAAGCGAGTAAACGAAGCTAAGCATGATAGGTAGTCGTAAAAAGACCTAAAAACAATCACTAGCCATAATTACAATATGGTACAGCTACGTTTTTAGGTCTTTTATAGTATTTAATTAATTATGGTAAATCTCGTTCTTTTTCTTCTACGAAGTCCATAATTGCTTTTTCAAAGTCAATGCCCATACGATCGGCTAGGGCTGCTAGCCACCACACACATTCGCCTAATTTATGAGGTAAGAGAGTTTTTAAATCGCCTTCAGTATCTGCTGTAGGCCAAGTTTTTTCATAGGCCATAGCAAGGCGCCCCACTAAGGCCGCATCTGTTAAAAAGCCTAATGCATCTTCTTCAATAGTCCAACGTTTGCCATTTAGAGAGTCTTCTAATTTGTGATACGATTCGCGGATGGCTAAATTTCGTTTAATTGCTTCCTGTAATGTTATGTGTTCTTTGCTCATGAGAGTCTCCTTAATAGCTTTATCCACAGTCCACAGTCAATAATATTTGTATAGAGAATATTCGTATGTTTTCATTATATCATAGATATATGCATTTGTTTCATGGTTAACTTAGGAATTAAGTATATATAGGGATTAGGGTATTAAATGAAATAAGTTATCAATTATTGGAGATTAAGATAAAATTGATACTAGTAAGCTAAGACAAAAGCAATACTATTAAGTTGAGTGAAAAGTAATTCAAAGCATAGCGATGCTATTTAGCTAATAATAAAGGTAATGAAGATAAGGTTCAATCGATAAAATATAGGACTAATTACAGTTTTAATGACGGTTTATATAAGAGAATATATACACAACTATCCATTTATTTAGCGATGAATATGAGAAAAAATATCAATTATTAGATTGATAAAATTAGATGGAATTCTATATTGTTTCAAGATATGCTCATATCCTATTGACAATGTATGATTTAAAACGTAAAATTACAGACAGCTTTACATTTACGTGATACGTGTGCTTTAAATACCTGCTAAATTTATAGGAATTAACCTTAGTTTGTATTATATAACATATTTCGTGTTGTATTACATACTCAGTGCTGTACTACATACTTAGTGTTGTAGTACAAACTTAGTATAACGCAGTAAAGATAGGGCACTTCATGTTTGAGAAAGAAGCGAGGTAGATTAGTTCAATGGTGTGCTAATCGAAAAAGAGAGAGTTAAAAAGATTGAAGGTATGTTTATGAAACGAAGAGGTTGGTACATGCTTCTCGCCGTAGGCATAGTGGGGGCTATGATATGGGGAACACAGCAGGCTGTATCACCGCATGCGGAAGACGCGGTGACGACGCTGACGAATGTGTCCTATGATCCTACACGAGAGTTTTACGAAGCTTATAATGCTGATTTTGCAGCGTATTATAAAGCACGAACCGGTAAAGACGTAGTGATTCATCAATCTCATGGTGGCTCAGGAAACCAAGCAAGATCCGTTGTAGAAGGTTTTGATGCTGATGTGGTTACCTTAGCCTTAGCGCAAGATGTGAATTTATTACAAAAGGTTCACTTATTAGATCCGAATTGGGAGTCTGATTTACCTAATTATTCAGCGCCCTATACATCGACAATTGTATTTTTGGTGCGTAAAGGCAATCCCTTACAGATTAAGGATTGGAAGGATTTAATTAAGCCCGGTATTCGTTTAATTGCGCCCGATCCAAAGAGTAGTGGAGGTGCTTGTTGGATTTTTTTAGCGGCCTATGCCTATGGGGCAGGACCTAGTGATGATACTACGAAGGCGACTGCTTTTGTGAAACAGTTGTATGCAAATGTGGCTGTTATGGATGCTGGCGCTCGTGGAGCGACGACAACGTTTGTAGAAAACAAACAAGGCGATGTACTGCTTGCCTGGGAAAATGAAGCGAAACAGATACTAGAACATTATCCTGGTGAGTATGAACTTATAACTCCGTCAGTATCTATTGTGGCTGAACCGAGTGTAGCTGTTGTGGCTGAAATTGCAAAGAAACGAGGCACTTATGAAGTGGCTCGTCAGTATTTAAGTCATTTATATGAGCCAAATAGCCAGCGATTAATTGCTAAATATGGATTTAGACCTACGGACCCTACCATTATGGCTGAGGTGGCTAATGAATATCCTACACCACAACGTATGGTTACCATTCGTGATTTTGGTGGTTGGCCTGCTGCTTATGAGCGTTTCTTTGAAGATGGCGCCCTATTCGATACGATTCGGGATGAATAGGAGGGGCTTATGAAAAGACAAATACACACAAATGGTAAGCACCCTCGTTTATTGCCAGGCTTTGGTTTGACATTAGGTGTAACCTTAACGATTTTATCCATTATTATTATTTTACCGGTAGGCACTATTTTAGGCTATGCGGTGCAGATTCCGCCAACTGTGTTTTGGCAAACGATTGCTAAGCCCGTAGTATGGCATGCTTTTGCGACTAGTCTTATGACATCCTTTGTGGCGGCCGCCATTAATTTAGTCTTTGGTACATTGTTAGCTTGGATTTTAGTGCGCTATACGTTCCCAGGACGGCGTTTTATCGATAGCTTAATAGAATTGCCCTTTGCACTGCCTACCGCTGTGGCAGGGATTACTCTATCTAAGTTATATTCTGAGTCCGGTTTATTAGGGAGTACACTCGTGCAGTGGGGCATTTCCCTAGTATATACCAAAATAGGCATTATTATAGCCCTTGTATTTGTAGGGATTCCTTTCGTAGTACGATCGGTGGAACCTGTGCTCGCTAAATTAGATGGTTCTTATGAAGAAGCGGGCGCTGTGTTGGGGGCGAATAATTTTACTATATTCCGTCGCATTATTTTGCCTGAAATTTTACCCGCTGGCTTAGCCGGTTTTGCCTTAGCCTTTGCACGAGGTCTTGGTGAATATGGTAGTGTTATTTATATTTCCGGGAATAGTGCGAAAGCGCAAACGCAGGTCGTGTCCTATGTAATCATGCAGAAATTAAACTACATTGACTATGAAGGGGCGACGGCCATGGCATTGCTTCTATTAGTGTTGGCCTTTTTAATTTTGCTGAGCGTTAATTTATTGCAATTGCGTCAGGCAAAGCGGTTAGGAGGTCGATAAGATGAAACAGTCAAAGTTGGTAGAGTACAGCTTAATTACTTTAGGCTTCCTGTTCGTCATTTTGATGCTAGTATTTCCCTTAGTAACGGTCGTTGTCAGTTCGTTAGCACAGGGCTGGGACTTTTATATAAAAGCCATTACGACGCCTTATGTACTATCTGCATTAGGGCTTACCTTAGTGGCCGCTTTAGTGGCTGTACTAGTGAGTGGCTTATTTGGATTATGCGCGGCCTATAGCATTGGTAAATTTGATTTTAAAGGGAAACAGTTTTTAATGACCTTGATTGATGTGCCCTTTTCTATTTCCCCTGTTATTGCTGGGTTAGCCTTTATTATGGTTTTTGGTCGCATTGGTTGGGGCTATGGCATTTTAGACAGTCTTAATCAATGGTTAGGCACTAATTGGCGCGTAGTGTTTGCCTTGCCAGGTGTATTTTTAGCTACGATTTTTGTTACCTTGCCATTCGTCTTCCGTGAAGTCATTGGGGTGATGCATACACGGGGGCGTGAAGAGGAAGAGGCGGCTGTGTTAATGGGTGCTTCTGGGATGACCGTATTTTGGAAAATTACCTTTCCACAAATAAAATGGGGCTTCCTGTATGGCGTTTTACTGTGTGCCGCTAGAGCATTGGGGGAATTTGGTGCAGTAGCGGCCTTATCTAAAGCGCGTGGAAGCACCTTTACTTTGCCGTTAGAAATTGATGCATTATATATGTCGGGGTCTGCTACGGGGGTAACAGCCGCCTTTGCTGCCTCGTCAGTACTAGTTATTTTATCTATATTATTGTTAGTCTTACGAGCCTATGTGGAACATCGCGTAGGTCACGCAGGGGATTAATATAGCCAAAGAGAGAGTTTGAGGTGATGAGATGGAAGAAAGAGCCTCTCAATATGTAGCGATGGAAGGCATTTTTAAGCAGTTTGGTAATTATGAAGCTTCCAAGGATGTAAATTTTCATATCGCCGAAGGTAAAATAGTGGCTCTCTTAGGGCCTAGTGGTAGTGGTAAAACTACTATTTTACGCATGTTAGCAGGTCTAGAGCATCCAGACCAAGGGGATATTTATATTGCTGGTCAACGAGTCAATTCAATCGTGCCAGCGAAACGAGGCATTGGCTTTGTATTTCAGAATTATGCCTTATTTCGTCACATGACAGTATTCGATAATATTGCTTTTGGTCTGACTGTACAAAAAGAAGATCCTAAGGCCATAGAAAAACGCGTATTGGAGTTATTAGATTTGGTGGGTCTTGCTAATTTGCAAGATCGGTATCCTGGTGAATTATCTGGGGGCCAACGGCAACGTGTAGCCTTTGCTAGAGCCTTAGCGCCACGGCCTAATGTATTGCTTTTAGATGAACCTTTTGCAGCTATCGACGCCAAAGTTAAGCATGAGCTTCGGCAATGGTTAAAAGCGACCATTAAAAAATCTGGGATTACCAGTATTTTTGTTACGCATGATCAGGAAGAAGCGGTGGAATTAGCCGATGAGATTATTGTAACGAATAATGGTCGAATTGAGCAGATGGGGACGCCTGAAGAAATATATGGTGAACCAGCAACGCCTTTTGTAGCGGGCTTTATGGGGAAGGCTAAGGGTATAATGCATTATGAAACCTTGACCGGTTTTGAACGGGAAGAGGGCTTTGAATGGGCCATTATTCGCCCTGAATTTGTGGCTGTGTTTAAAGCGGATGCGGATCACGAAGATAGAAGTGCTGTAGAGCAAGGCGTGGTAGAAGCGGTGGCGTTTCAGGGAACGCGCCTTAGTATGCGCATTCGTATTGGTGAACATTTAATTGAAGCGGAGCAGCCGATTGAAGCCGCCTCTTTTGAAGTGGGGGAAACCGTGCAAGTTTTGATTTATCGCCTGTTCTTGTGTAGTAACACGGATGTTCATATTGTGAAAAATAAAGCCCTTGAATCGGGTCAAGTATTCTATATTTAAAAAAATATAAGAAAACAGGTGTTTTACAGACTAGGAAATTAGGTGGGATAGACGTATGAAATTTGAGAAACGAGAGCGAATCGATACCGATGTGCTTATTATTGGCGGTGGTACGGCGGGCTGTTATGCAGCGTTGACCTTACAAGCTCACAGTGAGGCCAAGGTACTCATTGTGGAAAAGGCAGCCATTCGTCGTAGTGGCTGTTTAGCGGCTGGCGTGAATGCCCTTAATGCGTATATTGTAAAAGGTCGTAAACCTCAGGATTATGTGGATTATGCGACGAAGGATGCGGCCGGCATTGTCCGTCAAGACTTGTTACTCTCCATGAGTGAGCGTTTGAATGGAGTTACCAAAGTATTAGAAGATTTAGGTCTGGTTATTTTAAAAGACGCTAATGGCGAGTATATGGCTAGAGGCAATCGGAACATTAAAATTAATGGTGAAAACATTAAACCTATTTTAGCCGATGCAGTGTTACAACTGCCAAACACCACTGTTATGGAACATGTTATCATGACAGACTATTTAGTGGAAGATGGGGAAATCAAAGGCGCTGTAGGCTTTTCCTTGCGGCATAACGTAGCCTATGAAATTTATGCACCTTATGTAATCTGTGCCACTGGTGGGGCGGCTGGTTTATATCGTCCTAATAATCCGGGGTTTTCAAGGCATAAGATGTGGTATTCCCCGTTTAATACAGGGGCTGGTTATGCTATGGGCATTCAGGCCGGCGCTGAAATGACGACCTTTGAAATGCGTTTTATAGCCTTGCGATGCAAAGACACGATTGCACCAACGGGTACGATTGCACAAGGCGTAGGGGCTAAGCAGGTCAATGCTGATGGTGAGGTATATGAAACTAAATATGGCCTCACCACCTCACAACGGGTGTATGGTACGGTAAAGGAAACGTTAGATGGTCATGGACCTTGCTATTTAGCTACGGAAGGCATTACGAGCGAACAGAATATGGACCTACTAAAAGCCTATCTGAATATGGCGCCCGGGCAGACCTTGAAATGGCTAGAATCTGGGGAAGGTCCACAACAGCAGAATGTAGAAATTGAAGGCACCGAGCCTTATATTGTAGGCGGTCACACGGCTAGTGGCTATTGGGTGGATACGAATCGTGAAACGACCATTCGCAATTTATATGCGGCTGGTGATGTAGCCGGTGGTTGTCCACAAAAATATGTAACGGGTGCGTTAGCTGAAGGGGAAATTGCGGCACTAGCTATTGCCAAACGCTATGAAGCGGGCAAGCCTAGTGGGGTTCACGTTTCACCAGCCCTAGCGGCGCAAGCTCAGACTTATTTAGATGCGTATGATAGCTATCTGACGGGCGAGGCTCCTTTATATACGACAGAACAGTTAGAAGAAGCGATGCAGCGCACTATGGATAGCTATGCAGGGGGGATTGGTTCCTACTATCGGTTTAATAGTAAACAGTTGGCTAAAGCGAAGGCCCGCATTGAAGAGTTACAAATCATGGCCAATCATTTGAAGGCGGATACTTTACATGATTTACTGTTCATTTATGAATTAAAAGAACGACTAGTTGTATGTTTAACCTTGATAGCTCATTTAGGGGCTCGGCAAGAAACGCGCTGGCATAGTTTTGCAGAAAATCTAGATTATCCTGAAACGAGTGATGAATGGCTTTGTTATGTCAATTCAGTAGCTACTGACAAGGGCATTGAAATTCGACAACGACCATTGGTGAAGGAGGATTATTATGAGCATCAGAATTGATCAGAACACCTGCGTAGGTTGTCAGCGTTGCGTTAATATTTGTCCTGGTAGCTTACCGGCTATGAATGAGAGCGGTAAAGCCTTTATGGCCTATCCTAAGGATTGCTGGGGCTGTATGGCATGCATTAAAGAGTGTCCTGTAGGAGCCATTGCCTATTTCCTAGGTCCTGATATGGGCGGTAAAGGCGGCGCCATGAAGGCGCGCCGTGAAGGGCATTTTTGGAATTGGGAATATACCTCGGCGACTGGTGAACATCAGACCATTGTGGTAAATGCGCAAGAATCCAATCAGTACTAATGGGTACTAATCGGTATTAATCAGTATTAATCGGTATAAATCAGTATTAAAAAGTTTTTTATAAACTACCTTAGTTAGGAAGTCCTAACAAGCCAGGGCTATGTAGCCCCTGACTGTTGTATTTAGGTATTAGACTACGAGTAAAAGAGAGAAGGTTGTAACATGAGTGAATACAGTCATTTAGATGAATTAGAAGCGGAAGCCATATATATAATCCGCGAAGTGGCCGCGCAATGTGAAAAGCCAGTTATGCTATATTCCATCGGGAAAGATAGCTCGGTTATGCTACATTTAGCGCGCAAAGCATTTTATCCAGAAAACCCACCCTTTCCATTTTTACATGTAAACACGACTTGGAAATTCAAAGAAATGATCAAGTTCCGCGATGAAACGGCGAAAAAATTTGGTCTTGATATGATTGAATATATCAATCAAGAAGGGGTTGCTCAAGGGATTAATCCCTTTGACCATGGAGCCGCTTATACGGATATTATGAAGACGCAAGCGTTAAAACAAGCGCTTAATAAATATGGTTTTACCGCTGCTTTTGGTGGTGGTCGACGGGATGAAGAAAAGTCGCGGGCAAAGGAACGTATTTTCTCTTTCCGTAATGCATCTCATGGCTGGGATCCTAAGAATCAGCGCCCTGAAATGTGGAAGCTATACAATGCTAAAATCAACAAAGGCGAAAGCATTCGCGTATTCCCCCTTTCCAACTGGACAGAAAAAGATATTTGGCAATATATTAAGCGGGAAAACATTGATATTGTTTCCTTATATTTTGCTAAAGAACGACCCGTTGTATACCGTGATGGCAATATTATCATGGTAGATGATGATCGTTTTAAATTACGTCCTGGTGAAAAAATTGAACAGAAAAAAGTTCGTTTCCGTACCTTAGGTTGTTACCCATTAACAGGGGGCACCGAATCTGATGCAACTACCTTAGATGAAATTATTGAAGAAACCTTATCCGCTGTTTCCTCTGAACGCACGACTCGCGTTATCGATAGTGAAGCGGCTGGCAGTATGGAACGTCGTAAACGGGAAGGTTATTTCTAAAATAGGTGTTGGGATAAGAGAGGATACAATCATGAAAGGACTTTTAAAATTTATTACTTGTGGTAGTGTAGATGATGGCAAATCCACACTCATTGGCCACATTTTATATGATGCTAAATTATTATATGCTGACCAAGCGAAAGCTTTAGAATTAGAAAGTAAAGTAGGTAGTCGCGGCGGTGCTATTGACTATTCCTTATTGCTAGATGGTTTAATGGCAGAACGGGAACAAGGGATTACCATTGATGTGGCGTATCGGTATTTTACGACGGACAATCGTAGTTTTATCGTTGCGGACACACCAGGTCATGAAGAATATACCCGTAACATGGCCGTAGGGGCGTCGTTTGCTGATTTGGCCATCATTTTGGTAGATGCGTCGCAAGGCATTTTAGTGCAAACTCGTCGTCACGCTCGCATTTGTGCCCTCATGGGGATTGAATCGTTCGTGTTTGCAGTTAATAAAATGGACTTAGTAGGCTATAAAGAAGAGGTCTTCCGCCAGATTGAAGCGGATATTGCAGACCTGGCTAAGGAAGTGGGCCTTACTAAGGTACAAGTTATCCCTGTATCGGCTACGGAAGGGGATAATATTACGACTAAGGCTACCACTATGCCTTGGTATGAAGGACCCGCTTTGTTGCCTTATTTAGAAACTGTAGATGCGTCTGGTACGGCGGAAGATGGTTTCTATATGCCTGTACAGCGCGTATGTCGACCAAACCATACTTTCCGTGGTTTCCAAGGGCAGGTAGAAGCAGGGCAAGTGGCGGTAGGAGATACCCTCACTGTATTACCAAGCGGGGAAAGCGCTAACGTAGAATCCTTGTTAGTGGGCTTCGATACGGTGCAGGAAGCCCGTTTAGGACAACCATTGACGATACAGTTAGATCGTGAAATCGACGTTTCACGGGGCAGTGTATTGGTTAAACAGACAGGGATTGGCATTGCGCAGACAGCTAGCGTAAAATTGCTCTGGATGGATGATGAACCATTAGAAGTGGGCAATGAATATTTGGTTAGCTTAGGGACTAAGCAAGTAGCCGCTACGGTGACTGACATTCAGTACCAAATTGATGTTAATAGTGGCGAACACTTGCCAGCGGCTGAGCTAGGTAAAAATAGTATTGCCCTTTGCACTTTACATTTCCAAACCCCAGTGGTTATGGATGAATTCCGCCATCACAAAACCTTAGGTGAATTGATTTTAATCAACCGTGTAAGCAATATGACGTCTGCTTGTGGGGTTGTGGAGGCCGTAGGTACAGCGGCGCAACAGCATACCTTTGAAGGGCATGGCTTAAATGCACGAGGCGATGTATTTGATGAATTCTACTACAATGTAGAAGGGCTTAAAGTGGATAAGATTCGCCCTACGCGAACGACTTTCCACGTAGGTGATAGCTTGCCAATCCATGGTGCTAGTTATGCGTATCCAAGTAACTTTGATGTGTTGGTAGTGCGTGATAAAGTGGCTATTTTAGTCCGTAATGGCCAGTTTGCAGATATTGTTGACCTGGCTGCTTACACCTATAGTGATGTGCCTGTTGTTAATGGTCGAGGCTTTGCTTTACAAGTAAATAGTGCAGTCGATGTGGCGCAGTTTATTGCGGAATCTGCTGATGATAGCTTGCAACATGATGGTGCTTGGCATGATAAATGGCTCCGTTTTGAAACGTATCGTAAAATTATTTTCCATGATTCGTTTTGGTCCATTTAATTCCTGACTCCTTTTCTTTTTAAAATAAGGACTTTTTCGAGATAGTATAACACTCAAAAAGCCCTTATTTTAGGTTTTAGGCGCACCTAAAAAAGTCTTTAATAAAGCTTTTTTAATATATTTATGTAGCTGTATTTATCTCGAATAGACGCGTTCCAAATCACCTTTTTGACTTCGGCTATCCCATAAACGTTGTAAGGTATGTTTCCGTTTACTAGAACCCTGTACAATCGGAATATGTTGTTTATTAATTTAGTTCTTTGAATACATCATAACCTAAATAAAAAGCATTTTTTAAAGATATTTAAGTGCTCTTGTAAATTATTTTATTGGGAGAATAAGTTAAGGAATATACGTCCTTTATAATGCTATGAAACATAGAATATAGAAGTATATAAATAAACACATCTTTTGTGAGAGTAAATAGACCTTTACAAAAGATGTGTTTTTCGTTATCTTAAATATAAGATGAATTCAAAAACATTTCAAAAATTTGCTTTTTTATTAAGTCTGGTTAAACGGTTAGAAATTGATTTTTAGGGGGGATTGTATGAGGAGATTTATTAAATCTATTGTTATGCTTATTTGTTTGTTTTCTTTATATATTCCCGTGAATGCATCTTTTGAATATATGGGGTCTAAGACTTTTATGAGATTTGCTTATCCTGTTAAAGAAGAATCAGGCAATTTAAAGTCTAGGGATGGGGTTATAGATGCATCTTTTATTGGAAAAGTATTAACTATAAAGATTAACAATAAGCAGGTGTTACAAAGAATATTTCCAACTTTTAGGCATGGAATGATAACTATAAGTTCTTTCTATGATACTACTACGGAAAAGAATTTTTATAAGATTTTGCTTTATTTACAAAATACAAATAATCGTGACAATTTATATTTGACTCTTGTAGGATTTGATAAGAAAGGCAATCGTTTAGTAGACTATATTAATTTATACGACTTTAAGGATCCATTTGGAACTACTGCAGCTGGATATGCTGATATAGAAATTAATTCATTGAACTCTAATCAGTTAATTTTATTTTTAAACGATTTTGAAAGTAATCAAGAGTATAGATATTATTTAGAATGGAATTCTAAAAAACAAAAATTTGATTTGGTTAAAGAAGGATATGCTATTAAAGATAGAACATATCACCATTAAAGGGGATATTATTAGTCGAGTGGTGTTTTATTAATTGTAGAAGGGACGTGTTAGTATGAAACAAATGATTGAATATGTAATGTTAGCGGTAATGGCAGTCGCTATGGTTGTATTAGCTGGTTGCGGGGCAGAACCAGAAGATAAAATTGTAGGTCAATGGATTAAAGAAGAAGTAGATTTAAATGGGGTGCGTTGGATTGATATAAAGAAAGATAAAGATAATCAATATATTATTTCTTATCATTCTTTTGGATATGAAGTAAAACAAACTAAAAATGATGAAAACCCTTTAGGAACATTTCATTTAGAATTTCATAATGTATTAAATGAATGGAAAGGTACACGATCAGCCACCTATCAAAATAATACTTTAGTAGATAATGAAAGTAGAGATAGAGATAAATATACTTTTAATGAAAAAAATGATGAGTTAATTTTAAAAAGTTTAACAGGAAGTGGTGCTTATAAAAGATTTAACAGTAAAGATATGTTAAAAGAAAAAATTGACGAATTAAAAACTGTAAAAGAAAAAGAAATTAAAAGTCGAACTGAAGGATCAACTATGTTTAGATATAAGTATGATAACTTTACTTATGATGATAGTGTATTAGATAATACTAAATAGAAATAAGAGATAAGGGACTGTAACTTAAATGACAGATAAAATCTGCATTTTGTTACAGCCCCTTCTTTGTTTAGATACCTCTTAATCAGGCATAGGCTATACCCGTGATAAGGCCTATGTCATTTGGTTATTTGAATAATATAGAATATATTTAACTATGCAAAAGAGGTATTTTAAAAATGACATTAGAATATATATAATAGTAAACACGAAGTGTAATATCTAAAATTATCAATATATTCTATAGACTTTACATCTAAAATATCTACACTCCGTGAATAGAATGTAAGTCATTAGTAGCTAACCACTGTTTGGATTTATTTTGTATTTTTAATACAGTATATTATATAAGGAGAAACAGCATGGAACGATTTGAAGCAATTGTCGTAGGTGGCGGCTTAGCAGGGGCAGCAGCGGCCTATCGTATGGCCAAAGCAGGTGTTAAGGTGCTCTTAGTGGAACGGGGGAGTTATGGGGGCGCCAAGAATATGACCGGTGGTCGTATTTATACGCATTCCTTAGAGGCGTTAATTCCTAATTTTCGTGAAACCGCACCGTTAGAGCGGAAAGTAACGAAAGAACGAATTTCCATTTTAGAAGGTGGCAAAGCGACCACCGTTGAATATGAAGCGGAGCCAGCTAAACCTGAAGATGAGTCCTATGTTGTATTGCGGAGTGTTTTTGATAAATGGTTAGTTGATCAAGCAGCAGCAGCGGGGGCTGTAGTAGTCAATCGCATTCAGGTAGATGCGCTTCTTAAAGAAGGGGAAAAAATTATAGGCATCCGTTGCGGTAAGGATACCATGCTAGCTGATGTGGTAGTCTTAGCTGATGGGGTAAACTCCTTATTAGCTGAGCGTGCTGGCCTTAGAGCGCCTATTACAGCCTCTGAAGTAGCGGTAGGGGCTAAAGAAGTATATACCTTTAATAAAGGTGTCTTAGAGGAACGGCTTGGTCTTGAGGCTAATGATGGTTTAGCCTGGCTTTGTATGGGCGATATTACCCATGGTTTAATGGGGGGCGGCTTCGTATATACCAATAAAAATAGCCTGTCCTTAGGCGTTGTCGTAGGTCTTGAACATATTGGTGAAGCGGATGCTACCATTGAAGATATGATGAATGAATTTATGAGCTATGGACCAATTGCTCGTTTATTAAAAGGTGGCAAATTGGTAGAACGTAGTGGTCATATGGTACCAGAAGCGGGCTATAAAGCCGTTACAACCTTAAGTGGTGATGGATTTATTATCGTTGGTGATGCAGCTGGTTTCTGTATTAATATGGGCTACACTGTACGAGGTATGGATTTTGCCATTGCTTCTGGCATGTATGCAGCCGATGCGATTATTAAAGCGAAGAAACTCCAAGATTTCTCAGCCGGTGCTTTACGTTATTATGACATTTTAGTAGCGGATAGTTTCATTGGTAAAGATTTGAAAACCTATCGTCACTTCCCAGAATTCCTTAATAATCCACGTATTTTCCAGAAATATCCAGCTATGGTCAATGGTATTATGGGCGATGTTTTCACTGTCAATGGCAGTGGAGCTAAGCCATTAGTACCTAAGTTGTTGAAACGAGCCACTGGTGTGGGTCTTGTGAATCTGGCTATGGATGCACTTAAAGGAGGGCGTGCCTTATGATGAATTTAGAAGAAAAATTAGGGGTTAATAAATATTATGTTAACGAAGGGCATCCTCATATTGAAATCATCCATGATTATCCAGATATGAAGGAAAAAATGAAACTAGTTAATGCGTGCCCTGCTGGTTTATACACGCTTAATGAGGATGGCACATTGGCATTTGATTATGCCGGTTGTGTAGAGTGCGGTACTTGCCGTGTATTATGTGGTAACACTATCGTGACAAAATGGGAATATCCTGATGACACGAAGGGTGTGGAATTTCGTCAAGGTTAAAAGGGAGGGCCATTATGGAATTACTCGTATGCATTAAGCAAGTGCCTGATACGTCTGAAATAAAATTAGATCCTGAAACGAATACATTGATTCGTACCGGTTTACCAAGTATTGTGAATCCCTTTGACATGAATGCCTTAGAGGCGGCGTTGAAGGTAAAAGATACCTACCCTGGCACCCGTGTATCGGTGATTACTATGGGGCCGCCACAGGCTACGATTGCCTTAAAAGAATGTATCTCTATGGGGGCCGATGAAGCCTATTTGATTACGGATAGAGCTTTTGCGGGAGCGGATACATTGGCCACTAGTTATACCATTGCACGGGCTATTGCTAAGGTGCAAGCAGACCAGGGTAAGCCCTTTGATATCATTTTCTGTGGCAAACAAGCCATTGATGGCGATACGGCACAAGTAGGGCCACAAATTGCGGAAGAATTAGGCATTCCACAAGTAACCTATGTATGCAATATTGAAGTAAATGATGGTATTGTACGAACGCAACGTGAACACGAAGAAGGGTTTGAAGTATTAGATACGCCTGTGCCTATGTTAATGACGGCGGTGAAAACCTTGAATGAACCACGGTATCCAACCTTGCATCATTCCATTCGGGCCACACAATATGATGTGAAGTTAATTACGGCTAAGGATATGGAAACGGACCCTAAACGGTTAGGTCTACAAGGGTCGCCAACGCGCGTACGTAAGGTGTATAGCCCACCAATGCGTTCAGCTGGCACAATGCTTAAAGGACCTATCAATGAGTCCGTAGAAACGATTTTAGGCGTTTTACAACAGAAAGAACTTATCTGATCGCATAAGGAGGTATTACGGTGTTTGAAGAATATACAGGTGTTTATGTCATTGCCGACTGCTTTGATGGGCAGGCACGCAAAGTAACCTATGAATTAATTGGTCAGGCCCGCCTTATTGCTGATCAGCTCAATGAAGAAGTGCATACATTGATTTTAGGAGCGCAAGTAGGGGCACAAGCGCAAAGCTTAATTGAATATGGCTCTGACCATGTTCATGTATTTGAGCATTCTTTATTAGCTCGTTATTCTACGGATGGCTATACGAAGGTAATTACTGATTTCTTTAGTCAAAATAAACCTAATGTTATTTTGATTGGTGCCACGAATGATGGTCGTGACTTAGCACCACGCATTTCAGGGCGTATGAAAAATGGGGTTGTTGCCGACTGTACGATTTTGACGGTCAGTCAATCTGATGGACTTGTAGAATGGACTCGACCTGCTTTGGGTGGCAATATTTTAGCAGAAATTATTTGTCCAGAACATCGCCCGCAAATGGGATCGGTACGACCTAATGTATTTAAAATGCCAGACCGTGTAGCAGGTCGTGCGGGGCAGATTCATCAAGAAACGGTAACCTTAGCTGACAGCGACATTCGCAATCGATTTGTTGAAATGATTAAAGTGGATATGAACGATGTGAATATTGAAGAAGCAGAAATTATTGTAGCTGGTGGTCGTGGTATGGGTTCCCCTGCTAACTTTAAAGTCTTGGAAGAATTGGCTGATGTATTAGGCGGTGTACTAGGGGTAACACGTCCTATCGTTGAAAAGGGTTGGTATCCACTAAGTCGTCAAATTGGTCAAACGGGTAAAACCATTGCGCCTAAGATTTATTTAGCTTTTGGGATTTCTGGGGCTATTCAGCATACAGCGGGGATTACTGGTTCTGAAACGATTGTAGCGATTAATACAGATCCTGAAGCGGCTATTTTTAAAGTGTGCGACTATGGTATCGTTGGTGATGCTGTAGAAGTGGCTAAGGAAATGATAGGGAAGTTTAAGTCCGCCAAGGGCTAAATTATAAGTGGATAGACAGAGAGTGCCATAGGCACGAGAAACCTACGAGTCAAGCTCTGAAGGTATTCTCTAAGCCTATGGCACTCTCTTTTACTACTACCTAATTTAGCGCCTTGACGGGACTTAAGGGAGAAGGGAAAGAAACGAGTCAAGCTCTGAAGGTATTCTCTAAGCCTATGGTACTCTTTTTTATTACTACCCAATTTAGCGCCTTGGCGGGACTTAAGGGAGGAAGACGTTTATGTCAGAGAATTAGGAATTATGATATATGAATGCTTGTATTATAATGAAGTAATAGGAGGTGTAATATATGATAATATGTAAATTAAAAGATATTTTAGAAGAAAGAAATATTGAAAAATCAGTATTCTTAAAAGACGCGGGTCTTACAAGACCATTTACAGAAAATTTATTAACAAATAGCTTCAAGGATTTAAATGTAGATAGTTTGGATAGAGTAATGTCTTATTTGAATCTTAATAGTTTAAATGATTTATTTGTTTATATTCCTTTAGATATTGAAAATCTTAAATTTGTAAAGTGGAAAGATGAAGCGGTAGATAGTGCATATTATTTGATGTTTGATATAACAGATTTAAATTCTAACATGAGTAGTAAATTTAAAATCGAATTTGAGTTAAAAAAGGCGTTGTCTCAAGCGGTTTCTTTTCCAATAATAGAAATTTCTAGTATGGAAAATAATAGTAAATGGAATGAAATTATAGCATTATATGGTGAAGAATTAAAACAATATATATTGGGGAAAATACAAAGTTATATAGAATCGAAATTTAAAACTAAATTAGTCTTGATATTAACTGAAGAAGTAAAAAAAGAGTTAGTAGACAAATTACGAAAGGAACGGGCTACTTACGGTATTAACGAAAAAACAAAAGCTCAAGATAATGAGTAACGGGTAAATAGTTATTTGAATAGTTCATTATAATTCAAAAACAAGACGGAAATTAGACGGAAAACATTGAATATTTAAGGATATTTCACCCTTAATTGAGAACGAAAAATGTCTAAAAAAGGACATAAAAAGACCCCTACTCTCTAGGTATTTCCTGGTTTTGTAGGGGTTTTGAATACTCTTGGCAATTATCAGTCAAAAGTATAATAGCTATGGCGGAGGATTAGGGATTCGAACCCTAGCGACGGTAACCCGCCCTAACGATTTAGCAAACCGTCCTCTTCAGCCTCTTGAGTAATCCTCCAAATCTAATTACTAAGATATCATATCATTTGAATTAGTATTTTGTCAAGATTATGTCTATATGAATTCTTTGAAATAATTTTGTGCTAAGGGTAAGTATTTTCAGTATTATGGATAATTACAAAAACAAACAAACTTTGATGTTATCTAGAGGATTTCTGTGCTATAATCAATTATTGCTAAATAGTTACAAAGGTTTATTTGTAGCATACTTTATGAGAAAAGGAGAGATTATATGCCTGGGTTAGGTACCTTGCTTAACATGTTAATCATTGTAGTCGGGGGGCTCATTGGGTTAACTGCACGTAATTATTTGAATCAACGGTTGCTTGAAACCTTGATGGCTGCTATGAGCGCCTGTATTTTATTTATCGGCTTTGTAGGGGCCGTCAAAGAATCCCTTGTTTTAGTAGATGGCCAATTAGTGGTGACTAATATTATGATGCTAGTCATTACGTTTATTATTGGTACTGTCATTGGTGAAATTTTAGATTTAGATAAAAAGCTAGCGCAATTCGGTACGTGGTTAAAGATTAAAAGTAAAAATGAAGGCGAAGGGGGCTTTATAGAAGCCTTTTTAACGGCGTCTTTTACCGTATGTATTGGTGCTATGGCTATTATTGGTTCTATTAAAGATGCCTCGGGGGATCCTACCATCTTATTAGCTAAAGCTATGATGGATGGGATTGTAGTTATGATTATGACCACGACGTTGGGCAAAGGGTGCATTTATTCGGCCATACCGGTTGGTATCGTGCAAGGGGTGGTTACTTTATTGGCCTTTTTCATCACGCCTTGGTTGACACCGCAAGCCCTTAGCAATATTTCCTTTACTGGTTCCATCATGATTTTCCTCGTTGGTGTTAATTTATTGTGGGATAAACGGATTCGAATTGCTAATATGCTACCTACGTTGATTGTAGCGGCGTTATGGGCGTGGCTTTAGGGCCGGAATAATACGCCCTAGTGTTTTATACACGGCAAAGAATAGGCCGATTTCAATAGGATAACAAATAATATTTTTAATTAAGCGGCCCATAAAAATAGCGGAGGCCGCTTTTTGATAGAAAATCACAAGCCACAAGGTGTTCAGACCTAGGTGAATGAAGATGGCAATGATAAGAAAGGGAATGGCTACTCGTTTTAAAGTAATGGGCTTTTGGTAGAGAAAGTGACCAAAGGTATAGCCTACGAGAAATTCTGATAGTATAAAGCCTGGAAAGAATACGCCCTGTCCAAAGAGGAGCATGCCAATAAAGCAGGCAATGGCAGCCATTATGCCTGCTCGAATAGGGCCGTGCATGACGGCAAAGATTGCGGTGGACAAGAATCCAAAGGTAATATGAATAAAGGTCGTGTGGATGGCGAATATATAAGATAATAATACGGTTAAGGCAATGAATAAGCTTGTTTGGGTGATTAGGGAATTATAGGATAATTGTTTCATAGATACCTCGTTTGTACTCGATTAGAAAATTTTAGTTAACATTAAAATGAATAAAGTTTACCTTTAAATGTATTTGAATTGTGTTTAGGTATGCGCTTTTATTATATAAAGGATAGTGAGAATAGGCAAGCTTAATTAGTAGGGCTGATAGCATGTAAGATTGATACTGAAATGTATCATAATATGAGCAATACATAGGACGATAGGCGATATATACTAAATTTTAGGCTATGTATAAGATAAAGAATGATTTTTGGTGAGATATAAAAAAAGACTGTTACCGTAGGATGGGTTACAAGCTAGTTGATAAACAACGGTTTATAACGCAGGGAGTGGTAACAGTCTTTTTTTAGAGTTATTAACTTAATTTATATAAATTGTAGAATGTATTGATTAATACCAACGAGTTATTGGTAAGTCGTTATTAATGCCTTTAGTGGCTAGAATTTGATGTAAATCCATCATGCCATTGGCAAAGGCCGCCGCACAGCCATTGAGATATAAATCCCACATACGAATAAAGCGTTCATCGAATTTTTGACGAATTGTTGGTAATTGGGTACGGAAATTTTTATCCCATTCGAGTAAGGTCATATTATAATGCATGCGAAGATTTTCTACGTCTAATACGTGGAAATTATCTTCTGTCATGTCCGTAATCATTTCACGAAGGCTTGGTAACATGCCACCAGGGAAGATGTATTTGCTCATCCATGCATCGCCTGGTTTTTCATCCATGCCACTGATGAAATGAAGGAGAAAAACGCCACCATCAACGAGTACAGAATCTACACAATCGTTGAACAGTTGATAATTTTCACGACCCACATGTTCTACCATGCCAACGCTGACAACGCGGTCAAATTGAAGTCCTGATTTAGGTAAGTCACGGTAGTCCATGAGTTTAACGGTTAGGTAATCTTCCAAGTGATTTTCCTTAATGCGCGCTTGGAATTTTTCGTATTGTTCATGACTAAGGGTAATGCCAGTACCTTTAATTTTATATTTTTTAGCTGCTTCAATGAGCAAGAAACCCCAACCACAGCCAATATCAAGGAGACGAAGACCTTCTTTTAAATATAATTTATCGAGGATGCGGTGAATTTTATTCATTTGTGCTTCGTAGAGTGTGTCATCTGGGTGTTCAAAGTAAGCACAGGAATATTGCATCGTTTCATCAAGCCAGAGGGAATAGAAATCATTGCCAATGTCGTAATGGCTCTGCACTTCTTCGGCTTGATGTTTTTTGGTTAATGGATTGTGGGTTAATTTGCTAAGAACGTCGCCGGCTGTAGAGAACTGATCCATCTGACCAAGAAAATGGTTTAGTGCGAAGTATAAATCGCCTTCAATTTCCAAATTGCCGTCCATGTATGCCTCGCCAAGAGCGATGGATGTGCTGGCTACGAGTTTGCTAGCAGGAATGGGTTCTTTCATATATACGGTGAAAAGAGGAGCCCCTTCGCCAATTATATATTCATTATCTTTAAATTTTACTTTAAATGGATTGGCATCAAATCGTTTTAAGAAACTTATCATCGCCTTCTCTTCTAATTTTTCTCCTAAGTTGCCTAACATTATAGGTGTCCTCCTTATTAAAAATTTAACTATCTTGTTTTTATATACTAAAACTATCCTTTTGAAATGTCAAACTGTTTGGCGGTTCTAATATCTTATAACAGATATTGGAAATATAAATAGATGAAAAAATTTTGACTTATGATTATTTAAAATAATTAATAATGCTTTTGCCTATAAGGACTGTTGTTACAGGTATGGATATTGATAGGTTTAGATGTATTCTATTGGTTTATGGAATATGTTTATTAGTAATTAATTATAATGAATAGAGGGCAAATCTAGTTTCACGAATTGTTAAAGGACATATTTTATAAGCAAAAGGAAACAACCGCGAACGACATGTCGATCGCGGTTGTTAGAAGTAAGTTATTCAAAGTAAGTTGTTAGTTATTAAAAATAAGCTGTTAAAAGTAAGTTATCAGAAAGGAGTCGTTAGAAGAGGTAAGGAGTGTTACGCGATGGTATTTAATGCTTGTTCTAAGTCGGCAATAATATCATCGGCATCTTCTAAGCCAACGGAAAGGCGAACTAAGCCTTCGCTAATGTTAGCGGCTGCTAATTCTTCTTTAGTATAGGTGGAATGAGTCATGGAAGCAGCATGTTCAATGAGGGTTTCTGCATCGCCTAGTGATACGGCTAAGCGACAAAGTTTTACGGAGTTCATAACTTGTGCCCCTTCTTTGACACCACCTTTTAGTTCAAAGGACACCATGCCACCAGGTAGTGCCATTTGTTGTTTAGCTAATTCATATTGAGGGAAGCTTGGGAGACCAGGATAGTTTACTGATTTAACGGCTGGATGAGCTTCTAAAAATTGAGCTACTTTTAAGGCGTTAGCACAGTGACGCTCCATGCGTAAAGCTAGTGTTTTTAGCCCACGGGCTACCAGGAAGGCATCAAATGGACTTAGTACAGCCCCTGTCATGTCTTTAATACCATAGAGACGCACTTGGGTAAGAAATTCGGTGGAGCCACATACGAAACCAGCAATTACGTCGCCATGACCGTTTAAGTATTTCGTAGCAGAGTGAACCACTACATCGGCACCTAGGCTAAGTGGTTGTTGAATATAAGGGGTGCAGAAGGTGTTGTCTACTACCACTAAGCAATCAGGTTGGGTATGAGCTATTTCACTAACCGATTTAATATCGACTACTTTTAACGTTGGATTGGCTGGTGTTTCTAAATATACTACTTTAGTATTTGGTTTCATAGCTTTTTTGACGGCTTCTAAGTCAGCCATATCAACAAAAGTTACTTCTACGCCCATGCGGGTTAAACCATGATTGAGTAAGGCAAAGGTGCAACCATATAAGGTATCGCAAGCGACTACATGATCGCCAGCACGTAGAGCTGTCCATAAAGTAGCGGAAATAGCACCCATCCCTGAAGCGGTAGCCATACAAGCTTCAGCCCCTTCAAGAAGAGCCATTTTTTCTTCTAGCTGTGTATTGGTAGGATTGCCAAGGCGAGAATAAATATAGCCCCCTTCTTCAAGGGCAAAGCGACGGCCCCCTTGTTCAGCTGAATCAAAAACGAAAGTAGATGTTTGGTAAATAGGAGCGGTTAAGGCACCAAAGGTATTAGGTGCTGCGCCACCGTGAATTGCTTTAGTAGCAAAGCCTTTGTTTTGTAATGATTGTTCCATGTTACGTACCTCCTCATAAAGCCTAGATGCACTGTGTGTTATTGATATATGGCAGTGCATGTATGACGTTAACGTTTTGTTTGAGGTCAGTGTAACATAGGGTGAAGAAACTGTATAATATCCCTTGAAGTGCGTTTAACATGCATTAAAACTATATCTAAAGTATTAAAAGTAATAGTCTTTTTATGGGTTATTTGATTCCATATTGTGGATGACTGAGGGTATCCAAGGAATCTTCTAGCATGTCCACATATTGAAGCATTTCAGGGGTCATATTAGTATTTTTAAGATGAATCCAACCAATATTAATTAGGTCGAAAGGCCCCGCTAGGGGAATGGAGAGAATACGGTCTTCTGTAATATCCGGTAATAAGCAGCCACAGCCAATGGTATAGGCATCTGTGCAAGCTAAGAGGCGCAAGATTGTTGAACGATCAGATACGACAAGCAAGCGATTATCTTGGATGCCATGAACACTGATTTCTTCGGCATATTGGTAGGAGTCACTGCCTTGGAAGTATTTAATATAAGGATAGTCTTGTAAGTCTTCGATGGTAAGCTCTTTTTTATCTCGTAGCGGATGATTATGACCTAAATATACATAAGGTGGAAATTGTCGTAACGGTGTGAATTCAATGCCTTTTTGAGCAAAGAGGCGTTTCATAAACTTATTGGTGCCACGGGATAGGAATAGAATGCCTAGTTGACTTTGACCGAGTAAGACATCTTGAATGACTTGGGAGGTGCGACATTCGTTAAAGACAATGGTATAGTTGTGTTCTTTGTTTAATTGCTTTACAAAGGTTGTGAGGGCATCAATGGAAAACATATAGTGCTGGGCAGATACGGTGAGGGATAATTTGTTACTCTTGGTTTCAGGATTGAAATAGTTTTGTAAGCCATTCACTTGTTCGAGAATACGATGGGCATAATCTAAAAACTCCATGCCTTCCACTGTAAAGGAGACCCCGTGCCGTGTTCGTTCTAAAATGGTGATATGAAATTCTTTTTCCAGCTCTTTAATCGCTTTGCTTAAACTTGGTTGAGCAATGTAGAGTCGTTGTGCGGCCACGGTGATAGATTGGCATTTAGAAACTTCTACTAAATAATGGAGTTGTTGTAAGGTCATGGTGCGTACCTCCTAAGATATAAGCAAGTTATAGGTGATATAACTTTAAACTATAGTAATGACGAAATTTTATGTATTTCACAAGTAGACATGCCCATGATATGCTGAGTGTAATAAAACTATCATTAGACGTAATGATAGTCCGTATGTAGTGGCCAGTCATATAAAGGGAGACCGATTTAATTGTAACAGGGAATATTAAAAATGTCATGCTATAATGATATATTTATTATGCAAATAGGTACTTCTGTGTCATAATAAAAAGAGGAGGTTTCAATGGAAAAAGAATTGCAAATCAGTACACCTTTGTCTACTGTTGGTGTACAGGATAGTTGTGCCGAAACAAAGGCTATGCGCGCTCATATGACAGAAGCGGAATGGAAGGAGGCCATTCGCTTCGATAGCACTGACTGGGGCTGGATTATTATGAGTATTGGTATGGCCATTGGGGCAGGGATCGTATTTTTACCAGTACAAGTAGGGATTGTTGGGATATGGGTTTATTTATTGGCAGCTGCCATTGGCTATCCTGCCTTGTATTTATTTCAGCGATTGTTTGTTAATACGTTGGCCGTATCACCGGATTGCACCGATTATCCGTCGGTTATATCTCATTACTTAGGGAAAAATTGGGGTATTTTCTTAGGGGCCATTTATTTTGTCATGATTGTCATTAGTATTTTTGTGTATTCCACAGCGATTACGAATGATAGTGCTTCATTTTTGTATTCCTTTAATGTAACCGATTCTATTTTGTCCAATAATCCATTTTATGGATTAGGGGTTATTTGCTTATTGGTTGCTATTGCGGCACAGGGGGAAAAGATTTTATTTAAGATTTCCACTGGCCTTGTGCTCACGAAATTGTGTGCTATTTTGGTATTAGGTTTGATTATGGTAAATCATTGGGACGTAAGTAATATCCCAAGCTTGCCAACTTTGAAGGATGCATTATATCAAGCGTTCACTATGTTGCCACTTACGTTGACTTCGATTTTATTTATTCAAACGTTGAGCCCTATGGTCATTTCGTATCGCTCGCATAATAAATCGATTGACGTGGCTTGGCATAAATCGTTGCGAGCTATGAATATTTCCTTTGCTGTTTTATTTATTACGATTTTCTTTTTTGCTATTTCCTTTAATTTAGCTATGAACCAAGGGCAGGCTATTATGGCAGCGGAGCAGAATATTTCTGCCTTAGCTATAGCTGCTCAAGAAATGGATGGCGATACGGTTCGCATTTTAAGTTTATTGTTAAATATTTTCTCCATTATGACAGCTTTCTTTGGCGTGTTCTTAGCTTTTAAAGAATCTTGCCAAGGGATCGCCCTTAATCTTTTGAAACGAGTTTACGATGAAAATCGTATCAATCGTAAAGCCATTGCTATGGGCACTTTAGTATTTGGTGTGCTAGTAGCCTGGGGCGCTATTATTTTAAATATCCCCGTTTTACGATTATTAACTTGGATGGGCCCTATTATGGGGATTATCGGTTGTTTTATACCTACGTATTTAGCTTATAAATTAGATTTTTTAGCACGTTTTAGAAGTCCTACCTTAATGTTTATTGTTGCAGCTGGTGTTTTATTGACAATATCACCATTTTTCTAATTAGCTTGGTAATCGTTAGAATATGAGGCTTGCGGTTAACAAGCGGTTAAGCGATGGGGGCGCTTAGCAAAATGGTGTTATGTAATTTTATATAAGTATATACTTAGGAGGCTTTACTATGCGTAAAATGAAGACGATGGACGGCAATCAGGCCGCAGCACATGTGTCCTATGGTTTTACGGAGGTGGCAGCGATTTATCCCATTACCCCTTCGTCCCCTATGCCAGAATTTGTTGATGAGTGGTCAGCGAATGGGCGAAAAAACATTTTTGGTCATCCTGTTAAAGTAGTGGAAATGCAATCTGAAGCAGGGGCAGCAGGTGCTGTTCATGGTTCCTTGCAAGCCGGTGCCTTAACAACGACCTTTACGTCCGCTCAAGGTTTGTTATTGATGATTCCTAACTTGTATAAAGTAGCAGGCGAATTATTACCAGGCGTATTCCAAGTTGCATCAAGAGCGTTAGCCACTCATGCATTATCTATCTTCGGTGATCATCAAGACGTGATGGCTGTTCGTGCTACCGGCTGTGCTATGTTGGCCGAATCATCGGTACAAGAAGTTATGGATTTAAGTGCCGTAGCCCATTTAGCAGCGATTAAAGGGCGCGTTCCTTTTATTAACTTCTTTGATGGTTTCAGAACCTCTCATGAAATCCAAAAGATTGAAATGTTAGATTATGAAGAGTTAGCACCATTAGTGGATCAAGAGGCTGTTAAGGCATTCCGCAAACGGGCCATGAATCCTGATGCACCAGTTACGCGTGGTACAGCTGAAAATCCAGATGTATATTTTACTCATCGTGAAGCGTCTAATTCATTTTACTTAAATATTCCACAAATTGTAGAAGAATACATGGCTGAAATTAGTAAACTGACAGGCCGTGAATACCATTTATTTAATTATGTAGGGGCATCTGATGCAACTGATGTAGTTGTTGTTATGGGTGCTGGTGCGCAAGTGGCTAATGAAACGGTAGAGTATCTAATGGCGCAAGGTCGTAAGGTGGGGGCTCTTAATGTACATCTATTTAGACCATTTGCGATGGACCGCTTTATTGAAGCCTTGCCTAAGACGGTGAAACGTATTGCCGTTTTAGACCGCACTAAAGAACCAGGCTCTATGGGTGAACCATTATTCCTCGATGTGCAAGCCGCCATTGCTCGGGCTAAATTAGATGTACTCGTAGTAGGTGGTCGTTATGGTTTAGGGTCTCGCGATGTGATTCCTGCTGATATTGTGGCTACCTTTGATAATTTAGTAGCTGCTGAACCTAAGGCTGAATTTACGATTGGTATCGTAGATGATGTAACGGGTTTATCCTTGCCACGGCCAGATAATGTATGGATTGATGCCTCTCATATTACAGCTTGCAAATTCTGGGGTTTTGGCTCTGATGGTACCGTAGGGGCTAATAAAACAGCTATCAAGATTATTGGTGATCATACCGATATGTATGCCCAGGCTTATTTTGACTATGATTCTAAAAAATCTGGTGGTGTCACCATGTCTCATTTGCGCTTTGGTAAACAGCCAATTAATAAGCCATATTTAGTAACACGTCCTACCTTTGTGGCTTGTCATCGTCAAGCCTATGTAAATGAATATGATATTTTACAAGGCATTGAGGAAGGGGGCACATTCCTACTTAACTGTACTTGGAGTCCTGAGGAGTTAGCGGATAAATTACCAGCTGCTATGCGCCGCACCATTGCTACTAAGAAATTAAAATTCTATATTATCAATGCCGCTCAAATCGCCCAAGATATTGGTCTTGGTGGGCGCATTAATATGATTTGCCAGGCCGCCTTTTTCAAATTAGCTAATATTATTCCTATTGAAGAAGCGGTGCAATATTTGAAAGACTCTGTTATTGCTACCTATGGTAAAAAAGGCCAAAAAGTGATTGATATGAATACGTTGGCTATCGATAAAGGGGTTAGTGCTATTATACCAGTAACAGTGCCAGCTGATTGGGCGAATGCTGTTGATTCAGTAACGCCAGTTGTAGTGGCGGTACCTGAACATGTAGCCGCGATTTGTAAGCCTATCAATGCACAACAAGGGTATAGTTTGCCTGTTAGCACTTTCTTAGGCTATGAAGATGGGACCTTGCCAAATGGTACAGCTGCTTATGAAAAACGAGGTGTGGCTTTAGCGGTGCCACATTGGCATAAAGAAAATTGTATTCAATGTAATCAATGTGCTTTCGTGTGCCCTCATGCAACGATTCGCCCCGTACTTGCAACAGCGGATGAAGTAGCGGCTGCACCCGCTGGTTTTGAAACGATTCCAGCCCTCGGAGCTGGTGATTTACAATTCCGTATTGCTGTCTCTCCATTAGATTGTTTAGGTTGTGGCAATTGTGTTAATATTTGCCCAGCACCAAAAGGTAAAGCTATTACTATGAGTCCTATTGATGAAGAATTGCATTTAGCGGATGCTTGGGCTTATGGCGTGGCCTTACCAGTAAAAGCAAATCCTATGAAGACAAATACAGTTAAAGGGAGTCAATTTGAAACACCTTTACTTGAGTTCTCTGGGGCTTGTGCAGGTTGTGGTGAAACGCCATATGCTAAATTAGTAACCCAACTTTTTGGTGATCGTATGATGATTGCGAATGCAGCCGGTTGTTCCTCTATTTGGGGTGGTTCCATGCCAACGTCTTCGTATACGACTAATCAAGCCGGTCATGGCCCAACTTGGGGCAATTCGCTCTTTGAAGATAATGCGGAATATGGCTTTGGTATGCGCATTGGTACGACAAAAATTCGGGAGCAATTAAGTCAGTATGTAGAACAAGCGATTTCAGAATGTACGACTAAAGAGCAAGAACCATTAAAAGAAGCCTTAACGCAGTGGTTAACGTACCGTGAACAAGGGGAAGGCACTAGAGAACGTTCTGATTTAGTGGTACAGTTATTAACTAAGGAAACCGATCCAACGGAGGCTATGCAGGCCATTCTTGAAGAAAAACAATATTTACCTAAACGGTCACAGTGGATTTTTGGTGGTGATGGTTGGGCCTATGACATTGGCTTTGGTGGCTTAGATCATGTACTCGCTTCCGGTGATGATATAAATATTTTAGTCTTTGATACAGAAGTATATTCAAATACGGGTGGTCAATCTTCTAAAGCCACACATACAGCGGCGGTCGCTAAATTTGCTGCTAGTGGTAAACGGACGAAGAAGAAAGACCTTGGCATGATTGCCATGTCCTATGGCTATGTGTATGTAGCCCAAGTAGCTATGGGGGCCGATAAAAATCAGCTTCTTAAAGCCGTAACGGAAGCGGAAGCCTATCCAGGACCATCACTTATTATTGCCTATGCGCCATGTATTAATCATGGTATTAAGAGTGGTATGGGCACGGCCCAAGAAGAAGCGCGTCGTGCTGTGGCTGCTGGGTATTGGGATTTGTATCGCTATAATCCAGCCTTACGTGGCACTGGTAAAAATCCATTTAGCTTAGATTCTAAAGAGCCAACTGAAAGCTTCCGAGACTTCCTCATGGGCGAAGTGCGTTATGCTTCGTTACAACAATCGTTCCCTGAAATTGCAGAAGAATTATTTGAAAAAACAGAGCAAGATGCAAAAGAACGACGAGCCTCGTATGTGCGTTTGCAAGCTGGCTTTGAACAAGAAATAGGTAAACACACTGTTAATTAATAGGTAAACAGGCTGTACATTAGTAGACCTTTTAGTATAAGGCTTAATAAGACATTCAAAGTTAAGAGCTTATTCATTGAAAGGTATTCTATGATAATTATAGGTATCTTTTTAACTCCTTAAAGGATACCGTGTAATTATAGCCTCATATAAAGCCTCATAAGGAACTGTATGGAAATGAGCCATTGCAAATTTCCGTACAGTTCCTTGCTTTGTTTTGTGATAGAATAAATACAAGCATATATTGATATGGCGAAGTACAGGAGTTATTACAAGAAGGCTTAATGTACGATCGCATCATACATGAGCAGAAGTTTTCGTGATATATATTATTTTTAGTGAAAGGAGCAATACCATGGCTATTTCCGCCTTTATAGGTCGGGCTGGGACAGGCAAGACAACGGCTTGTTTTGAACGGATCAAAGAGAATATCGCCACTTGTCCGGGAGAACCTATTATTTATATTGTGCCAGAGCCGGCGACATATACGGTTGAGCGAAGTTTAGCCGAATTTATGCCACAAGAAGGCTTTACGACAGTTCGCGTAGTGGGCTTTAATCGACTGGCCTATCAAGTATTTCAGTCGGTAGGTAAGGTGCGTGAAACGACTTTATCTGATGTGGGGCAAAAATTACTATTGCGACTCATCATGAAACGTCATAGTGGCTCGTTAGAGTTACTAGGGCAGGCAGCGCGACAACCTCATTTTGCCGATGTATTACAAGGACTTCTTAGTGAATGTAATTCGTTTAAAGTAACGGCGCAGGATTTAAGACAAGGAGCTGAACAAGTAGAGTCCATGATTTTGCAACGTAAATTGCAAGAGCTTGCTCAGTTAATGGAAGCCTATGAAACGTTACTAGGTGAAACTTGCGGGGACGTAACGGATCGTTTACAAGAGTTAATGGATGTGTTGCCCTCTAGCCCGCTTATGAAGGATGCCCATGTTATTGTGGACGGGTTTCATTGGTTTACGCCATTACAAATGGAATTGCTATATACTTTATTTGATTTGGCGAAAGAGAGCATTATTACGCTTACTTTGCCACCAGATTTAGCGAAACTTACAGTACCAGAGCATAAGTTGCGAATTTTTGGACGCCCTCATTCGGTGTATAAAGATTTATATACTACCTATGGGTCGCAGTTAATGGTTCGCCAGTTTACTAAGAATGAGCGCTTTACAGAGCCGGTTTTAAAAGAATTAGAAAGCTCATATTTTAATACCCCGTTGAAAGGGAATAGCACAGCGGGGCAAATCCCTATTACGGCGGGCTATAATCGGGAACGGGAAGCAGATGCTGTATGCCGTCAGATTTTAAGAGCTATGACAGAGCCTAAGCGCCGTTGGAAAGATATTACCATTATGTTGCGCGAGTCTGAGACGTATGGCGATGTGTTAGAAAAGGCCTTAAAGCGCTATGAAATTCCTTACTTTTCAGACCGTCGTCGCCCTATGGTGAGTCATCCTTTAGGTGAATTTTTAGTGAGCCTATTGGAAGTAGTGCGTCGGGGCTTTGATCATGATGCGCTATTTCGCTTATTAAAAACTGATTTTTGGCCCATAAGCCGTGAAGCTGTTGATGAGCTGGAAAATTATTGCCTTGAATTTGGCGTACGTGACTTTATGTGGCTTAAAGAAGAATGGCCGTATAAGCGGAAAGAGCGTTTTGCCAGTGAGGAGGACTCCACCCATCTTACGGCTGAAACTGAAGATGCACGCCCTAGTATGACTGAAGAGGTAGTAGATGTAGAAGAAGTCCGCCGTTGGCGTGTTAATGAAACGCGGGTTTTAATTATGAAGCATTTACAGCCTTTATGGGAATTTGCTAAGACGGAACACACCGGCTACGAATGGTGTGAAACACTTTTTAATATATTGACTGCCGTGGGCATTCCTGCGCAATTAGCCCAGTGGTGTGAAAGAGCCGAAGCGATGGGGGCTGCTGAAACGGTAGCCGCTCATGAGCAAATGTATAAGCGGGTCGTGGCTTTGTTTGATGAAATCATGCAACTTAATTTGCCTGACCCTATGAATGTAGGCGATATGGAATTGCTCATTCAAGAAGGGCTTGAGGAAGTATCGTATTCGTTGGTGCCACCTAGTTTAGATCACGTTATGGTGACTACCGTAGAACGTGGCTATACCCATGAAAGCGATATTGTATTTTTGATGGGTCTAAACGAAGGTGTTTTTCCCCAGCACATGGGGGACGAAGGCATTTTAAATGATAAAGAGCGACAGGATTTAAAAGCAGCTGGTATTACGTTAGCTGAAGGCGCCTTAGTACGGGCATTCAATGAAAATTTTCTCCTCTATTTAGCCTGCACTCGTGGCCGAAACGAATTATATTTGTCCTATGCGGGTGCTGATGAAGAAGGGGGCGCCTTAGAGAGTGCCTTGGCTATTAAGCGATGGCAACAATTAGGCTATAGCGGGGCGCCGCAGGTAGAGCCTTTAACTATTCCAGCAGATGCGACACCACAGTATTTATGGCGGCCTATGCAAAGTTTAGCGTTATTAGCTGGTCAGATGGGGCATGTTACGCAAGGTCAAGAGTTAAGCCCGCTTTGGCGTAGTTTATATGGTTGGAGTCTTATAGGTCCTTATCGGGAGGCGTTACGCATTGCCACCCGTGGTGTTACGGATACGAATGAAGTGCCTTTGGTGGATCGTTCGGTAGTACAAGCCCTGTTATTCCGGCAAGAGGCACTAAGTGGTTCCGTTACACGGTTAGAAAGTTATCAACGATGTCCCTTTGCATTTTATGCGAAATATGGTTTGAAATTAGAACCGCGTAAGGTGAAACAATTCGGGGCTCCTGAAATTGGTATTTTTCTCCATGAAAGTTTACGGGCTCTAGGGATGCAATTATTAGCTCAAAACAGACAGTGGCGCGATTTGAACGAGGCAGAAGAAGCTCAGTTATGTGAGCAAGTAGTGGCTGACATTAGTCAAGATTTATTGCTAGGTGAAGCGGGCGATATTTATGAAACTGTATTGCAACAGCGGTTAGAAGCTACGTTACGCCGTACGATTCGACGCCTTAGTGATTGGTCTAGTAAAAGTGCATTTAATACGCGCTACTTAGAGAAAAACTTTGGTGGTGGCCCTAGTAGTTGGCCGGCTGTACAAATTCCACTAGACGACGGTAATTACATTCGGTTACAAGGCCAGTTGGATCGGGTCGATGAGTGGACCTATGAGGGCAAAACCTATGGTCTAGTGGTGGACTATAAGTCTGGTGGGGCCAGTGTCAAAGCGTCTGATGTGTATTATGGTTTAAAATTACAGCTTGTAACTTATTTGTTGGCTTTAGAAAAAGCGCAACGGACAGATCATATTGCACCAGCTGCCTTAGTGTATACCTATGTAAAAAATCCGCGCGTTTCCAAAAGCGAGGTATTGACGGAAGAAGGGGCGGCTACGTTGATGAATACAGAACCTGCTTTGCGCAATGCTGGTTACTATTTGAATGACCCTGAATTATTGACGAAGATTGATGAAACGGTAGGTAGTAAAACGACACCTTATGTGCCAGTGCGCTTGACTAAAGCGGGCACGGTGAATGGTAATGACAAGGATAAAGTAAAGACGACGGAGCAGTTTAACATATTGACGGATTATGCACAAAAGGTGATGAAGCAGGCAGGACAACATATTTTAGCTGGTCACTTTCCCGTGAGTCCGTATAATATGGGGCGCCGCATACCTTGTAATTATTGTCAGTATCGAGCTTTATGCCGTTTTGAAAATACCCGCAATGCTTATCGATATTTGGAAGGTATGGCGGAAGAGGCCTGTTTAGAACGAATGGCGGAAGGAGGCGATGTATATGAAGTGGACCGACGCCCAACAACTAGCGATTGATTCACCACGGCAAGGGTCACTCCCTTCGCAGACTTTATTAGTAGCGGCGGCGGCTGGCTCAGGTAAGACCGCGGTTTTAGTAGAACGTATTATTCAGCGTTTACAAGCTAAGGATAGGCCCTTATCCATTCAGGAACTGTTAGTAGTTACCTTTACTAAAGCGGCCGCCGCTGAAATGAGTGCTCGTATTGGGGCCAAATTGGCGGAGGTATTTAACCGTACAGGCGATGCTAAATTAGAAGAACAGTTAAGTTTATTACCGTCCGCTCACATTTCCACCTTACATTCCTTTTGCCAATGGGTCATTAGTAGCTATTTTTATAGACTGGATATAGATCCTTCCTACCGCATTGGTAATGAAGGGGAATTAATGCTCCTTAAAACGGATGTACTGGCTAAGTTATTGGCTAAGGCCTATGAGGAGAATAGCTATCATGTATTTGCCATTGCCGATATGTTTGGTGATGACCGCTCTGATGATGGCATTATGACACAAATCTTGGCCCTTCATCGGTTTGCGGTGGCGCAAGCCGATCCAGAAGCTTGGCTATTGGCAGCTAAAACACGCTATGCAACGGCGTTAGGGCAACCTATTTTAGATACTCTGTGGGGGCAGTATTTCTGGCAGCAGCAACAAGAGCTTATTAGTGAACTTACGACGCGCTATGAAACGATGCGAGAGTTGACGAGCTTACCTGATGGGCCCGCTAAATGGGCCGAGCAGGTGGATTCGGCACAATATATTATGGAGGCCTTAACCGCTGCTACCACTTGGGATGCTATGCATGAGGCAGTGGTGCTCATAGGGCAACATAAGTTTAAATCCTTTGATACGCGTTCGTTTAAAAAAGACTTAGAAGCAGGTATTCTCAGTGATGGCTTAGTATCTCAAGTGAAAGCGCTAGGGGTGGCTAATAAAGAAACTCTTCAGGCTATGCAAACAGGGCCGTTTATTATTACAGAAGCACAGTTTCACCGTCAAATTGAACAAATGCTCCCCTATGTGCAAGGCCTCGTTGATTTAACATTAGCATTTATGGCTGAATTTACGGCGGCGAAACAAGAACTGGGCATGTTAGACTTTTCTGATTTAGAGCATCTTTGTTTAGCCCTATTGCGCACGAAACAACCTGATGGAACTTGGGCGGCATCGGAAGTAGCCCTTGAACTGCAACAGACTTTTAAAGAAGTGATGGTTGATGAATACCAAGATACGAGCGGGGTACAAGAAGCTATTGTAAATTTAGTATCGCGCAAGGATAATCGTTTCTATGTAGGTGATGTGAAGCAAAGCATTTATCGTTTCCGTATGGCGAATCCTTTGCTCTTTATGGAAAAATATCGCAGTTTTGGTCGTGATGCTGATGATGTGGAAATGCGCATTGATTTAGCGGAAAACTTTAGGTCTGATGCGAATATTTTACGATTCACCAATTTTGTGTTCCGTCAAATTATGACAGAGGCAGCGGCCGAACTGGAGTATGGCGATGCAGAAGCTTTAAATCCAGGGCGCGAAGTAAAGGAGGCCCCAGAAAATTGGGTAGGCGGTCCGGTAGAACTACATTTAGTTGATGTAGGGGAGGGCACGAAATCTACCTTTGCCGACGAACGGACAGAGGATACTACGGCCGTTAGTAAAGGACAAGGCTCTATGTGGGCTAAGGAGGCAGCTCGTGGTGCCGATGGCCCCGTTGGTGATTTGACCGATGATGACGATGCTGATTTGGAAAATGATGAGAAAGAAACGGCCTTCATTATTGAAAAATTACTAGAATTAAAAGCACAAGGTAAAGTGGTGCAGAATCCCGATGGTACGTATCGACCTATGGCGTGGCGCGATGTGGTTATTTTATTGCGCTCCGTTAAAACTAAGGCGAGTCGTATGGTGGAAGCCTTGCGACAAGCAGGAATTCCTGCGTATGCAGAAGAAAATAGTGGCTATTTTAGTGCCCTTGAAGTGAAGCTACTATTAGCCTTATTGCAAGTTATTGATAATCCAGAACAAGATCTACCGATGGCGGCCGTGTTAGGCTCTCCGTTTGTAGGCCTAGATGCTAATGAACTGGGCCATTTGCGTATGAGTGGTGAAGGCTCTTTGTGGTCGTTGTTACCTAAGTATGGTGAAACTACTGAAAAGGAAGCCGTTATACATTTTGTGGAACGGTTAGAACGGTGGCGCACCTATTCCCGGCAACATAGTGTGAGTGATTTACTATGGACTATTTACGAAGAAATGAATTACTTGGAATATGTCAGTGCTATGCCTAATGGATTAGTGCGACGGGCTAATGTGATGGCTTTGTATGAACGGGCTAAGCAGTATGAAGCTGGTAGCTTCCGCGGCATTTTCCGCTTTTTACGATTCTTAGAAAGTTTACAAGCAGCGGGCCAAGATTTAGGCATTGGTAAAACCGTCAGTGAAGCGGATGATGTGGTGCGTATTATGAGTATCCATAAAAGTAAAGGCTTGGAATTTCCTGTTGTCTTTTTAGCTTCGGCGCAAAAGGGGTTTAACTTGCGTGATATTCAGGCCCCTATGTTGCTTCATGGTGATAGTGGGGTGGCGGTTAAAGGCTATTTTGAAGAGTATCGCGTCTTGTATGGCTCTTTACCTTGGGTGCATATGCGTGAGCAACTTCGTTTAGCGGCGAAGGCCGAAGAGGAACGCATTTTGTATGTTGCCTTAACACGAGCTCGTGATAAACTCTATATTACAGGCTTTGTTAAAGATTTTAAAAGTCTTTGTCAAAAACAAGCAGGCCCAGCGCTGGTGGCTAATTCAAAACAATTGCCTACCTCTTTGATTACAGGGGCTGACTCTTATTTGGATTGGTTTATCATGAGTTTGAGCCGCCATTTGGAAGGGAATCCAATTCGCGTATACAGTGAAGTAGAAGACGTGGCTCTTATGAATTTGCCAGATAAGGATTGTAGGCTTAGCATCATTTTACATGATGGTGCGCGTTATACTAGTACGCCGAAGCATAAGACTAAAGAACCGGCTTTATTAGCCGCTGTTGAGCGTTTAGAGCCGATTCAAGCAGACCCATTAGATGAGAGGATTGTAAATCGTTTTAATTTTAGCTACCCTTACATGGGGGCGGTGCAACGGGCTGCTAAGATTTCTGTTAGCGAGTTGAAACGACGTTTTGCAGAGCCTGAAGAGGAGGCTGCTAGCATAGTAGAGGCCTCAGTTAGTTCTGACCAAGCTTCTGATCAAGCTGGGCAAGAAAGAGAGTCTAAGGAAATAAGTATTGAGGCTTCCACTGCTATGGAGGAATCTGCTGATTTAGGGCCTTTTGGGGTTAAACCATTGGCATTGATGGCTCAAGAAGAGGTGACGTCAGGGGCGCGTTGGGGGACACTTATGCATGAAGCCATGCAGTGGTTGCCGTTAGAAACGTATACGGCCCAGCATTTGCGTGATACCTTGGACCGCTTGACTTTAGAAGGGTATTTCACTGCGGAAGAACGACGAGTACTTAATGAGCGGGCTTTGCATCGTTTCTTTACGTCTGATTTAGGTAAACGGCTCTTGGCTTCGCCTCAAGTAGCTAGAGAATGGCCATTTAGTATGCTTATTGAAGGCCATGAAGTATATCCAGAGGTTGAACCTGGTGAAAAGCTATTCTTGCAAGGGATTATTGATACGGCCTTTTTAGAAGATAATCAATGGGTCTTAGTGGATTATAAAACAGACCGTGTTTCTGATGGGGAGGCCTTGATAAAGCGGTATGGTGTGCAATTGCGCATATATAGTAAAGCGTTGGAGCGATTAACTGGCTTGCCGGTAAAAGCTTGTTATATATATTCGTTCCGCTTACATGAAGCGGTGTTGATGCCCGAATAAGGTGATTAGCCAAGCATAATTCAGAAGATATGACCAATTATAATTAAGCTGTCATAAGTAATTGGTAATTAAGACGACATAAGTAATGGCAATTAAGAAGATATAACTAATTATATGTAGAACTGAATATATAGAACGGATCATAGGGAGAACCGACCCTTTACTGTTAGTTGTAAAAGTACTAATAGTAAGGTGGTCGGTTTTTATTTGCAATGAATTTCTTTTGTTCGCAATAAATTATCTTTTATTTAAAACTAATTATCAAATAGACTGAAGATGGTTATTTGATTAGTTAGGGAAAAGGAAATACAGAACTATTCAAAGACTTAGTATATTTAATGAATGTAAGCCTTGTCTGAATGGAGTTAGGCGTTAGTATGCATTTTAGTGATTATAAAATCTTCATGAAATTAAATTTGATATAACAGATTATCAAAATTATAAGAATATACAGAAAGTATAAGGGAAAATTACCTGCCGAAGAGAATTTATGTATGGTAATAATACGGTGGAAATATGAAAAACTGTATGACTAGAATATGGTTGTTTTGGGGCTGAAATCTGGATGGAGCTTGCAAAAATAGTATATGAAAATTGTATAAATATTGATGTAAAGAGGTTGAATTTGCTCCTTTAGAGGAGTATACTCACATCGTTAAATTCATGTAATCGATAATTGATTTCAATTAAGTGTTTGTTGGGAACTAGTGCACGAGTATTGATAATAGACATTTCGGCGTAATCGATACCATTGGTTTTACATGTAATCGTGTGAATTGTTTGATTGTGGAGGTTCTGATGAGTAAGAAGCAAATAGAGCAAATCATGTTAACAGCCAGTGTGTTAACGTTTCTATCATTGCCAGTCTATGCGGCTACCGCCGATACTGACAGTGCAACGAATGAGACCGCAGTGAGTGCTAAACAAAGTCAAAAAGTAGTACATATTGAGCCCATATCTGTTACGGCGGCAGGGTTTTCACAATTAGTTAAAGATGCGCCAGCCGATATTACGGTTATTTCTAAAGAAGAAATTGCTCGTAAAGGCTATACAGATTTTGCAGGTTTACTATCTGATGTAGAAGGGGTTGATGTAAGAGCTTCAACGGGACGCATGGGTGCTGCTGGTGTAAGTATCCGCGGTATGGATGAAAAATACACTTTGATTATGGTAGATGGAGTACCTGTGAATGGGGCCTCCTCACAAGATATTGGGCCTAATGGTTTCTACCAGCAAGTATATAGTTTTATTCCGCCAGCTAATAGCATTGAGCGTATTGAAGTTGTTAAAGGGCCTATGTCTACCTTATACGGTTCAGATGCTATGGGCGGAGCCATTAATATTATTACTAAGAAGATTACAAATGAAGTGCATGGGAATATTAGTGTGGACCATACGTTTGAAACCGATAAAGGCCGTGGTGATACTAATCGTATTTCAGGGAGCATTCGCGGTCCGATTCAGGCGGATAAAGTGGGCTTAGAACTTCGTGGTAGTTATATTTTTCGCCAAGCCTCAACAGATGAAAATGGTGATGTCGTACGGGGTGGCATGCGCACGCCTTCTAAATTGAAGAACTCCAGTTTGGGCGGTAAATTAGTATGGACGCCAACGCAAAATAATACTTATTCCTTAGATTTAGACTTCTCCCGTGTAGATCAAAGCATGAATGGTACGGCCAATATGGGGTATCGCTTTGACCGTGAAAAAGTGGTATTCGGTGCTGAAAATATTAAATCCTATGGGATTTGGAACACTACTTTAAGCTACAATAGCACCGTTATGCATGGGTATTCGTTAAACCAATATGACCCTTCCTCAGGGGAACGAACTATGAAAGATAGTAACTACATTGGGGAAACTAAGTTGGAAGTGACCAAGTGGAAAAATCACCATGCTAATTTCGGCCTTCGTTATTGGCATGAAGAATTAGATGATGCTTTATTAAAAACTGGGGGCCGTTATGGTAAAACGATTACGCCAAAACTAGGTGTTTTAGAAAATGACACCTGGGCATTATTTGCGGAAGATATGTGGAGCTTAATCCCTAAACTTGATTTTACATATGGTGTACGTTACGAACATCCTGATAAATTTGAAGATTATTTCACGCCTCGTGGTTATTTAGTGTATAAAGCTACTGATAAATGGACTGTTAAAGGTGGCGTAAGTACGGGCTTCCGCGTACCAACCTTAGCACAGGTGCAAAATGGCATCGTATCGTATTCTGGGGGCTATCAGACAGGGAATATTATTTCCGTTTATGGGAATCCTAATTTGAAACCAGAAAAGAGCGTGAATAAGGAAATCGGTGTATATTATAGCGATCCATCTGGCTTACGGGGGAATATTACGGTCTTCGATACTACGTATAAGAACAAAATTACAACGGAAGAGTTAGATGCGTATAGCAATATATATCAAAATATTGACGGCGGTAAGGCCCATGGTGTAGAAATGGGGATTCGCGTGCCATTAAGTGCTACCGTACATTTCAATGCGAATTACACGTACACATCCAGTAAAATTACGAGCGGTGAAAGTGAAGGCTATCCGTTGACGGCTACACCAAAACATATGGTAAATGCTAAAGTAGATTGGGATGCGAATGACCGGGCTAACGTTTGGTTTGGTATGGAATACCGCAATGGCATGGCTCGATATACAAGCAATGCGGATAATCGGGTGGTATCAGCCCTTGGCTTATATTACAAACCGTATTCTGTATTTTATTTAGGTGGTAGCTATAAATTTGATCATGGCCTTACGTTAACGGCTCAAATTAATAATATCTTTGACAAAGACTTTGATAAGACGGCGTGGGTAAATGGTACAGAATATAACTTGTATTACAGCGCTGGCAAGAGCACCAATGGTACCTACTTGTCAGGCCGTAACTATTGGGTATCCTTAAGTTATAATTTCTAGTTTTGCCATACACAGGTAGCAGCATAGAAGGATAAGGAGGTGGCGTCTATGTGGAAATATATTCTCTTATTAATCATAGCGGCCATCGTCTCTTTATTAGTAGGCGTGGCCGATATTTCGTGGCAAACGTTAACAAGTGAACAGTTACAAATCTTGGTTCAAAGCCGTATACCAAGGCTTATAGCCGTATTAATAACGGGCGCTACCATGTCTATAGCGGGTTTGATAATGCAGCAACTTTCACAAAATAAATTTGCGGCCCCTTCCACATCAGGAACGATTGAAGCAGCTAGTTTAGGCCTTTTAGTGGCTATGGTGTTTGTAGGTGCTACCGCCATTTGGGCTAAGGTAGCAATTGCCTTTGTGTTTGCCTTAGGTGGAGCGTGGTTATTTATGACTATGCTCGATCGAGTGGTGTACAAAGATGCGCTCTTTATTCCGCTACTGGGCATCATGTTTGGCCGAGTTATTTCGGCGATGACTACGTTTATTGCCTATAAATATGATTTGGTGCAAAGCTTAAATGCTTGGATTTATGGTGATTTTTCGGGGGTCTTAAAAGGTCGCTATGAACTCTTATATTTAGGGGTTGTCGTTATTATTGTTACTTATTTGTATGCGCATAAACTGACGATAGCAGGGTTTGGTGAATCCTTTGCTCATAGCTTGGGCCTTAATTATCAAGCCGTTAAGCGCTTAGGGCTTACCTTAGTGGCCATTTCCACAGCGACAGTAGTGCTGACGGTAGGTGAAATTTCCTTTATTGGTTTAATTATTCCCAATTTAGTGACTATGTGGCGCGGTGATAATATACGAGCCAATTTGCCCTATGTAGCGATTATAGGTGCTTTATTCGTTCTTGCTTGTGATATTGTAGGCCGGCTTATTATTTATCCTTATGAGGTATCGGTCAGTCTTGTTATTGGCGTTATTGGTAGTATTTTATTCTTAACATTTTTAGTAAGGAGGAAGCAACATGGCTACTAATCAAAGGCGGTTGCTTCTTTTAATAGGTCTTTTTATTCTCGCTTTAGGGGCCTATTTGATGATTAACATGTCAACTGCTCAAATGGCGTATGCCTTGCCACGACGTTTAGAAAAAGTAGTCGCTGTGCTTTTAGCGGGCTTTGGCGTGGCCGTAAGTTCTATTTTGTTTCAAACAATAACCCATAATCGTATTTTAACGCCATCTATTATAGGCTTTGACTCCCTATATTTACTCATTCAAGGTGGCGTATTGTTTATTTTTGGCAGTACGGTTACCGGCTTTTTAGATGAAAGTTATTATTTTCTGCTCAATGTAGCTTTAATGGTGGTCTTTGCGGAACTATTATTTCGGTTTCTATTTCAGCGTGAGCAATCATATATTTACTTTATTTTATTGGCTGGTGTAGTTTGTGGCATGTTATTTCGCAGTGCCTTTTCCTTTTTTATGCTTTTATTAGATCCCGATCAATTTTATGTATTGCAAAATAAAATGTTTGCTAGTTTTAATTTGATTCCTACGAATTTATTGGGCCTAGCTGCTGTATTGACGGTGGTTGCGATTATATATGGTTGGCCTTTACGGCGCGAGCTGGATGTATTTGTGCTAGGTCGTGAAAATGCACATAATTTAGGGATTGATACAGCTCGTTTACAAAAGCGTGTGCTTCGGGTAATTGCTTTGTTAGTAGCGGTGGCTACGGCTCTAGTAGGGCCCATTACTTTTTTGGGATTATTAGTCGTAAATGTAGCGTATCAGCTATTGGCTACCTATCGACATAGCATTCTTATAGTTGGCACGGTCTTAATCAGTTGGGTTGCTTTATTACTGGGGCTTGTAGTTGTAGAGCATGCGCTCGATTTTGCAACCAATTTGACGGTCATTATTAACGGCATTGGTGGTTCGTATTTCTTATATTTATTATTGAAGGAGGGTAAATCATGCTAACGTTGACACATATAACTAAAGCATATCGTGATAAGACTGTATTACAGGACGTATCTGTTACCTTCCAACCGGGACGATTGGTTTCCATTATTGGCCCTAATGGGGCTGGTAAAAGTACCTTGCTAGGCGTTATTACACAACTTTCGCCACAAACAGGGGGAGAGGTACGGCTTGATGATAGGCCGATTACGGCTTATGACCGCCAAGCATTGGCTAAGCGTATTTCCTTTTTACGGCAAAGCAATGCTGTTAATGTGCGCTTAACGGTGCGGGAATTGATAGCTTTTGGGCGATTTCCTTATTCACAAGGCCGTTTGACAAAAGAGGATGAAGCTAAGATTGAAGGGGCTATTCAATATTTACAGTTAGAAGCCATGGCGGATCGCTTTATAGATCAACTTAGTGGTGGTGAAAGACAGCGTGCTTTTATTGCTATGACGTTGGCACAAGATACAGATTATGTGCTACTAGATGAGCCGTTAAATAATTTAGATATGAAACATTCCGTGCAGATTATGAAGGCTTTACGGCAAATGGTCGATCAATTGGGGAAAACTGTTGTTATCGTTATTCATGATATTAATTTTGCCTCCTTTTACTCGGATGAAATCATTGCGATTAAGCAAGGTCAGTTGGTAGAACAGGGAGATACAGGGGTCATTATTAATGAAGACATGTTGCGTAATATTTACGATATGGATATACGAGTTACCAATATAAATGATAAGAGACTATGTGAATATTTTCAGTAATCATTTGTCCTATATGGTGATATAATAACGGTGTAATTCAAAGGTATGAAGAAAGGACGTAAGAGTATGAGTAAATTGTTGAAGTATGTGGCGTTAGCTGTTTTTACGCTGGCGTTGGGGTTATTAGCCGGTTGTGGTAATGATAGTGCCTCAAATAGTACGGCGGATTCGGGAGCGACCATAACGATTCATCATAAATCAGGCGATACTACGGTGCCTGTAAATCCTAAGCGGGTAGTCGTGCTTGATTTAGCGACCTTAGATACGATGGATCGGTTAGATTTAGAGAGCCATGTGGTGGGCATTCCTAACGATTTAATGCCTGCTTATTTAGATAAGTATAAAGATACTAAAACGTATACTAGCGTAGGTAATCTAAAAGCAGTTAATTTTGAAAAGATTAGCCAGTTAAAGCCAGATTTAATCATTATTAATGGCCGCCAAGAAGAATCCTATAAAGAGCTGGCCGCTATTGCACCAACTATTAATTTAGGGCTTGATATGGCCCATTATTGGGATTCAGTGCAACATAATGTGAAAATCATCGGTCAAATTTTTAACAAAGAAAAAGAAGCTGACGAAGCCTTACTTAGTCTACAAAATCGTATTGATAATTTGAAAAAAGATACAGCTGATAGTGACAAACAAGGGGTTGTTGTCATGGTAAGTGGCGGTAAATTGAGCGTATTTGGTCCTGGCACACGTTATGGCCTTGCCTTTGATACGGTGGGGGCTAAATCCATCTTACCAGTACCTACTGAAGGGAAAGAAACCCTTCATGGGCAACGAGCTTCCTTTGAATTTTTAGCTGAAAAAAATCCTGATTTTATGATTGTGATTGACCGAGATAATGCTATTGGCCAAGGTGGTTCGGCAAAAGATGTTATGAATACGCCTTTGATTAATCAGACAAAAGCGGCGCAAACCGAACATATTATTTATGTGGATCCAGGCCTTTGGTACTTATCTGGTGGCGGTTTAGAATCTACCGCTTTGATGCTTGATGATATTGCACAGGCCATTCAATAATAGGGAGTATGGCTGTATTTAAAATGTATAGTTGTATTATTTAGCATTATCTAGTATGTATCGTTGTATTTATATAAGAGATAAGTAAATAAGAAAAATGTAAATAAATAAGAAAAAAGGCCCCCAGGGGCCTTTTTTGTGTGGTATTCATAGTGTAAGCCACAGCTTAGATTGTCAAGGAACGTCTTATTTTTTAGCAGCGCCAAACCATTTTTCATAGATTTTGTCGTAAGTACCATCTGCTTTTAATTCTTCCAACGCTTTATCAGCCTGTTCTTTTAGCTGTTTGTCGTCTTTGCGGAAGGCCCATACGAATGGTTCTGGATCTACTGGTTCACCAATGATTTTAGCATCAGCATCGGCCCCTTGTTTTAAGTAATAAAGGGCTACTGCATTATCAAGGACAATAGCATCAGCTGTGCCAGCATTTAATTCGTTGAATAATTGAGAGTTGCTGTCTACCGATTTAATTTGTGCATTTGGAATCTTTTCAGCTACATCTAAGGCTACGCTACCAATTTGTACTACAATACGTTTACCTGCTAAATCATTCATGCTAGTAGCAGTATCACTTTTTTTAACGATAGCTACGAAGCCACCTTTGTCAAAATATGGATTACTGAATAATACTGCCTTTTCACGTTCTGGTGTAGCGCTCAAGCCAGAAGCAATCATGTCGATGTCTTTACTTTGTAAAGCTGGGATTAAGGCATCAAAGCCCATGCTCTTGAATTCCATTTTGTAGCCCATTTTCTTAGCTACGGCATCGGCTAAATCAATATCGAAGCCTACATATTTATCCCCTTCCGTAAATTCGAATGGTGGGAATGTTGTTTCAGCCCCTACTTTGAGAACTTTTTCTTGTGAATCGCTACCCGTGCTACTGCCACAACCAGCGATTAAACCGGCCGTTAAAAGGGCCGCTGTTAGTGTTACCACTACTTTTTTGCTTGCAAATTTTTTTAAACTGTTAAACATAATAGCCTCCCCTATCTACATACTAGGTGAATTCAAAATTAAGTATAAGCATATTATAGCCCTTTTTTGTATAAATATCAATAAAATAAAAATATTTTTGTATATCTATTCAATGTCTTATGTAATGTCTATTTAATGCCTATTCAATATCTATTGAATAGGTGAAAGGTAGAATGTAGAAAAAATGAGCCTAGCCCATGTATATTTACATAAGCTAGACTCATTTATTGTAAGCTCTGATTTCCTTTAAGTTTTGTTTTTCTGGTTAGAATCTAGTAGGTTAGGGTAATCGATATTAGTTTTCTGAAGGGCCAAACCATTTTTCGTAAATGGTTTTATAGGTACCGTCTGCTTTTAATTCATCTAAGGCTTGGTTGATTTTGTCACGTAAAGCCGTATCGTTTTGACGGAATGCCCATACAGTGCCACGTGCATCGGTAGGTTCACCGGCTAAGCGAAGATCTTGATAGGCATCTTGTTTTAAGTAATACATAGCGACTACTGTATCGATGATAACGGCGTCAGCATCACCTTGTTGTAAGGCTTTGAAGGCATCTTCGTTATTTTTCATTTCTTGTACGGTAGCGCCAGGAATATGTTTAGCCATGTCTGTTGAAATAGTGCCACTTTGAGTGATGACTTTTTTGTCTGCTAAATCATGCATATTATGGATGCTATCGTCTTCTTTGCGGACAACAGTGATGAAACCATTATCTTTGAAATAAGGTTCTGAAAAGATGACAATTTTAGAACGTTCGTCGGTAGGATTAATACCGGCAGCAATCATATCAATATCATTATTTTCTAGGGATGGAATGAGTTCATCAAAATCTACGCTCTTTAATTCCATTTTATAGCCAATTTTCTTAGCAATCGCTTCCATCAAATCGATGTCAAAGCCTACATATTTTTTCCCGTCTTTAAATTCGTAAGGTGCAAACGTTGTTTCTGTACCTACGCGTAATACTTTTTCAGTAGAGGCTGTATTGGTTGACGTAGAGGTACTAGCGCTACTACTACAACCTGTTAGTAAACCGGCGATTAATAGACTCGCCGTAAGACCTAGCACCATTCTTTTACTGGCCATATTTTTAATGCACTTCATAAGATTCATCATAATAAGCTCCTCCTCACTGCAAAGCGTATCCTCAGTTGTACGCTTTAGTTACTTCCTCTGCTTCTCATTGTTCCTTGCAATTATTGCAAATGAATTATCTTATGGGCTCATTATAGCCCTGTAAGCAGTAAATAGCAATAGGGGGAGGAGCTGACAAAGTGAGTGTTCATCATGGTTTTAGGGCGATATATAATTTTTGCTTACCAATTATTTTTATTAATTTCTAATACTGATAAATTGATTTTTAAGAACAATTATGATTTGCTAGCTTGAATAATATACTTGTATATAAAATTATTTTATACTGGGTATAAGATATATTTTGATTAAATTTCGGATAATTTAAAGAAATATCGGAAAATTATAAAAAAGGGCCTAAAAACAAATATCAATAAATTAAATGATAGATATAAAAAAGTGCGTATAATAAAATGCGGAAATAGAGCGCTACTGCTTCTGTACGACCTTCTCTTTCTACCCTCATAAAGTTGTATAGTTAATAAGCTGGAAATAAAAAAAGAGTGACTATCTTTTAATTCTAACTATACGCTTTTACACTCACGCATCTTCATGTTTAGCATCTTTATGCCACCACACGATACCGTCCTGATTAGGCAAGGTACTGCGATCAAAAGTAGGTTCAACAATACCTGCTTTTTTCTGTTTAAAGTAGTCCACCATAGCCACTTTGCTTTGTTTCGCTAATAAGAGGATAGCTGTTAGATTGGTAAGTACCATGAAAGCCATGAATAAATCAGCTAGATTCCATACTAGGTTTAAGGAAGCAATGGAACCAAAGTAGACCATAATAACTACGAAAATACGGAAAATATTGAGATATAACGAGTTTTTTGTCAAATGAGCAATATTAATTTCGCCATAGTAGTAATTCCCTACGATGGAAGAAAAGGCGAACATGAAAATGAAGATAGCCATCACACCAGGGGCCCAATCGCCCAATTGCATAGCCAAATCATGTTGCACAAGGGCAATACCAGTTAGGCCAGAGCCTTCATAATTGCCCGATACAAGTACGATAAAAGCGGACGCTGTACAAACTAAGAACGTATCAACGAATACCCCAAAGCTTTGAATAAGGCCTTGTTTTACTGGGTGGCTTACATCAGCGGTAGCCGCTGCATTTGGTACAGACCCTTCACCGGCTTCGTTGGAGAATAAGCCACGTTTAATACCATTCATGATAGCGGCTCCGAAGAAACCACCAGAAGCAGCATCAAAGGTAAAGGCTTTTGTGAAAATAGCATAGAATACATTTGGTAATTCGGTAATATTTACAAGCACAATGTAGAGGGCTGTTAAAATATATACACCCGCCATAAGAGGGACAAGCCATTCGCTAAGACGTGCTACGCGAGCAATACCACCGAAGATAACAAGGGCTGTTAAAACAGTAACGGCGATGGCTGTATGTTGTGGGTCAATTTGTACGGTTTGCAGAGCATTAGCTAAAGTGTTAGCTTGTACGGAGTTGTAAATAAGACCATAGGTAACACTGATTAATACGGCAAAGATAAAGGCGAATACAGGGCTTTTAAGGCCTAGTTTGATATAATAGGCAGGCCCACCGTGGAAACCACCTTTTTTAGAAGGTACTTTATAGATTTGGGCTAACGTACTTTCCACAAAGCCGGTAGCAGCGCCTAAAAAGGCAATAAACCACATCCAGAAAACAGCCCCTGGGCCACCTAGCACAACGGCGATGGCAATACCGGCAATATTACCAACCCCTACACGGGAGGCAGAGCTAACGCAGAAGGCCTGGAAAGAGGAAATACGATTACCATTAGTTTTAGTACCAACCCCTTCACCTAATAGGCGAACCATTTCTTTAAGATAGCGAATTTGAATAAATCCAGTGGAGAAGGAGAACCAAAAACCAGCGGCTACTAGGTAGATGATGATAATATAATCCCAGAGAAAGCCGGTTACGGTCCCGATGAGAGAGTTGAACGCGTCCATACTACATTCCTTTCATAACATAACGAAAAATAATATCTATAGAATATAAATCTATAGACATTATACTATATAGAAAGAGTGACGTATATACATTTTGTATGTATACATTATTCGCAAACTTGTCTTTTCCCCTTTATTAGTATATAATAATATAGCTAGCCGTAATGCAGGACTGGATTATGGCAGTCTTGTGGGGCTCGTGCAATGGAAGCCTGTGAATCGTGTCAGGATCGAGAGATAGCAGCACTAAGCGGTTACTTTCATGTGCCACGAGGGAACCTATGAGGCTGTCATAATCGAGTGTTGCAGCGGCTTTTTTTGCTAGCTGGAGCAATGGATTGGATAGGAAATAAGCAAGAAAGGAGGTCCGTGATGAGTTATGTAGCTTTGTATCGGAAATGGCGCCCCCAGACGTTTACTGATGTGGTAGGACAAAAGCAAGTGAGTGAAACCTTGATGCGCGCAATTCGTGAAGATAAAGTAGCTCATGCTTATCTTTTTTCAGGGCCCCGAGGAACGGGCAAAACCAGTGTGGCTAAGATTTTTGCAAGGGCTATTAACTGTGAAAAAGGACCTACGGATCATCCTTGTAATGAATGTACTTCTTGTAAGCAGATCTTAAGCGGTCAGTCGATGGACGTGTTAGAGATTGACGCAGCCTCTAATCGTGGGATTGATGAAATTCGCTCTTTGCGTGAAAGTGTTAAATTTTTGCCTGTCGAAGGGCGTAAGAAGATTTTCATCATTGACGAAGCGCATATGTTGACGAATGAAGCGTGGAATGCCTTACTTAAGACGATTGAAGAACCACCACCTCATATTATGTTTATCTTTGCCACTACTGAAGTGGATAAATTGCCGGTAACGATTTTATCGCGTTGTCAGCGCTATACATTCCGTCGTATTACGGCGGATGACATTGCGGAACATTTACTGCATGTGGCGGCGGAAAGTCAGATTTCCTTAGCGCCTGAAGCAGCGCAATTAATCGCCATTCATGCAGATGGTGGTCTCCGTGATGCGCTGAGTATTCTTGATCAATGCTCAGGCATGGCTACAGATATGATTACGTCTGAAACGGTAGAATCCATGATTGGTCTAGTTGGTAAAGAATGGATTATGACATTTTTAGATTATTTGCGACAAGGTGATGGCGCATCGGTGTTAGTGGCTTGTAAAAAAGCCCTTAGTGAAGGTCGCGATAGCAAACAAATTATTGAAGCCCTCATTCAACATGTAAGAGCGTTAGTGATTGAAAAAGTATTGCCTACAGCGGAAGAATTAGCCTTATATGCTCCGTTTAAAGCACAATTTAGTGCACAAGCGGCCGCTTTTTCGGTGGATGATTTAAATTATTATGTTAAAGAATTGCAGCAGATTTTAAATGATGCGAAACGAGTCGATAATCCACGCATTGTTATTGAAATGGGTTTACTTGGCATTTGCGCGCGCGTACAAGTAAGCGAAGAAGATGTGATTGAGCGCTTGGCTGCTGTAGAAAGTCGATTAGATTCGGCCGATAATCAGTGGAGTGCTCGGTTAGCGCAATTGGAAAGTCAACCGCCGGTTATGATGGCTGCCCCTGTATCCCCTATGGCAGGTGGTGTAGTAGAACCGAGTATAACGGCTAGTCTTAATGGTGCCAGTGCGGCGACGGGTATGGCCGTAGGCATGAAGCCCCCAGGTAGTGGAGCCGTAGGCGCTGTGCCACCTAGTAGTACTAGGCCGGGTATGACTCCGCCAGGGGCTAGGCCGCCAAAACGAGGAGCTAGTTCAAGTACGTCTAGTTCCGCTTTGTCGGCTATTGAAACAGCCAAGGTGGGAGTTCAATCAGGCATGGCTACGCAAAAACATGGTCATGAGCCTATGTCTTCGGTAGAAGATAAAGACGTAGTTTTAGGAGAACGTATCATAAATCCTAAAACATATGGTAAAATAAAATCGGATATGTTAAATTATGCATCTAGTCGTTCCTGGAATTTAGTGAGTGGCTTTTATAAAAATGCAGAACTTATCTATGCTGATGAAAGTCGAATTGTATTTTTGTTTTCTCAGGCCCCTTTGGTAGCGATTGCAGGCCATCCTGAGCGACTATATGAAGTTGAACAAAGTGTGCATCAAGCGTTAGGATATCCAGCGCGGGTGCAGTTATTTAGTAAGACGGAACCAGAGGCAAAAGAGTATTGGCAGGCTGCGAAGAATGTGGCTACTGGCGTAGCCAATCAAAGTGTTACTCAGGAACCGCCTCTTCAGCAGAGTATCGCGCCACAACCGGTGACTCAACAGAGTACAATGCCTAAGGTGACGCCACCAAAGGCTATGTCAGATAGTATTGATGATTTTGGCGCTACGCCAGCGGTGACGGGGCCTACCTCTACGGTACAACCTGTTGAGGGGACTAAGGCGGCGACGCCTGTAGTTGACGATTTTGGTGCTGGTGATTTTGAAACACCACCGCCACCAATCGATGAATATGAATCGGCAGAGCTTGCTGTGGATGACTTTGGAGCTACGCAGGCAACACCTATGGTTGATGATGCGCAAATGGCATCAGGTGAAAAAAAAAAGACCCTAACAGCCACGGACTTACAGAAACTCCCTAAATGGGATCCTAATCATTGTCGTCCTGAAGAACTGGAAAATCCTTTGTTACTAGGGGCATTAGCACATGCCGCGGCTGAAGGTAATGATATTTATGTAGAAGTTGTGCCTGATGATGAAGATGACGATATGTAATCGATTAATGTGTATGAATTGAAGGAGGAACAATAATGTTCGGTAAAGGTATGCCAAATATGGGCAATATGCAAGGTATGATGAAAAAAGTACAGAAAATGCAAGCAGACATGCAGAAAATGCAGGAAGAATTAAAAACTAAGACGGTAGATGCCTCTGTTGGTGGCGGTGCCGTTACTATCGTAATGAATGGTGAAAAAATCGTACAATCTGTTAAAATCGATCCATCTGTAGTAGATACAGAGGATATGGAAATGTTAGAAGACTTAGTATTATCCGCCGTTAATGCAGCTGGTCAAAAAGTTGACGACATGATGGCTCAAGAAATGAGTAAAGTAACTGGCGGCATGAAATTACCAGGGTTGTTCTAAAATGGCCAATCCGTTAGAACGGTTAGTAGAAGAATTGCGCCGTTTGCCTGGCATTGGCGCTAAATCGGCGCGACGCTTAGCGTATCATTTAGTGGAGCTTCCGAAGGAAGACGTGGATGCGCTCGTAGATACCATTGTACAAGCTAAAGAGGCCACTAAGCGTTGTTCCATTTGTTTTAACTTATCGGCTCAAGATCCTTGTGAATACTGTGCCAATGAGAATCGTGACCACAGCATAATTTGTGTAGTGGAAACGTCGCGAGATGTGATTGCTATTGAGCGCAGTGGTGATTATAAAGGGGTATATCATGTGCTCGAAGGGGCCCTATCGCCACTGGAAGGTATTGGCGTAGAAGATATTCGCATTAAAGAATTATTAGACCGCTTGCGGGATGAAACGGTGACTGAAGTCATTTTAGCGACTGATCCTGACCCTGAAGGGGAAGCAACGGCGTTGTATTTGGCACGGTTGCTGAAGCCTATTGGTATAAAAGTGACGCGCATTGCTCGTGGTGTACCGGTAGGTGGAGACATTGAATATGCAGATGAGTTAACTATCGGCGGAGCTGTTATGAACCGCCGAGAAATGTGAGGCTTTTAGATGGATTTAATAGTAACAGCCGTCGTTGCTGTCGTCGTTATTTATACGATTTTTAAAGTGGCATTTTATACCGTAAAAAAGGTAGGCTTAAATTTAATTTTAGGCTATGCTGCGTTTTATATTTGTAATAATTTCTTCCATATCCCTGTGGATATGACAGTGCTCATGTGGTTTTTAACAGCAGTATTAGGGCCAATCCCTGTCATTGTGGTGGCTCTTATGCATAGTATGTAAGGAGGCTAAGAGACCATGTCGCAGTTAAACGAAGCCCAACAGCGTGTAGTGACAACGTTGGACAAGAATATACTGTTATTGGCCTCAGCTGGCACTGGAAAAACGAATACCTTGGCTCACCGGGTAGCTCACATTTTACAAAGTGGAGCGGCAAAAGGCGATGAAATTCTCTGCATGACCTTTACGAATAAGGCGTGCCGTGAAATGAAAGAACGCATTTTAACCATGGCGGGGTCAGTGGCTAAAGCTGTGGAGGTTAGTACCTTTCACAGCTTTTGTTATAAAGTGCTACAAGAGGAAAGTAAGCGCAATGACACGCTGTATATGGATATGTCTATTTATGACGAAGTCGATTGTCAGGAATTATTAGCCCCTTGGCTCCCCATAGGCATGCGGGAACCGGTGTTTATGAATCTAATTAGCCATGTGAAGGAATATCGGTCATTATGGGGTATGTATACAGATACACCAGCTGACGATTATCGCCATACCATTGATCGTTTGTTCTTAGAGCAACGGGACACGATGGAACGATTTTTTAATGGCCTTACGATGAGTACGTTGGCCGATTTTCGTGAAACGGGCTATAAAACGTTAATAGCCTATGAAGAAGCGTTAGCTAATGTGCATGGTGTAGATTTCACGGATCTAATTACACAGGTTCATCGTTTATTTCAAGAAGAATCGATTCGTGAACGGTGGCGCAGTCGCTATTCGTATATTTCTGTTGACGAAATGCAAGATACTAGTGATTTAGAAGCAGAAGTGATGAAACTGCTTTGGCAGGGCAATCACATTTTGCTTTGTGGTGATTATTTTCAAACGATTTACGAGTGGCGCGGGTCTAATCCAGAGCGCTTATTGGCTGCCTATAAACAAGAATTTCAGCCAGAAGTCATTGTGTTTTATGAAAATTATAGAGCCAATCGACAGCTTTTTGATGTTTCTTTTGCCGTATTGCAACGCATGTTTCCTCGCTTGATTAATGAGTTTTATGAAAAGCCACCTTTTGCAGCGACTAAAGAAGAAGGGGAACCCATTATCGTCCATAAGGCACCTACGGAGTGGAAAGAAGGGGCTTATATTTTCGATATGATTCAAACCTTACCTAAAGAGGCAAATATTGGTGTCTTGGTGCGTAGTAATAAACAAGCTCAGTATTTGAGTGCTTTATTTAGTCGTTGTAATGATAATTTGCCCCCTGCGGAGCAACGACAATTTATGATTATCGATGAATATAAATTCTTCCGACGTCAAGAAATCAAAGATGTGATGGCCTATTTTAAATTGCTTTTAAACCCTCATGATGCCCTAAGTGCTAAGCGTTTAATCAAGCGCTATGTAAAAGGGATTGGGGAGGCTCGGATTCAGCAGATTGAAAGCGAAACAGTGCGCACTATGGGCCTTCGATTGACTGACTTTTTAGATATGCAGATTTTTGAAAGCGAGCCTTACGATGGACTTATAAAAGGTTTAGCAGCGGGTAATATTATTGTGTATGATGTGGAAAGCACGGGCACAGATACGACTAAGGACGAAATTATTCAGATTGCAGCCTTTAAATTGAAGCCTGATGGCTCAGAAGGAGCCGTCTTTGAACGCTTTATTCGGCCTAGTAAGCCCGTTGGTGATTCGGAGTTGGTTCATGGATTTAGCGATGCCTATTTAGCTGACCATGGTGAAGACGCAGCCACTGTGTTAGCTGAGTTTAAAGAATTTACCAAGGGTGCTATTATTGTGGGGCATAATGTAAACTATGATATTAGCATTTTTACGAGTGAACTACATCGTCACAATTTAGGAGACCCGCAATTTGCAGGCGTCTATGATACCTTAGATATATATCGCCGGTTTTATCCGCGCTTAGCCAATCATAAATTAGGATTTTTAAGTGAAACGTTTCCTATTAACTACACGCCTACGCACAATGCTATGGATGATATTCGCGCTACAGCACGATTATTGTTGTATGCGATTGAAAAGAATATTGAGCCCACCGCTGATCAACGTAGAGCCTTGATTAGTAATTTTAAAAATGCTTTTGCTACTATGGCTTCACAAATGGCTACGTTGCGGCGTAAAATTGTAACGGATAAACCGTCAGCCCTATTGGCTTATATTATGAAAGATATGGGCGTTTTGGCGTATTATACTGAGCGACGAGAACATGAGCGCGTTGAGTATATTCGTGATTTATATCGCCTTATGGTAGAGTTAGAAGGGCAAGATAGCCACTTAGCTGGTCGTGAATATTTACAACGCATGTTGGAACAAGCCGCTTTGACGGCTGGTGAACCGGATCAACGGTTGAAAAATAATGACCGCATTCCTATCATTACGGTACATCAAGCTAAGGGCAGTGAATTTGATTACGTCTTTTTAGCTGGTCTGCGGGAAGGCGTATTCCCTAGCTTTTTAGCGCTAAAAGAAGGGAAACGTTCAGAAGAACAACGATTATTTTATGTAGCGATTACGCGCGCTAAACAGCGTTTATTTATTTCCTATGCATCGACCAATGATCGTGGGAAGCCTTGTAAAGCAAGTGAGTTTTTACAATATTTACCGAATAGTGTTGTATGGGAATAAGCGTATAGTTTAGGCGTTACCTTCATTCGTTGAAGGGACGCACTATTATATAAAAGAAGCTACGGGACGAGGAGGTGTTGTATGGCACGTAAAACTTGGCGCTCTGATGATGTAAATTTTTTATTAATGCCGGAAGAAGTGGCTGCTGGTATTACAACGGTAGGCGAATGGTTAGATGCAAAACATATGTCGCGGTCTGTGATGAAGCAGTTGTTTCAGGAAAAATTAGTCTTGTTAAATGGTAAAAAAACAAATCCAAAGGCGGCAGTGGCTTTGAGTGACGAACTTCGGTTACAGATGCCAAAAGAAAAACTAGACTATGAGCCTATAGAAGTGGCGTTGACTATTTTATATGAAGATGAGGATTTACTTATTTTAGATAAGCCCGTAGGCATTACGGTGAACTCTAAAGGGCAAGTATCTTTGGCTAATGGGGTGGCACAGTATTTTAAAGCTAATGGTATTAAGCGTAAAGTACGCTTTTTAAATCGTTTGGATCGCGATACCTCAGGTTGTATTATTGTAGCGAAGAGTGGTTTAGCGCAGAGCTTTTATCAGAAGCAGATTGAAGAGCAACGCTTTGAAAAATGGTATACGACAACCGTGCAAGGCCGTTTAGAAGGGGTCAATATCGTGGAACTTCCTATGGGACGGAGTGAAGACGGTATTCATTATGAAGTGCGTGAGGATGGTAAAATGACACGGACCGCTTATAATGCTTTGGGGCTCTATATAGATGAGGGGGCAACATTAAGACGAGTGAATAGTGAAGAATTAGCCCAATTATCAGCGGTTGATGCTGATAAGTTAGTGACTAAAGTGGATGTGCGGTTGTATACGGGTAAAACCCATCAAATTCGCGTTGCCATGGCTCATTTGGGGCATCCTTTAGTAGGTGATGCGCTGTATGGCTGTGAACGACCAGGACGAACGTATCAGTTGCGGGCAAAACGAGTCGTCTTTACTTCTTTGCGGACGGGTCAAATGGTGACCGTAGAAGCTGATTAAAAGCATAAGAAATATATGTCAAGATGGGGTTATAGGACAAAATGTGTTGCTCAAAAGGTCGATGAAACTAGTATTTAATTGGTTTCATCGGCCTTTTAATTTTATGTAAGGACCTAGTTTTGATATAGGGGCTGACATAGCAAAAAGTCGTAAAAAATACAAGTTTGTTCCATTGATAGCATAAACTTGTAAAAATAAAAAGGTTTTGCTATGATGGGCGTAAAATTTGGATTATTAAAATATATAAAGAGAGTGTATTAAATAAGGGAGTGAAGCAATAGTGGATATTATGGCTATAGTGTATATAATTCTTCCCGCTTTAGTTGGAAGTGTATGTGCAATAGGTGTTAATTGGGTAAGAGATTTCTATAGTGTTAGTAAAAAGATTGAAGAAAATAGAAAAGTGGCAGTTTTTAATATGATAAATAGAGTAAGGGAGTTTAGATTTTTAACAAAAATATTATATATGGATCATAATGATGCTATATCATCAGCTCAACGAGGTGAAGATGGTAGATTTTTTTGTTTTAATGGAAGGTTTTTAAGAGCGGAAGATATTATTTTATTGAATACTGAAATTCAACGAATTGAATTGATTAATCAAGAAATTATATTTAAATATTTGGCATTAGCAAGAAAAGCAATATATTTAAAGAGTGGTATAAAAAGTATGTATAATGTATTGGATGAAGATATAGCGTTTAAAGAGATAAAGAAAGAGTTATTAAAGGTATTGGAAGATGCACTAGAAGTAGAGAAGTGTATACAAAAAGAATATAAGATAAAACTTATTGATGAAGTTTGGGAAAATCATTAAACAAAAAGGATGTAGGTCTTATTGTAATTAAAGAGACCTGCATCCTTTTTAGTTAGTTGAAAAATGTAGTTGAAAGAGTATTACAAATTTTTAATACCATTAAACAATAAAAGATAATATAAAACTTACCCCAATACCTACTAATAGAGCAGGACGTTCCCACTTATTAGCTAGTTTTTGGTTAGTTCCAGGAATTACACCAGCAACAACTGGTAAAGCGGTTAGAGCACCACCAGTAAGGAATAATTGCATAATAGCAGCACCCATGATCGCGGCAAAACTTATGGACATTGGATCTAAATTCATGCCTATTAAAATTTGAACGAATGGGAGAATAATAGCTGCTGAAGCTGCATTGGATTGTGTGATTAGCCCTGCGACTGTAGAAATAATAAAGAGTATTTGAATAGGAGCGATAGCTAAGAAAGGTTTTAAGTATTCTGATAAGACACTTACTAATCCAATTTTATTAATTACTACAGACATAAACATCAAACTAATGATAGCTACTATAGGAATTGCAATTTGAGCAACGCCTGATATCATAGCTTTTTCTCCATCTGCTAAAGAGTATTTAGCCATGATAATAACAAGAATACTACATACAAAACCAACAATAAATACAGGTACACCCATAAAGAAAGCAATACATAAGGCTAAAAATGGTAAAACTGCTTTTGTAAAACTTGGAGCATCATCTGGTAATATAAAATCTTTATTTGAATTTGCATTTTCTATATCAGGAATATGATGTCCTTCTGTTTTCATTTCTTTTTTAGCACGCCAATAAGCAAAAATATAAATGCCTATACTACCTACAAGCCCCCAAACATTAATTAGGCCGAAAGAGATTCCTGTTAACCCTAGTATTGCTAGCATTGTAGGATGTGTAAAACCACAAGAGTTTGCTACTGTATTAGCCATAGAAATAATGGCTGCTGTTTTATTAGGATGTAAACCGAGTCTGGTAGCAGCAGGTCCTGCTATAGTAGCAGTGATTACAGGTTGAGTAAATGCGGTTAAAGCGCCAAGTAAAGCCGCCGCTAAGCCCGCAGCTGTTGCGATTCCTGGGGCACCACCTTTTTGTTTACCGACTTCCATAATTTTATAAATAATAACATTTAGAAAACCACTTTTTTGCATAATGCCAATGAATAATAGAACTCCTAGCATATCGATTAGGACCGGGTTCATTGCAGCAATAAGTAATTTGCCTACGGAATTAGGATCTTTACCAATAAGAGGAAAACCAGCGGCAATAGCGGCTAAAGTACTACCGATAGTCGCTGTAATATAGAGTGGCGCACGACCGAGTATCATAACTAATAAGGTAAGAAGCATAATTATTTGGGCGGCTATCATGGGGAACCTCCTTTATAAAATTTTATAGTGAATTACTATTAATTAGTGTTCGTTGATGATTTGAATTTTATAATTTAGGTTAATAGTACGATTTAGTTTTTCATCAATTAATTGGCAAGAGAAAGCTTCTCCATATTGGAAGCCGTTCTTTAGAGGTACTGTACCAGTAAAAATTAGGCTATTTTCAATATCTATTTCTTTTTTTAGAGTGTTGATTATTGTATCTAAAGATAGTAGATCTGAAGTTAAGCCTTGTTGATAATCTATAGTTTGGCCATTTAAAATCTGTGTTGATTTTAGCTTAATGTTATCAAAATGATTTTTTATCTCTTCATAAGGCCAGAACGTTGTCGCAAAGGGTTTTAAGCAAAGTTGCTTTGATTTATGGATACTTACTGCTTCTAATTCGCGATCGGTATGGTCGCTACCTACGCCTATATAATAATTACCCTCATGAACTAGAATAAGGTATTCTACTTCACCGCTTGTTTTATTACCAATCACTTCAATATTGTCTGAAGTGGTTAATAATTCTTTTGAACATTGATAAAGAACAGGGACTGATTTTGGACATTTTATTCCTTCTTCTTCTAATTCACGGATATGTTCCATAGTTTTATCTATATCTTTACCTGCAAATCCAACAACTAATAAATGATTTAATTGTAGATCAAGAGATTTAGTGCTATTTAAAGTTTCGATAGTAATATTCATGGAGAAACTCCTTTTCTTTAATTTAAGGTTATAAGGTTAATTAACTTAAAAAAATAATTTATAGTTTATAGTTTATATAAATCAGGTTTTCTATCTCTGAAGACATTAATTGATTCTCTAATATCTTTGATAATACTTACATCAATATTGCCATAACCAATACTTTCGGTTTCATTGAGATGGCATAGTTCGTCACCCCAAGGATTAATAAGTAAAGAATTACCGCCATAAATGGTATTTTCTGTTTTGCTACAAGCATTAACTGCGCATACATACATTTGATTTTCAATTGCACGTGTAGTGACTAGGTTAATCCAATGTTTTTTTCTGATTAAAGGCCAATGAGCTGGGACAAACAATAGATCGAGACCTTGTAAAGCGAGAGAACGTACTAATTCACAAAAGCGAATGTCATAGCAAATGATAATGCCGCATTTTAGCCCCTCTAAATTGAATGTAACTAAGTTTTTACCACCTGTATAATAGTTATGTTCTCCAGAAGGAGTAAAACTATGAATTTTGTCATATTCAGCAATAAGGTTGCCATTTTTATTAAAAATATAGGCGGTGTTATAAATATTATCATTTTTTAAAGTAGTTACGGATCCCGCCACAATGCTTACTTTATTTTCTTTTGCATAGGAAGAAAATAAAGTTTTTGTTTGTTCTCCATTTTTATCGGCTAATGATTTTAAATTAGCAGTAGGAAAAAATCCGGTATTAAATGTTTCGGGAAGGACTAAAATGTCAGGATTCTCTTTCATGGCTTTATTTAGCAAATCTAAAGCATGAGAAAAGTTTTTAGTTGGTTCAGCAAAAGCTGAATCCATCTGTATTAATGCAATTTTTGGGTTCATAATTGACTCCTTTTTACAATTGATATACCATTTGGTTAAATTGTATACCAATAATGAAAAATAGTCAATAATATTAGAAGTAAATGTAATAATTTATATAAGATGAAGAAATATAAAAGAAGTAGTGATATAATATAAATAAAATATAAAAGTAGGTGAATATATGAATTTAGACGACCGAAAATCATTGCAGCAACGTGTATATGTACATTTAAAAGAAGCTATTAATGAACAGATTTATAAGCCTGGAGATATTTTAAATGAGAGAAAAATATCTGCGGAATTAAATGTAAGTCGTACTCCTGTTAGAGAGGCATTTAAAGCATTAGAAGCGGAAGATATTGTTGAATATATACCATATCGTGGTGTTATGGTAAAATCATTGTCTTCTGAGGATTTAAAATATATTTTTCAAATAAGAGAAGCACTAGAAGTATTAGTTATAAAGCTAGCTATTGATAAGATTAATAATGAAACTCTTAGACGCTTACAACAATGTGTAATTAAACAAGAAGATTTGAAGGCAGGAAATGAAAAAAGAATTCAAGAATTTATTAAATTAGATATGGAGTTTCATAATATTCTTGCTGATACATCAGGAAATCCTTTTTTGAAACAATTAATTTTAGATATTAGGGACAAAGTGGCTAGATTAGGTGTGACAGCTTTATATAGTGGGCCACAAAGATTTGAAGAAACAATTGAAGAACACCGTAATATAGTTAGTACCTTAAAGGCAGATGATTCAAAATTAGCTTTAGCTGCGATGGAACAACATATTCAAAATACATATGAAAACGCAATGAGGTATATTGAGTCTTTAAATGAAAATAAATGAAAAACACCCAATAATTAGGTTCTGGCCTAATTATTGGGTGTTTTTTCATCATAGGTGTGGAAACAGATATTACTATCTATACAACAAAATTAGAAGACTTATAGTCAAAATAATATTTTTATAATATAATTAACAAAGTATTTAATTATATGTTTTTAGGTTGAAGGAGGTTTTACAATGAGTGAAGCGTTACAAGCCACGAAAAGTCGTTTTCTACGCTTGCAGATGCATTCATTAATTGGGATATGGATTGGCTATGCTATGTACTATGTAGTGCGTAGTAACTTTAATTTAGCTTTACCATATTTGTCGGGAGAGATGGGATTAACTAAGACACAGCTAGGCTTATTGACAAGTTGTATGTTAATTACTTATGGACTTAGTAAAGGTTTTATGAGCGTATTAGCAGATAAAGCAAATCCTAAGTATTTTATGGCTACAGGCCTAGCACTTTGTGTTATTATTAACATTATTATGGGGTTCACTACACATTACAGTCTGTTTATTGCACTTATTATTTTATTAGGATTGTTTCAAGGCATGGGTGTAGGACCTTCTATTATTACTGTAGGCTATTGGTTCCCTCGTTCCCAACGTGGTCGTGCTAGTACAATTTGGAATATGTCACATAATCTAGGTGGTGGTATTGTAGCGCCTATCGTTGGGGCTGCGGTTGGCTACTTAGGGGCTGAACATTGGCGTATGGGGACTTTTGCGGTACCTGCCTTGTTGGCCGCTATAGGGGTATTGTTAATTTTATATTTTGTTCGTAAACGTCCGGTCGAAGAAGGTTTACCAACCGTGGAAGAAATGTATCATGAAGAAGCAGCTGGTCAGAAATCGGCTAAAATGGATAGTGAACGGCCAGAAAATATGAACGCCTTTCATGTATTTTTCCATTACGTTTTTAAAAATCCTAATTCTTGGTATTTAGTACTTATTGATGTTTTTGTATATATGGTACGCTTTGGTATGTTAACCTGGATTCCATTATACTTGTTAAAAGTAAAAGGTTTCAGCAAAGCGGAAATGAGCGTGGCCTATATGTTGTTCGAATGGGCAGCTATTCCATCGACAATTATTGCAGGCTATTTAGTTGATAAATACTTCAAAGGTCGCATTATGCAGTTACCTATTTATTGCTTAATTGTTATCTTTGCTTGTGTTATCGGCTATATGAATTCGGAGTCTATTTTATGGGCGACTATTTTTGCTTGTATTACGGGTTGTTTAATTTACATTCCGCAATCTATGATTCCAGTACAGGCGATGGAAGTTATTCCGACGTTTGCATTAGGATCGGCCGTAGGTTTACGAGGTCTTATGAGTTATTTAGTAGGTAGCTCTTTGGGAACGACTCTATTTGGCTTTGTTGTGGATCATTATGGCTGGGATATGGGCTTTTATACCTTGCTAGTTGGGGTAGTTCTTTGTATGTTTGCTTGTTACTTATCTAATCGTGGTGTTCAAAAGATTTATAAACAAGCAGCTGAGTTAAAATAAAATATAACAAGACAATAATATGAACCGACTCTTAAAGTTAGATTTAATAATTTTAAGAGTCGGTTCATAATTTTTTTTAGAAGCGTGTTTTTATAAGAGCATTTTTATATCATTACATTTAACCATATGGGTGGCCCCATGCTTAGCTATCTTGGTTGCATTTAATAATTCATTTAAAAAGTGAAAATTGTAGAACGATTGAATTAATAATCATTTCTATCTTCATGACTATAACCTAAATCTTCATATGTAAATTTAAATTCTTTTTCATGCCAAGTTAGTGCATATTTATATTGCATTTTATGATTATTTTTTACGTGCTCAAGAATTAAGACATTAGGGTTATTAGGTGTAATTGCAAAATAGCTAGAGCTAGGGGCAGAATCTTGACTAAATGGATTATAATAATTTTTAGTATCTATAAGTGTCAAAAGAGAGGTTGAAGGTGACTCAGGATATGATGTATATAAATAAGTATAGTTTGGTGTATTAGGTTCAAAGTTGATTATTGTGACAGCATAGAAATTTCGTTTAGATTGATCATCATGGAAAGCAGAAATAAGGGCTTGGCCACTTTTGAAATTTTCAAGGGGGATAATTTGTGCAATTTTTTTATTAACATATAAAGAAAATGTATATTCTGTAAGTTCAGCTGTAATTTTACCATCACTGGTTTTTATCGTATTTGGCTCTGGTTTCATAAATTTATAGACTGGATAGCGGAGTGAATAGTTACCTTGATAGGTAATTTGAGCGAAACTTAAAGAGGTAAAACTTAGGAAACAGATAAAAACTAATAAAGGAATCCATTTGAACTTGCCGAAGTTTTTCATAATATGACCTCCAATTATTAATACAAAATTTTTTAAAATTGATAATATTATAATTTTAGTATATCATTTTAGGAGATAAAATTGTGAAATATTTATGAAAGAGTTATAAAGAAAAGCTATTTATTTGGCAGGTATTTCTTACCGAAATATATACTACTAGTAAGCCTCTTTACTAGCTTGGTATAGTTACCTTTAGTATAATAAAAGCAAAGAACTACCTATTATAATACAATTGACTAAGAGATTCACCATGAAAGGAGTTTTTATGCGTTACACTACAATTCCTACTACCGATATTAAAATTTCACCACTTACGGTGGGTTGCATGAGCTTTGGTAAAGATGTACTAGGGCAGAAGTGGAGTTTAAACCCCTCTGAAACATATGATATGGTTAAGTTAGCTCTTGATTTAGGACTTAATTTCTTTGATACAGCTAATCAATATGGTGACGGCACTAGTGAAGAATATTTAGGACAAGCGCTTAAAAAGCTAGTGACTCGTGACCAAGTGGCGATTGCTAGTAAAGTATATTTTAATGAAGGCAAATTATCTAAAGACGCCATTGCCCGTGAAATTGACGGTTCTTTGAAGCGCTTAGGTACAGATTACCTTGATTTATATATTATTCATCGCTTTGATTATGAAACGCCTGTGGAGGAAACCATGGAAGCGCTACATAATTTAGTGAAAGCAGGCAAAGTAAGAGCTTTAGGGGCTTCCTCGATGTTCGCGTTTCAGTTTCATACTATGCAACAAGTGGCGGAACGGAATGGTTGGACACCATTTGTGGCTATGGAAAATCACTATAATTTATTGTATCGTGAAGAAGAGCGTGAAATGATTCCTCTTTGTAAACAACAAGGGGTTATGTTGATGCCTTATAGTCCTTTAGCGGGCGGGCGATTAGCGCGTACAAATTGGCAAGAAAAAACAAAGCGCAGCGAGATTGATACGATTGCAAAACGTAAATATGATAGTACTGAGGAGCAAGATTTGCCTATTGTGCAACGGGTCGCTGAATTAGCAAAAACTCACGAGGTTACTATGTCACAAATTGCCTTGGCTTGGCAATGGGCGAAAGGCATTACGGCGCCTATCGTAGGGGCTACTAAGGCCAGTCATATTGAAGACGCTGTAAAAGCGCTTGATGTGACTTTAACAGGTGAAGAAGTAACTTATTTAGACGAATTATATGTGCCTCACAAGATGATGGGCCCTATTCCTGTGCCTGCTGATAAATAAATGGAATCATATTTGAGGTAAATATTTAATAAAATATAAGCTTATAGGGCAAAATATCATATAACAAAATATAATACAACATAATAAAAGCAAAAAGGTGTAATCGATGGGAGAATTCGATTACACCTTTTTACATATTTAGTTTATATATTTAGTTTGTATAACTTAAGCTAAGCTAGCGCGTAAGAACCAAAGTTGTTTTTCATAGTATGCCAAGTGATCTTCCATAAGGGATACTAAGGCAAAGTTGTCTTCTTCATCAGCTACGCTACGGATTTCTAAGGCAAGGTCAGACATAAGTTTAAAGTCTGCTTGTAGAATTTCGTATACTTCTTTTACGCTGAAATTGCGACCGTCTAATTCTTCAATAGACGCGATTTTTAAGTATTCAGATACACGAACCACTGGTTCTTCACCTTTCATTTTTAGAAGTTCTGCGACTGCATCGTAATATTCGAAGGCATTGTCGTATACACTTTCTAAGTATTCATGAGTTGGTACAAATTGAGAACCAACTACATTGAAGTGTAGGTTGTGTAATTTTACATTCCAGATGGCTAAGTTTGCTAAATATTTGTTTACTTCTTGTACGTTTTTCATAATATGCTTCCTCCTAGTTTTGAAACTGACTGTATTTACAGTCCTTTTGATTTAAAATTATATTTTACAATTTGTGTTGCTTTTTTAGATTAGCAACGAGTTTTTTATTAGCTGGTTAAACTAATTTAGATTCAATTTATAATCATTATCCGTTGCTATGTGTATATCATAACATAGACAATTATCGATGTCAAATAATTAATAATAATTTTCCGTTAATTTTAAGTATTAGTTTGTTGTATTATTTTTTAGTGAATGAATTTTGATTATTTTGTGATTCTTTAATTATACTAAAAATGGCGATGAACTCAGTTAAACACTAAGTTCATCGCCAGTAAGAGCAACATATTTTGTCCTATAAGTTTATTTTAATTAACATTTTATACCAGCCGCTTTACGCGCATAGAACCAGTAGGTTAAGACAATTGTAATAACCATAAAGATTAAAATAATATAGAAAGCAGGCATAACGGACTGATAGGTGCTATAGGCCCAGCCAAACACTTTAGGAATGAAGAAGGCTCCGTAGGCACCAATAGCAGCGGTAAATCCTGTAACTAAGGACGATTGCATGCCATTAGTAAAAATATAAGGAATCATGCGGAAGGAAGCGCCCGTTTCAAGACCTGTCATAAAGAATAAAAATAGGAAGCTACAGAAGAAGAGTGTGAAATTATGAGCGGTAATGCCGTACATAATACCAATAGCGCCAAGGAACATGCCTACTAAAGACCAGAGCGTAATGGTGGTGCCACTATTGATTTTATCGGATAGCCAACCGCCAATAGGACGAATACCAGCGCCAATGAAAGGCCCTAGGAAAGCACCGTAAGCAAATGGAATTTCAGGAAATTCTTTTTGTACTAATAAACTAAGGGCTACGGAAAAACCGATAAAAGCGCCAAAGCCACAAGTATAGATCCATGTCATAATCCAAGTATGTTTATTGGTAAAAATACTCATCATGGAAGCAGGGCTTTGCTTCGGCAATGGTAAATTGTCCATGTATTTCAAGATAAGGCCTAAAGTAATGACTATTTGAATAATCCCTACGTAGCAGGTGTTTTGTAAAAATAAGAGGGTACCATCTTGCATGGTTTGTGGTGTGCCTACGAAGGGGGCGAATATGGTCATGCCCATTACAATAGGGGCCATGAGGAAGATAATGGAAACTCCTAAATTACCGATGCCGGCATTAATGCCTAGTGCAGTGCCTCGTTGGGAACGAGGAAAGAAATGGCCAATATTAGCCATAGAAGAGGAGAAGTTAGCGCCAGCAATACCTAACAAGGCTATATAGATAAAGAAGGTTTCATAGGACGTAGTCGGATCTTGCAAGGCTTGGGCCAGGCCCCATAGAGGAATGAGTAAAAGGGCTGTGGCAAAGAAGGTCCAGTTGCGACCACCCAGAATCCCGGGCATATAGGTATAGAGTAAACGGCCCGTAGCCCCCACTAAGCCAGGCATAGCGGCTAAGGTGAAAAGCTGTTCGTCGGTAAAATGAAACCCTACGGCATTGAGTTTTACTGCAATGGTTGACCATAAAGTCCATACGCAGAAAGAAATAGTGAGGGCGATGGTTGATACAATGAGATTCTGCTTAGCAATACGTTTACCATATTGATTCCAAAATTGTTCGTTGTCAGGTTGCCACTGAGCTAGAATTTCACGGCGACTCAGTGAAGCGGTAAGGTCGGACTTGGTTGACATGAATACACTCCTTTAATAGCATCTAATCAAAGTATATAAATATATTAGGTATTAGGTTTAGGATTCGACAATCTAGGCTGCTATAGTTGATAGCGCTAAAAGGGTTGTAGGGTTAGCGCTATCAGGTATAGGGCATGACAGGGTAAGAGACCCTTGTCTAATTGGAGTATAAGAAAAATAAAAGGCCTTGTATGTGATATTTATCACTAAATAAAAAGAATGTTAGAAAAGGGTGATTAGGGTTTAATAGAAGTCATGTATACATATAATATAGTTTTATAGAAAAGCTTCGATGTATAATGCTAAATATGCTATAATGAATGAGAATATAAATGCTTATAGGGAAAGGGCGTTGAAAGGGACAAAGAAATAAGACTGAGGTGCTACGTATGAAGTATACGTTTGAAATGGTGAAGGAATTAAGGGCTTTTCATGGATTACGAGAAACTGAATTTAATGATGTAATAAAAAATATTGGGGCGTATAGTAAAAGTTTTAAAAAGGGCGGTTATATTACATTAGCGGAAGAGGAAATTCGCTGTGTTAGCGTGATTATTAAAGGCACAGTTCACATGATGAGTGAAGATATTTGGGGCAATCGCTCCATTTTAGTCTTTATGAATCGGGGTGATTTATTTGGGGAGTCTTTTGCCTGTAGCTCGCATCAGGTATCGTTAGTTAATTTTTATGCGGCCTCTGATGTAACGGCGCTGTATATTCCCTTTGATAAACTATTAGCCTTTGCAGCAAAAGATGTGGGCCCTTATCGTCAATTAGTGCAGAATATTATGACTTTGGTGGCGGATAAAAATGTGCGTATTTTGCAAAAGTTAGAGATTGTATCTAAGCGTAATTTGCGGGATAAGTTGATGGCTTATTTTTCGTATATGGCTAAAGTTTGGGGGCGCATGGAATTTGATGTACCCTTAGGGCGCGTGGCTTTAAGCGAATACTTATGTGTTGATCGTAGCGCTCTTACGCGGGAGTTATCTCGGATGCAAGCAGATGGCTTAATAGAGTTTGAAAAAAATCATTTTAAAATATTGGTACCAGCAGATTCGTTAACATAAGAGGTTAAGAAGCGCTTCTTATTGTTAGATCGCGTTAGGTGTTAGCTAATTAAATACAAGATGAGAAAGGTCGGTGTAAGAGACACCGACTTTTTATTTTATGGTCTTTTTAGAGGTGTATCGATGGATGTGTCCAAATGGATTAAATTTATTTACCTTGTGTGATTAAAATCACATAACCTAAAGGCCTCCTTTGGTATGCTGAAAGTAATAAGGAGGGACACAGCATGAACACGTTCTTTAAGAAATTTTCCTATTTAGCACCTAAAAGTAAAAGTGAATCAGGTCATCAAGCCGTGTATGAAGGAGGCCGTGATTGGGAATCCTTGTATCGCAATCGTTGGTCTTATGATAAAGTCGTACGGTCCACTCATGGCGTTAACTGTACAGGGTCTTGCAGTTGGAATGTTTTTGTCAAAAATGGCATTGTCACTTGGGAAAATCAGGATCATGATTATCCTGAAACAAGTCCAGATATGCCAGATTTTGAGCCTCGTGGTTGTCCTCGTGGGGCATCGTTTTCATGGTATATGTACAGCCCTTTGCGGGTGAAATACCCGTATGTACGTGGTGAATTGGCGGATATGTGGCGTGCCGCTAAAAAAGAATACCCTAATGCGTTAGAAGCTTGGAAATCGATTGTGACAGATCCAGAAAAAGCGAAGCGTTATAAATCGGCTCGTGGTATGGGCGGTTTTGTGCGCTCTACTTGGGAAGAAGCGTCTGAAATTACGGCGGCATCTATGTTATATACGGTACAGACTTATGGGCCTGACCGTAATTTTGGGTTTTCACCAATTCCAGCTATGTCTATGATTAGCTATGCAGCAGGCGCTCGTTTCATGAACCTTATGGGTGGTGCTTGCCTTAGTTTCTATGATTGGTATGCCGATTTGCCACCAGCTAGTCCTCAAGTGTGGGGGGATCAGACGGATGTACCGGAAAGTAGTGATTGGTATAATGCAGGCTATATTATGACTTGGGGGTCCAATGTTCCTCAGACTCGTACGCCAGATGCTCATTTTCTAACAGAAGTACGTTATAAAGGCACTAAGGTTATCTCCGTATCCCCTGATTATGCGGAATCGACTACCGCTGCGGATACTTGGTTGAATGTAAAGGCCGGTTCTGATGGCGCTCTTGCTATGGCGATGGGACATGTTATTTTAAAAGAATATTATGTAGATAATACGACGCCTATGTTTGTGGACTATGCCAAACGATATACAGATTTTCCATTTTTAGTGCAATTAGAAGAACAAGATGGCAAGTTAGTGGCGGGCCATTTCTTAACAGCTAAAATGATGGGCGACAAGTCAGCACATAGTGAATTTAAGTACTATGTATTAGATGAAACGACCGATTCATTGGTGATTCCTAATGGGCAAATGGGGCATCGTTGGAGTGACAAAACAAAATGGAATTTAAAATTAGAAAATAGTGAGAATGGGGCACCGATTAATCCTGTATTATCGTTTATTGATAGTAATGATGCTGTGAAGGCCGTTACGTTACCATTCTTTGGTCATTTAGATGAAAAACGTACACTAGACCGCCATGTACCTGTTAAGCAATTGCAGACTCGTACAGGCACTGTATATGTGACAACTGTATATGATTTATTACTTGCTAATTATGGTGTAGATCGCGGGCTAGGTGGCGAGGTTAATACGGATTACAACAGTGATACGCCATTTACACCAGCTTGGCAAGAAAAATATACTGGTATTGCGCCAGATATGGTGATTCATACGGCTCGTGAATTTGCAGATAATGCCATTGCTACGGGCGGTCGTTCCTTAATTATTATGGGCGGTGGTATCAATCACTGGTTCCATGCGGATGTAATTTATCGCGCTGTATTGAATCTTGTATTATTCTGTGCCTGTGAAGGTAAAAACGGTGGCGGTTGGGCGCACTATGTGGGCCAGGAAAAACTTCGCCCTGCTGAAGGTTGGGGCGCTATTATGAGTGCTAAAGATTGGCAGCCAGTGCCTCGTTTACAAAATGGTACGTCTTTCTTCTATTTCGCTACGGATCAGTGGCGTACTGATGAAATGGATACTGACGATTTAGTATCGCCATTGGCAACGCCACGCTATCGTCACGTAGGTGATTATAATGTGTTGGCCGCTCGCCTTGGTTGGTTGCCTTCCTATCCGACCTTTAACAAAAGTGGGGCCGCTATTTTTGAGGAGGCTAAACAAGCAGGCCTTACTGAATTTGGTGATGTAAAAACATTTGTGGCACAGCAGTTAAAACAAAAAGAATTATCCTTTGCTGTAGAAGATCCTGATGCGCCAGAAAACTTCCCTCGCAATCTCATTGTATGGCGTGCGAACCTCATTACCTCGTCGTCTAAGGGTCACGAATACTTTATGAAGCATTTGCTAGGCACGAAAAATGGGCTATTAGAAAACCATGAGCCAGTCGCTAAGCCAACTGAAATTAAGTGGCGAGAACAAGCGGGTGAAGGGAAATTAGATTTACTAGTAGATTTAGATTTCCGCATGGCTGGTTCTGCTTTGTATTCTGATATTGTGTTACCAACGGCTACTTGGTATGAAAAAACTGATTTATCCTCTACCGATATGCATCCTTTTGTGCATCCCTTCCAGCCCGCTGTTGATCCTGGTTGGGAAGCCAAAACAGACTGGGATATATTCTTGACTTTAGGTAAAGCGGTTTCAAAATTAGCAAAAGAAGTGAACATGCCTGTATATCGCGATATGGTAGCTATGCCACTGCAACATGATTCGGAAGCAGAACTAGCGCAACCAGGTGGTGTGGTGAACGATTGGAGTCGCGGGGATTGTGAACCTATTCCAGGTAAAACTATGCCTCAACTGGTAGAAGTGACACGTGATTATACGCGTATTTTTGAAAAACAACGTGCGTTAGGTCCTAATCTAGCGAATGGAGCCGTAGGCGCTCATGGGATTGCTGTCAATATTGGTGAGCAGTATGAAGAATTAAAAGCCCGTAACGGTGTGATTCGTGATGCTAGTTTAGGTGGTGTTAAAGAAGGAAATACGACGGAGGTTGCTACTGGTGATGTAGGGATTGGCTGTCCTTCGATTGAAGATGCGTACCAAGCCTGCCAAGCGGTACTTACCATGTCTTCTGCTACGAATGGGGCCGTTGCACATAAGAGCTGGGCTAAGGCGGAAGAATTAACAGGCCTTACGGATTTAACCAAAATGACAGGTGGCCGTAGTGGTGAACACATTACCTTTGAAGATATTGTGGCTCAACCACGCTTGGTTATTAGCACGCCAATTTTTACTGGTAATGGTAAAGATAATCGCCGTTATACGCCGTTTACGAATAATGTGGAATTACTCATGCCATTCCGTACCATTACAGGGCGTCAATCCTATTTCTTAGATCATGATATGATGGCGGAATGGGGCGAACAAATGGCTACATATAAACCAATCTTAGCTTATGCGCCTATGCGGGAAGCTCTGCCAAATGATGGGACCCCAGAAATTACACTCAAATATTTAACGCCTCATAATAAGTGGAGCATTCATAGTATGTATTTTGATACGCCACAGATGCTTACCTTATTCCGTGGTGGTCAATCCGTATGGCTTAACGAGGACGATGCCAATGAAATTGGCGTTACTGATAATGATTGGATTGAATTATACAATAGTAATGGTGTAGTGGCCTCGCGGGCGGTAGTGACGCCACGCATTCCACGCGGGTTAGTGTATATGCACCATGCGCAAGATCGTCATATTAATGTACCTGGCACTAGTTTTACTGGTGGCCGGGGTGGTACACATAATACGCCAACGCGTATTCATATGAAACCAACCCATATGATTGGTGGTTATGGACAATTAAGTTATGGGTTTAACTATTACGGACCTACCGGTAATCAACGCGACATGCTTGTGGTAGTGCGTAAGATGAAGGAGGTTGATTGGCTTGAAGATTAAAGCACAAATTTCCATGGTCATGAATTTAGATAAATGTATCGGCTGTCATACCTGTTCGATTACTTGTAAAAATACGTGGACTAACCGTGAAGGGGCCGAATACATGTATTTTAATAATGTGGAAACGAAGCCTGGTATAGGTTATCCGAAACATTGGGAAGACCAAAATCGCTGGAAAGGCGGTTGGGTGTTAAAGAATGGCAAGCTGGAATTAGCGACGGGCTCTAAAGGTAATCGCTTAATGAAACTATTTTTCCATCCTGAACAGCCTGAATTGAAGGATTATTTTGAACCTTGGACCTATGACTATGAAACATTGATTCATTCTAAGCGTAAAAATAATCAGCCTGTAGCACGACCGCGGTCGTTGATTACTAAAGAAAAAATGGAAATAGAATGGGGCCCTAACTGGGAAGACGATTTAGCAGGTGGTAGCACAGCTCGTGCTGATGTGAATTTACAGAACTTAGGACAGAATATCGCTCTTGATTTCCACGATATTTTTATGAAATATTTGCCACGCCTATGTAATCATTGTTTAAATCCTGCTTGTGTAGCCGCTTGTCCTTCGGGGGCAATTTACAAGCGTGATGAAGATGGGGTAGTCCTTATTTCACAAGATGTATGCCGTGGTTGGCGTCATTGTGTACCAGCTTGTCCGTATAAAAAGATTTATTATAACTGGCAGACTAATAAAGCTGAAAAATGTGTGTTCTGTTACCCCCGTTTAGAAAATGGTTTGCCACAGATTTGTGCTGATACTTGTGTAGGGCGCATGCGCTACGTAGGAGTACTGCTTTACGATTTGGATAAAGTTGCGGCGGTAGCATCTACTGAAAATCCACAAGATATTTATGAGAATATGCTAGATGTGGTGTTAGATCCTCGTGATCCGGCTGTAATTAAAGCTGCTCGGGAAGAAGGAATTCCAGAAAATTGGCTAAAAGCGGCCAAAGAGTCGCCCGTTTATCGTTTAATTAAAGAGTGGCAAATTGCTTTACCTCTTCATGCAGAATATCGTACGGTTCCTATGGTGTGGTATGTGCCGCCAATGAGCCCAATTTTACATAAACAAGCGTCGTCGGTTCATTTCCCCGAAGCAGAGGCTATGCGCATTCCGGTAGCATATTTGGCACAATTACTAGCTGCTGGCAATGAAGCGGTGATTCGCCGTGTGTTAGATACTTTATTGGACTTACGTCGTTACATGCAGCAGCGAACTCGTGGTGAGGCAACGACCGCGTTTGATGAAAAATATGGGCCTCATGCTTTGTATGATATGTATCGCTTACTAGGCATAGCAAAGTATAAAGATCGTTTCCGCATTCCCGCAGGTCTCAATGCTTCACAAGAAGAAAAACGATTACATCAAGGCGTAGGTGGTTTTAGTGATTGCGCCTTTGGTGGTTGCTCTGGCAGTGTAGGGGCTGGTGGCTGTTCAGGAGGTGGTTGCCATGAATAATACGGTGGCACCAACGTTAGGGACTGACGCATCACAACGATTACATAGGGCGCAAGATGTTTTACAAGTGTGTGCTTACCTATTAAGCTATCCTAGTGAAGCTTGGTGGGTGGCTTTAGATGAAGTGGCCGCACTCATAGCGACTTGGGCAGAAAGTCCTGTTAAGGATAGCTTAGGCTCCGTAGTGGAATATATTACAAGTCAAACACAGCGGGACTATGAAGATGAATATGTGCGTGTATTTGATTTTAGTGGTAATACTAATATGTATTTAACGTCGTATGATGCAACAAATGCGGAAGAACAAGCGGCTGAATTGTTGGTGTATAAAGAGTTTTACCAAAAGCATGGTTATGAAGTGGTGCGTGAATTACCTGATTATGTGCCAGCTTTGTTGGAGTTATGCAGTACATTAGCGGTAGCTGAGGCATTACCTATTTTGACGCATAGTAAAGCTAGTTTAGCCGTTTTGCGTCAACGCTTGATTGATAGTCAACAAGTACAAGCTTTTGTTTTAGATGTGATTTTGCTGGTGATTGAACGTTGGGAGGGGGCTACACGATGAGTGAGTTTGTATGGGTCGCTTTACCGTATATAGCGTTTACCTTCTTGGTGATTGGCTCAGCAGTGCGCTATACGGTATCGGAGCGCAATTGGACCACTAAGTCGAGTCAGTTTTTAGAGAAAAAACAATTGCGCATAGCAGGACCTTTGTTCCACTTTGCCTTATTATTAGTTTTCTTTGGCCATGTAGGTGGTATTTTGGTACCTCAAGAAGTGACGGAAATGGTAGGGGTAGATGAACATCTGTATCATGCGGGGGCTTTATATATTGGTGGTTTGGCTGGCATTTTATTAGTAGTAGGCTTTTTATTGCTTATGAAACGTCGCTTTGGCACATCCTATATGAAGGTCAACACATCGTCCATGGATGTATGGCTCTTTGCTTTTCTAGGCATTACTATTTTGACGGGGTTTTTAGGGACGATGATGAATGCTGATGGTGCATTTAACTATCGGGCTTATATCGGCCCTTGGTTTCGCAGTCTCTTAGTATTGCAGCCGCAACCAGAGCTAATGCTCAACATTCCACCTATCTTTAAAGCCCATATGCTGTCTTGGATGATAGTGTGTATTATCTTCCCTTTTAGTCGCTTAGTGCATTGCTTAAGCTTCCCGTTCCGCTATTTGAATCGAAGTGCTATTGTGTATCGCAAGCGGTAATTTAGAGATTTTATAGGGAGTTTATAAGGTATATATTAAATAAATTGTTATTTCTTGACAGGTTTAGAATATTATTTGCTAGGCAGATATTTGCAAGGATATTCAATTAATTTGTGATAAGACAGGGTTTTATAACTTTTGGTTGTGAAACCCTGTTTTTTCATTGTAAATTAATGATTAAACAGGGGCATAGGCTATACCGATTGAGTATAGGTGTCCGTAAAACGTCAAAAAAATAGGCTAAAAAGTCTTTTTTGCACATTACATACCGTCAAAAAATGGGAAATTAAATATATAATTGGTAATTATTATCATTAATAAAAATAGTTAAATTCGATATACTCCGTGTATTTTAGAGAAAAACTTTTTTCCGTATAGCCTAAATTTTCTCGTAAATGGGCGTAATCTTTGTATAGTGTGTGCAGGGAAAACGTATGTATATAATGTAGAGAAATGTAACAATATACAGACACATAATGGGGAAAAGATATAGAGAATAACTTGTTAGTTACCTTCAATTTTTATAAACTTATAGACTTGTATAATTAGTGAATATTGATACAGAAAAACGATAAAAAGAGTACTCTTTTAGTAGGCGTTTAGTGGCAGGAGCATAGTTAATAGCTTTAAATATTGTATTTTGCAAATAGTTCTCAATGGACATAAATACTTGATTAAACTGCATAGGACTTGTTTGAAAGCCCTTGTCATGTGTGCTATGATTAAGTCATCAGAAAACTCGTTTTAAGTTGAGGAGGGATTACTTTGCGTACTATTGATGTAGCAAAAGTGACGGAAACAGTAGCCCAAATGTGTAAAAATGCGGCTTACTATTTACCACAAGATGTATATGAAGGCTTAAAAGCTGGTCGTGAAACAGAAAAATCTCCTGTAGGTTGCGTTGTATTAGACCAAATTATTAAAAATGCTGAAATTGCTCGTGAAGAAGATCGTCCAATCTGCCAAGATACTGGTTATACCATCGTATTCTTAGAAGTTGGTCAAGATGTACACTTTGAAGGCGGCAACTTAGAAGACGCTGTTCAAGAAGGTGTTGCTAAAGGCTATGTAGAAGGTTACTTACGTAAATCTGTAGTAGCAGAACCTTTATTCAACCGTAAAAACACTGGTAACAATACACCTTGCATTATCTATACTCGTATTGTTCCTGGCGACAAAGTTAAAATTGATATGGAACTTAAAGGTTTCGGTTCTGAAAACAAATCTGGCGTTAAAATGCTTGTACCAGCTGATGGCGTTGAAGGCGTTAAAAATGCTGTTATGGAAATCGTTAAAAAAGCAGGTCCTAACCCTTGCCCTCCAATGGTTCTTGGTGTTGGTATCGGCGGTACTATGGACTATGCAGCATTGCTTTCCAAAAAAGCATTACTTCGTTCCACTAAAAAACGTAACGATATGCCAGAATACGCTAAATTAGAAGAAGAATTGTTAGAAATGATTAACAAAACTGGTATTGGACCTCAGCTTGGTGGTACCACTACAGCGTTAGCAGTTAATATCGAATGGGCTGCTACTCATATTGCTGGTCTTCCTGTAGCCGTGACAATTTGCTGCCATGCAAGCCGTCATGCTGAAGAAATCATTTAATTTGAGGAGGAAGATTGAAATGGCTGAAACAAAACACATTACCACACCATTAACCGAAGAAGTATCCAGAACGCTTCGTGCTGGCGACAGCGTGTTGATTACTGGTAAAATTTATAGCGCTCGTGATGCTGCTCATAAAGTTATGACTGAAGCATTAGCTCGTGGCGAAGAATTGCCAATCGATTGGCATGACAAAATCGTTTACTATCTTGGACCATCTCCAGCAAAACCTGGTGATCCAATTGGTGCAGCAGGCCCTACTACATCCGGTCGTATGGATGCTTATACACCAACAATGCTTGATCAAGGTATCAAAGGCATGATTGGTAAAGGTTCTCGTTCTAAAGAAGTAGTAGAATCCATGAAGAAAAACGGCGTAACTTATTTCGCTGCTGTTGGTGGTGCTGCTTCCTTAATCGCAAAATCTATTAAAAAATATGAAGTTATTGCTTATGGTGACTTAGGTCCAGAAGCATTAGCTGAATTGACTGTTGAAGACTTCCCAGCTATCGTTGTAATCGATAGTGAAGGTAATGACTTCTACAAACTTGGTCAAGAACCATATCGTCAAGAAGACTAATTATTAGCTATATAGGGTACACGATTACGAGTATGGGCAATGTAGTCACTGCCTATATAGACAAATACAAACACTAAGGCATTCCAACAAGTGCTAGTTATACTAAACAAACGCAGAACACGGCTTTTTATAAGCCGTGTTTTTGTTATTTATTTTGTTATCTATCTAGGTCTTTTATGATAGATTTTTATAGTGGATACCCTTATATTGACAAGTATTTTCAAAGGCTATATAATAATTATATAGAAACATATGAATAGATGTTCATATGTCGTAATAAATGATTAGGAAAGCTAAGTAGACTTTCTAATAGGGCATGAGTATAGGTTACCTAGTAGAAAATGAGTTACTATGTATCGTTTTAGTTTAGACAGACACACGAGGAGTTAATAATGGAACGAATCTTATTGCTTAAGAATTTAACATGTGCGAACTGTGCCGCTAAAATTGAAGATCGCATTAAGGGATTGGAAACAGTGAGTGCCGCTTCGTTTTCGATTGGTACGCAACAACTGCGGATTACATCAACCGTGCCTGATACTACGGCGTTAGTTTCAGAAATTCAAGGGATTTGTGACTCCATTGAAGACGGCGTAGAAGTACAAGTTTATGAGCGTAAAGCTAAAGGGGCTCACAAGCATGATCATGACCATGTTCAGGGAGGCGGCCTAGTTGCGATAATTATAGGTGCTTTAGTCATGCTGGTGGAAGCTTTTGCAGAGGGGATTCCGAAGCCTATTGAGCTAGGAATGCTACTAGCTACTTACTTATTATTAGGGTGGGGCGTTTTATGGAATGCTATTAAAAATATTAGTTCTGGCCAAGTTTTTGATGAAAACTTTTTGATGAGTGTAGCCACGTTAGGGGCTTTGATTATTGGTGAAACGCCAGAAGCGGTAGGAGTTATGTTATTCTATCGCATTGGTACTTATTTTGAAGAACGGGCTACGGAACGAAGTCGTTCGGCGATTATGGATGCGATTGATATGCGCCCTGAACAAGTACGCTTAGTTGATGCTCAGGGCCGTGCTGGTTTAGTAAATCCTGAAGAAGTGCGTATTGGTCAGACAATTGAAGTCTTGGCAGGTGAGCGAATTCCGTTAGATGGTACTATTATTGAAGGTACAACGCGTATTGATACGGCACCGGTAACCGGAGAGCCTGTACCAGCGCAAGCGGGCCCTGGTACTGAAATTTTATCAGGCTGTATCAATCAGAGTGGTCGTATCTTAATGCGCGTAGATAAGGAATTAAAGGATTCTATGGTAACGCGTATTTTAGATGCTGTAGAAAATGCAGCCGCTACTAAACCTAAGTTGGACCGCTTTATTACACGCTTTGCTCGTGTCTATACACCTATTGTAGTGGTGTTAGCTGTGCTAGTAGCGGTCGTACCGTCCTTGATTACGGGCAATTGGTCTTACTGGATCTATACAGCGCTTACCTTCTTGGTTATTAGTTGCCCTTGCGCCCTTGTATTAAGTGTACCGTTAGCTTTCTTCTCTGGCATTGGCCGTGCTTCTCGGGTCGGTATCTTGTTTAAAGGTGGTTTATCCATGGAAGCCTTGACTAATGTTAAAGCCGTAGCTATGGACAAAACAGGTACGCTTACAACGGGTGAATTTGCAGTACAAGCTATTGATAGTGCCACAGGCTTTGATGAGTTGTCAGTATTAGCTCATGCAGCGGCTTTAGAAGTGCGCTCTACGCATCCTGTAGCGGTTAGTATTGCCAACGAAGCTAGAAAACGAAATATGTTTATTGCCAGTGTGGAAGATCTTACTGAGTTGTCCGGTCGAGGTATGACTGGTATTGTAAAAGGTGATACCGTAGCCGTTGGTAATCGTCGCCTTATGGAAGAACTTCAGGTTACAGGTTATCCTATTGAATCTACTGCTTATGGTAGTGAAGTATTAGTGGCTATTAATGGTCAATATGCAGGCTCTATTTTGATTTCAGATAAATTAAAGGCTGATACTAAAGAGGCTATTTTAAAATTAACGAAACGGGGCCTTAAAACGATTATGTTGACAGGTGATACCAAGGCTGGTGCTACGTATATGGCTAAAGAAGCCGGTATTAGTGCGGTTCGCGCCGAATTGTTGCCAGTAGATAAATTAAGCGTTATGAAGGAATTACGCCAAGAATATGGTTCTACTATGTTCGTAGGCGATGGTATTAATGATGCTCCTGTTTTAGCTGGTGCTGATGTAGGTGGTGCTATGGGCAGTGGTGCTGATGCCGCTATTGAAGCCGCAGATGTAGTGTATATGCGTCCTAGCATTAGCTCCGTGGTTGAATCCTTCCGTATTGCTAAGAACACCATTTCCATTGCTTGGCAAAATGTAGTGGTAGCTTTAGGTATTAAAATTTTAGTTATGATTTTAGGCCTCTTTGGATTTGCCAATATGTGGGTGGCTGTATTTGCTGATACAGGGGTTTCCATTCTTTGTATATTAAACTCCATTCGAATTTTGTATAAAAAATAAATATTCGTAGGCACGTAGTAAGCGTTCTTTGCTTCGCTCCTGCGGTTAAAACGGCTCTTTGTCAAATTTTGGGGCGCTAAAGAGATTATGCACTCTTAGGAAGGACATGCGACGTAATTGTTGCGTGTCCTTTTTTAGCATTAATGAATAAAATCCGATTACGAAAGCGTTCGAAGTTTTGTATTCCAAACGCACAACGTTTCAGTGCTTTTATTTTATTGTTACAACCTTATGTAAAGCCGTTT
>NZ_NMZQ01000040.1 GCF_010093125.1 Veillonella sp. R32
CATCCAGTAATCTCACCGGCTCATTAGGTCCAATCCGAATGCCATAATCCAAAGATAAAACTACTTGGCGAAAGCCAGAAATTTTAGTATAATTACCGTGTTGGATATGGTTTTTCTTCATAAATTAATTATACCAACAAAAAAGGCCCTTTAGGGCCTTTTTTCTTATATAAATATAGCAATAATGCGGCTTGAAGATGCTTATATATCTTCAAGCCGCATTAATAGTTTTAGGAGTTGTATTTCGTTACAGCCCCACTTTAAATTGTACTGCCCTTAATATATTAATGAACACCAACTCTACTTACACATAATTAAGTAATTAATTACACATAATCAATTACTTATACATGATCAATTAAATATAATACAGTACTAATATCATTCAATGGCATAATATGGACGCCGTGAGCAATCTTTTTAATTTCGAGCAAGATTTCTAAGGCAATTTCTAAACCAGCTTCCTTACCACCTTGTTCCATCCGTTTTAAAATGGACTCAGTCAAAGAAATGCCCGGTACTTTAGTATGCAAATAATTTGCCATTTTAAAACTCTTTAAAGGAATTAAGCCTAACATAACAGGTAAGCCTAAAGGAGCTACCATATCGATAAATCGTTTGGCTTTTTCTAAATCATAAATAGGCTGTGTTTGAATAAAATTAGCGCCTGCTTCTACTTTGCGTATAATTTTAGCTTTTTCTTCCTCCAAATCATCAGCCCCTGGATTGCCCGTAGTGCCAATATAAAAATTCGTTGCCTCATCCAAAGGATTCCCTGCCAAATCAAACCCAGAATTTAAAGTATGAGCAATTTGTAATAACCCCATGGAGTCCACTTCAAAAACAGGCTTTGCATTTGGATGATCACCGCGCGCTGGTTCGTCACCAGTAAGGGTTAAAATATTATCTACACCCAAAGCTGCTGCCCCTAATAATTCAGCCTGCAAACCTAAAATATTACGATCTCGACAAGTCAAATGGAAAATCGTATCTATCTGTGCACGATATTTAATTAAATGGGCTAACGCAATAGGACTCATGCGCAATTTAGCCATTGGACAATCCGCAATATTAATAGCATCTACCCTATCCATCAATTGAGCTGCTTCCTTAAACGTTTTTGTCACTGATGCACTCTTTGGTGGATCTAATTCTACTGTAATTGTAAATTGTCCTGCTTTATGTTTATCTCGTAATGATGCAACCATCGTATCCCCAACTCTCTCAATCAAACTATATCTAAACTGTGGTGCCAGCCTCTTTCTCTGACATTTGATTAACTTTCAATCAAACTATTTTTAAAACTAGCTTCGTTACTAGTCATCACCTAAAAGACGTTTCACAATATTAACAGCACTAATGCCATCCTTCGCATAGCTATCAGCCCCTGCTTTATCAGCATATTCCTGGGTCAAAACAGCACCGCCTACAATCACTTTAGAAGGCAACCCCGCATCCCGAATAGCTTGAATTGTTACGTCAATCATAGGCATGGTGGTCGTCATTAAGGAACAAATCCCCACTACGGTAGCTTTTTCTCGTTTAACAGCGGCTACAATTTCTGCAGGGTCCACATCTTTTCCTAAGTCAACCACTCGATAGCCATTATTTTCTAGCAAAGCGGCCACAATATTTTTGCCTAAGTCATGAATATCTCCTTTTACCGTGGCTACAATTACGGTATCTCGCGTAATACCATCACTTTCTGGCAATACTCGCTTAATCGTTTGAAAGGCCCCTTGCATAGCTTCCGCAGCCAACATAACTTGTGGTAAAAAAACTTTACCACTACCAAACTTATCGCCCACCACATTCATAGCTTCCGACAAAGCTTGTTTGGTAATTTTCAAAGGATCAATACCTGCGGCCAATGCCTTTTCTACCAATTCAATAACTAATTCTTTTTCCCCTTGTTCGACAGCATGCTGAATATTTTCTAATGGATCTTTACTCGTGAAACTAACAGCTTCGGTTTGCTTCGCCGTTACCGCACCTGTTGGCACTACCTCCTCATCATGACCATAATCTGCAATAAATTCTGCCGCTGCCGGATCAAACCCAAGTAAGGTACGGCCTGCTATAAAAGCTTTTTTTACAGTTCCATTTAATGGATTTAAAATAGGCGCCGTTAAACCATGTGATAAGGCCATCGTTAAAAATTGACTATTCAAATAAGGTCGTTGTGGTAGACCAAAGGACACATTGGATAGGCCCATAACGGTAGGAAATCCAAAGGTTTCTTTATACATCGCCAAGGTTCTCAAAGTCTGTACGGCACTATCTTGCCCACTGGCTAAAGTAAGTACTAGAGGGTCTAATAATAAGTCCTCACTACGTAAGCCCACAGCATAAGCGGCCAAAACAATTTCTTTGGCTAGCGCTACCCGTTCTTCGGCTGTAGCCGGTAAATCACCTTTTCCTAAAGGTAAACAAAGTACGGCAGCCCCATATCGTTTAGCTAGCGGCAAGACCCTCTCTAATTGTTCTGGTTCCGCATTTACCGAGTTAATTAAAGGACGTCCTGGATACGCCTTTAAGCCAGCTTCCATAGCATCTGGATCCAAGGTATCAATGGATAACGGCACATCTACCAACATAGTGAGTTCCATAATAGCTCGTTTCATAGTTGCTACGACATCCACATCAGGAACGCCCATATTCACATCTAATACATCAGCCCCTGCAGCCACTTGAGCTAAGGCATCTCGTTTCACCATGGCAAAACTGCCTTCTTTAATTTCTTTAGCCAATACCTTACGGCCTGTTGGATTAATGCGCTCCCCAATAATAATAGGCTTTTCTGTATGACCTACTTTAACAAAGCTAGTCCGACTAGTAAACGCAGTAAATGGCACTACCTCCGTCCGCTCTTTAGGACTGTGATTATGAGCTGCTTTGGCAATCTCAGCAATATGAGCGGGCGTACTGCCACAACAAGCGCCCACAAAAGTAGCACCTGCATCCAGTAAGTCTGGAACATAAGCACCCATTTCTGCTGGTGACAAAGGGAATACGGTTTCTTTCCCCACTAACATAGGCATCCCTGCATTAGGCTGAGCACTAATTGGCAAATTAGTTACCGAAGCTAAGCGCCCCACCAAAGGAATTAATTGTTCAGGTCCTAAAGAACAGTTAATGCCCACTACATCAGCCCCCGTAGCCTCTACCATAATAGCCGCCGCTTCTGGTGGTGTGCCTGTAATTGTACGGCCATCTTCACTAAAAGAAAATTGGCAAATAATAGTTACCTCTGCTTTACTTTTATGGAGCGTTTCACGGGCATCACGAGCAGCTAAAAGAGCAGCCCGCATTTCTTGCACATCTATAATGGTTTCAATAATGATAAAATCAACGCCCGCTTCAATCAAAGCTAGGGCCTGTTCGTAATAGGTAGCATACACTTCATCAAAGGAAATTTGACCCAATGGTTCTATAAATTGACCAGTCGGTCCCATAGAACCAGCCACTTTAGCCTCTGGTTTCACTGCTTCAATGGCTGCTTTAGCGGCTCTTACGGCAGCGGTATTAATTTCTTTAACTCGATGTTCCAGTCCATAATCAGCTAATTTTAAACCACAAGCTCCAAAGGTATTGGTGGTTACAATATCACTGCCATTTTTTAAATAAGCGGCATGAATGCCCGTAACGATCTCTGGATGATCCACATTAAATAACTCAGGGCATTCCCCTTCCACTAAGCCTGACTGCTGTAGCATTGTCCCCATAGCGCCATCAAAAATATACATTATATCGCCTCATCTCTCTATATTAATTTCCTATCTTCTGTCGTGATATGTCGTAATATGTCTATAATAGATTTATTATAATAATAAATCCATTATAATTTTTATAACTTTATAGTTTTCGTGATGCACAATTTACTTGAGTACAAGACGTACACCCTCGTTTAGTCGTCATCGTTTCACCATTAGGCATACAACCTATAATGGCGGTAACAGATTTACGTGGAAATAATAAAAACGTATCCGTTACAGCTAGATCTATACTATCGGTGCCCGTAATGGCGGCTAAATCTTTTTGAACTTCTAAGGCCCAATTGCCATAGCCTGGGCTGAAACGCCAAGTCGTAGTATAGCCCACTTTAGCGGCTTCTTTTTTTATGATTTCATTTACTTGATCCGCCACTTGTTCTACGGCCGTTGTGGCCGCTGCATCTACTAATAGACCTAAGGTATAATTGCCTTCTTTAAATAATTCAGCACTCCGTAGCTCTACTCCTTCCCCAATGGTTACAGCTAACACATAGACTTTTGTCGCTTTAGCTAAGTGTTGACGAATCGACGTGCCTTCCAGCTGTAATGGTGGATTACTCTTAATTAACCCCGTTTCAGCTTCATACTCATACACTTCATAAACGCCTTTAGGCGCTGCCACTAATTGTACTTCTAAACAAGCATCGGCTACTAATTGCTTTGGAAAATCGGTGGCCTGTCGTAAACCTGCATAGCGTGTGGCTTCAGCTATATCAATCTGTGGTAAACGGCCATTATAAATTGCCATACGCTCGCCCCTCTCTGCTTTTTGCCATAAAAAAACCTCCATCCAATATAGATAGAGGACCTCACCTTATCTGTCAGTTTCCTGTTGGAAGTAGCACCTTGCTAGGCTGGTTGCTGGATATCATAGGGCCAAGTCCCTCCATCGCTCTTGATAAGGTCAACATATAAAACTAGGATACCGTCAATGCTATAGATTGTCAAGAAAAACCCCTAAGTATGACCGCTTTAACCTATATGTAAAAAATACACTTAGTTATAGGTAAAAACTTCAACTCAGGGGTTATGACTGCCTATACAAAATAAATAGGACCACAGCTATGTAATTATAATAAAGGTTTTAACTTAATATCCTTTGGTTTACGAGGATACGGTTTAGGCGTATGCCCCATCTTACGAACATAAATAATAGCCCGCTTATCTGTTAAAGTCGGTAATTGCACTGGTTTCACCATTGCAATTTTGCCTTTTAATATTTGCAAAGCCTTCGTAGCTTCTTTGCTTTCGTCTTCATAGGCAGCCCCTTTTAACGCTACCATATAGCCATTTTGTTTCACATAAGGTAAGGCCCATTCTAATAAAATAGGCAAGCGTGCTACAGCGCGACTTGTTACAATATCATAAGCCTCTCGATGTGCTGCTGTATGACTTACATCTTCAGCACGGCCATGTAAGGTTGTCACATTAAGTAAGCCCAATTCTTTAATAACCGATTCTAAAAAGATAAGCCGCTTTTGTAAGGAGTCAAACAAAGTAATCTTCAAATCAGGGCGCATAATGGCTAAGGGAATCCCTGGAAATCCAGCACCGGTGCCCAAATCTAATAGGCTGGCGCCTACCTTAAATACCACGGGCTCCGTGCTTGAAGTAATACCTTCTTCATTAACACCATTAATACCATTAACACCATTAACACCATTAACAGCCTTAGCTTCGCTATCTTTCGTTACTACACCTTGTACGTCATCTAATGCTGTTAACGAATCCACAAAATGTTTCACCGCTACTTCGTGAGGTTCGGTAATGGCTGTTAAATTTAAGCTTTTATTTGTTTCTATGAGCATTTCATAATAAGTAGTAAATTGCTCTAATTGTTTTGCCGTTGCTTCTATCCCCACCGCTTCTAATTGAGCCGCTAAATTATCAGTAAAGTTCATAGGCCCTCCTAGGACTGTTGTTCACGACGATACTGTTCTAATTGAATAAGCAATACCGACACATCGGCTGGTGAAACGCCTGAAATACGACTAGCTTGGCCAATGGAATGCGGTTTAATTTGTGCTAATTTCTGTTTTGCTTCTAAAGAAATTCCCTTCATAGCTTCATAATCCCAATCAGCAGGAATAATCTTTTCTTCTAATTTACGAACTTTAGCTACTTGTTCCATTTGCTTTTTAATATACCCATCATAGGTAATCATAATGTCAATTTCTTCTTCTACATCAGGGGTATAGCGCGTTAATTGAAAAGCTTCCGCCACATCACCATAGGATAATTCATTACGTTTTACCAAATCAAAAGCTTTAATCCCTGTTTTAATAGGAGCTGTACCCATAGCTTCTAATTTAGCTTGCACTTCATTAGATGGATTAATTGGCGTGTTGTGTAATTCAGCTAGGCCTTGCTCAATTAACTCTTTTTTAGCTTTAAATCGAGCATACCGTTCTTCCGTTACCAGGCCAATTTCATAGCCTTTTTCGGTTAAACGCATATCTGCATTATCTTGCCGTAATAATAAACGATATTCACTACGACTCGTCATCATGCGATACGGTTCTTTCGTACCTTTTGTTACTAAATCATCAATTAATACACCAATATAGGCTTCGGAACGAGATAAAATAAAAGGCTCTTTTCCTTGTAAATATAGAGCTGCATTAATTCCAGCCATCAAACCTTGAGCCGCTGCTTCTTCATAGCCAGACGTGCCATTGGCTTGCCCAGCTGAATATAAGCCTTTAATCGTCTTAACTTGTAACGCTGGTGTCAATTGTAAAGGATTTAAGCAATCATACTCAATGGCATAGGCAGGGCGCATAATTTCTACATTTTCAAGGCCTGGAATAGTACGCAAAAATTTATACTGTACATCAATTGGCAAACTTGTACTCATTCCTTGTACATACATTTCGTTCGTATGATTGCCTTCTGGCTCAACAAATAATTGATGACGATTCTTATCACTAAAACGCACTACCTTATCTTCAATGGATGGGCAATAGCGAGGGCCAGTACCTTCAATAATACCGGTATACATAGGCGCACGATTCAAGTTAGCACGAATAATATCATGCGTTTCTTCACTGGTATAAGTTAACCAACATACCTGTTCATTGCGGTTTGTCCAATCAGACATAAAGGAGAAAGAGCGATACATACCATCGCCCGGTTGCTCCGTCATATGATCTAAGGTAAGTGTGCGTTTATCTACACGAGCTGGTGTGCCTGTTTTAAAACGCATTAATTCAATACCATGTTTACGCAAAGAATCAGATAATAATTCAGCGGTTCGCTGCCCATTAGGACCACCGGTATACGTCAATTCGCCAGTAATAATCTTGCCTTTTAAATAAGTTCCGGTACAAAGAATAATGGCTTTCGCTTCATATACTTCTCCTAATTCGCTTAGAATCCCCTTTACTTCACCATCTTCAATGAGTAATTCATTGACCATAATTTGTTTTACATTCAAATTATCTGTATTTTCAAGGGTTTCTTTCATCAAGCGCTGATACGCCACTTTATCTGATTGCGCGCGTAAGGAATGGACCGCTGGCCCTTTCCCCGTATTAAGCATACGCATCTGAATAGCCGTAGCATCGGCATTGATAGCCATTTGACCTCCTAGGGCATCTAATTCATAGACCAAATGACTTTTACCAGGACCACCTACCGCTGGATTACATGGCATAAGGGCAATATTATCTAAATTAAGGGTCGCCATTAAGGTACGTTGACCCATACGTGCTGTAGCAAGTGCTGCTTCACAACCAGCATGGCCACCACCAATGACAATAACATCATACGTATCAACTGTGTACATACTATCTCCTATCCCTCTCTCGAGGCTATCTTATTTTCCTAGGCAGAAACGACTAAATAATTCATCTACCATAGATTCTCGTAAACTATCCCCAGTAATATCCCCTAAACGTTCCCAAGCCTCACGCATATCGGTCACTACAAAATCCACTGGCAAGCCAGCTTCAATAGTTTCTAAGGACGTGTGCAATTGGCTTTTAGCTTGTTCCATTAAAGTAATATGACGGACATTGCTCAATAGAGCCGTCGATTCATTTTGAACCGTGCCACCATAAACTAATTCTTTTACCGCTTTGGCTAATACCTCCATGCCTTCGCCCTTAGCCGCACTAATGGTGGCTACTACAGTAAACGTACCATAGGTATTAACCATAGCCTCTGTCACAACAGACCCTTTATCCGCTTTATTGAGGAACACGATGGTATTTTTACCAGATGTATGACGCAACATAGCTTCTTCATCAGCCGTTAAAGGCTTAGATGCATCAATTACACAAATTACAATCTGCGCTGACTCTAAATATTCTTTAGCTCGATCAACGCCTATTTTTTCTACAATATCCTCTGTTTCACGAATCCCTGCTGTATCGATTAAGCGCACCGGAATACCTTCAATGGTAATGGCTTCTTCAATGCTATCACGGGTCGTTCCTGGTACATCTGTTACAATGGCTCGATTTTCTCGAAGTAACGCATTCATGAGGCTAGATTTGCCTGCATTAGGACGCCCTACAATAGCCGTAATAATCCCATCACGCAATAAACGACCACGATTAGCCGTAGCTAGTAAATTGTCAATTTGTGCTAAAATTGGTCGCAATTTAGCCGCTGTTTCATCCATCGTAAGTTCTTCAATATCTTCTTCAGGATAATCAATGGCCACTTCTAAATGGGCAATCAACGCTATTAAATCTTCTCGAATGGTACGAATTAATTGGGCTAAGGTACCATCTAATTGCTTAACGGCTACAGATAAGGACTGTTCCGATTTAGCTTCAATAATATCTATAATAGCTTCTGCCTGAGTTAAATCGATACGGCCATTTAAAAAAGCTCGTTTCGTAAACTCTCCAGGTTCCGCTAAGCGGGCCCCTTGGCAAAGCAACACTTTCAAAATTTCACGCACCACCACGATACCGCCGTGACACTGTATTTCTATTACATCCTCAGCTGTAAAGGATTGAGGACCTCGCATAATTAAAAGTAACACCTCATCCAGCACTTCATTGTCTTTCTGAGGATCTATAATATGACCATATTGAATGGTTCGATTAGGCCGTTTTTCTAAAGGTACGGTTCCCTTAGCTTGAAATAATGTGCTCACTATTTCAAAGCAACGAGTGCCACTCACTCGAATAATGCCCACCCCGCCAATGCCGGGCGGCGTAGCAATAGCAGCAATCGTATCTTCTGTATACATGGTTTGCTCCTCTATAGCAACTATATTACCTACTGTTCAATTAATATAAGCTAACCAAACGTACGATATAGATCTAGTAAAAATAAAACCCGATCATAGATCGGGTTTTATGACTCGCACATAGCTTATCGTTTATAAGCAATGACTACGTGACGATATGGTTCTTCACCTTCACTATCAGTCACAATATGTGGTTCGTTTTGAAGTGTTAAATGAATGATTTTACGCTCAAACGCACTCATTGGCTCTAAGGAAATCTTTTGACGATTTCGTTTTACCTTTGAAGCTAAGCGCTTAGCTAAATTCACCAACGTTTCTTCACGACGAGCTCGATAATTTTCCACATCTACCACAATATGGCAATGACCAGCTACTTCTTTGTTGGCCACTAAATTGGTTAAATATTGAATAGCATCCAAAGTTTGACCATGTTTACCAATCAAAATTCCCAATTCTTCGCCATGAATCTGGAATGTAATTTTATCAGCTGTCATCATTTTTTCAATCTGCACTGTTAAGCCCATATTAGCAAACATATCTTGTAAGAATTGTTTACCTTTATCAGCTATGCGGATTTGTTCTTCTTTTGAAATAGCTTCCCGCTGTGGTTTTACCGTAGCCGCTACCTCAGCAGTAACCTCAGCAACAGCAGCTACCGTTGTTTCCACAGCTTCTGCCACTTTAACTTCTGTTTCAGCAACCGTTGCTTTAACTTCGTTCACCGTTTCAGTCACTTCATCAGCTACAACTGCCACTGTTTCATTAACTGCAGCCGCTACTTTTTCAGTAACCGGTGCTTCTTCAAAGTATAAACGCACTAACGCATCGCGACGGCCAATACCTAAAAAACCACTAGAAGGCTGTTCTAATACTTTAGTATCAGCTACTACTTTACCATCTTCTTTAAGCTGGGCCGTTCCTTTCGCCACTGCTTCGTCGATAGTTTTTGCCGAAATTTCAAGATAATCCATAATTAAGCCTCCTTATTATCATTGCGATAGATAAAGAATTGCTGAATCATTTGGAATACATTTGATACAACCCAGTAAATAACCAAACCGCTTGGGAAGTTTAAACTGATATAACCAATGAATAAAGGCATAAAAATCTGCATGATTTTTTGTTGCCCTGCCGCTACACCAGAGTTATCACCAGCTGTTTGTTTACTCATTACAAATGTAGAAAGAGCACTCAAAACAGGTAAAATATACAAATGATCCGCTTCACCTAAACTTGGCAACCATAAAAAGCTTTCATAGGCTGGGTCATATGGATACCCTTGTAAGGCATAGAAAATAGCAATTAAGAATGGCATTTGCACAAGTAATGGCAAACAACCTGATAAAGGATTAACACCTAATTCTTTATACATTTTAGCAATTTCTTGTTGCGCTTTTTGTGGATCATTCTTATACTTCTTCTGAATCTCTTTCATTTTAGGCTGCAACTTTTGCATGCCCTTCATGGATTTAACCTGCTTCGCCGTTAATGGTGCCAATACAGCTTTAATAGCAATGGTCAAAATGATAATCGCTATACCATAGCTTGGGAACCCAATGGCTTGCGTAAGATTGTAACAATACGTAAGCAAGGTTCGCATAAAATCAACTAATACCTGAAAAATTTCCAATAGTCTTCTCCTTACGAGTATTGATGACGAATACAAATGGCCTTTGCGTGTCCATATACGTTATGGTATGGTCTATATTTCATCCATACAGACACTTTGACATTTCCAAATTTGTGTTATTACGGAAGTGGATCGTAGCCACCAGGATTAAAGGGGTGACAACGTAAAATGCGCCGAATTCCTAAATAACTGCCTTTAAAAGGTCCATATTTGCGTAATGCTTCCAAGGTATACGTCGAACATGAGGGATAAAATCGACAAGTTTTAGGCTTCAATGGAGAGATTCCATAGCGATAAAATTGTACCAATCCAATGAAAAGCCAATTTAATGCGCCCATTAATAGGGTTACAAGGCGTTTCATAACATAGCCTCTTTCTAAGCATCACTATTTTTCAATAGCTTACTTTTCTTAAAAAGATACATCATTTCTTTACGCGCTTGCTCATACGTAGCTTCAGCCATGCGAGCACGACCTACTACCACAATGGCATACCCTTCTCTAATAGCATGCTGATTAAGGCGATATACCTCTTTCATTAAACGACGAGCACGATTACGTTCCACAGCACCGCCAACCTTTTTGCCCGTAACAAAACCGATACGAGTTGGTTGTTTGGCTACTGGCATACGATAGACCACACAAAGACGACCTACTTCATAATTGCCATGTTTATAGACAAGACGATATTCATTATTTTTACGAATTCTTCGTGCTTTATCTAGGGTAAACGTTAATTCACTCATACTTTCTTCCTATGCCATTATGAATAGAAAAACTTGGCAGCAGCGCCAAGTTTTTTTCTCCTGCCTAAAAGCTATTATATTATGCAGATAATTTCTTTCTGCCTTTAGCACGACGTCTTTTTAAAACAAGACGACCGCCAATAGTCTTCATACGTTCACGGAAACCATGAGTACGTTTTCTCCAAAGCGTATTTGGCTGATATGTACGTTTCATGTATAAAACACCTCCTCGAGATTGGTCTAGTAATTACTTATACCATAACAGCATAATTATAAATATAAACCCTTATAATGTCAATAGCTATGTGCCTTCTCTTATATTTTATTTACAAATATATATACATTATACCCTATATTGTATGTAATGAAACATAAACCTACTACTTTTGGTTACGATAGATGCTATTTAGAGATATCCACAACTAGCAATGACAAGCCCGCTATTTTCTGCTAAAATATTAAGTGACAAAATAAAACAGGACAAACATATTGTGAGTATCTAACCACAGGTTATCAACAAGATATACACAACTTATACACTTGTTATCCACATTTAATCTATTTATCGTATAAAGTCAGTGTTTATCTAAGGTGTTAGCCTTTTTATTTTTCTTTTTTTACTGTAAACAAAGAACTTATACACAGATACAGTTATTTTATTTATCCACTTATTCACAATATATTACACCTAGGAAGGATACGGTATGTCAAACATAAATCTTAATGATTTTTGGAACAAGGTATATGAAGATATAAAAAAACTACTACCAAAGCCAGTTTTAGAAAGTAGTATTCTTCTCTTGTTGCCTCTTACTTTAGATGAAAATAATAAAATATTAACTTTAATGACTATGCAACCACATGTCAAAGACTACATTGAACAAGAGCCAAAAGCAAATAATGTGCTTCATAACTCAGTTAATAATATTTGGCAACGTTTATCAAAAAGTAATTCGAAATTAACAATTATAATTGATGTAGTAGCTGACAAAGAGCCAACCATTATTAGTGAACCTTCAGAGTCAGTAGGAATTCCAGTATATACAGCAAAAACTACTAATCAAATAGTAGATGTAGAACAAATAACACCGATAAATAAGGAAACTCTAACAAATGATTCATTTTTAGAGAATCAAACTAATATTGAAAATACTGTAAAAACTAATATAGATACAACGACTCAATTCAATACACAAAACAATGATCAACAACTCAAAGGCTATGATCAATTAGCGCAACGCTTTGGCTTGCCACCCATTTCTAATGAACCACCGCAAACACCTTCCGTTCCTCCTACTTATGAGGAACCTGTAAAAGTATTAGCCCAACCACCAGTAAGTCGTCCTCCAATAAAGCGACCTTACATTCCTGAAGAACCAGCCATGGGCTCAGACTCTTTATTTCCGCACTTAGAACCAACTAATATGGCTCCCCAAGATGCCAATACGATTTTAAATGAAAATAATAAATCCATTTTACAATTAAATCCAGCCTATACTTTTGATACCTTTATTCCTGGTGGTTCCAGTCAAATGGCTTATGTAGCGGCTCAAAATATTGCAGAAAATCCAGCTACCCGTTACAATCCATTCTTTATTTATGGTAAATCAGGCTTAGGTAAAACACATTTAATGCATGCTATTGGTAACGAAATAAAACGTCGCTATCCAGCACTACGCATTATGTGTATTACGAGTGAAAATTTCTTAAACCTTTTTGTGCAAGCCATTCGTTTTAAAAAGAACGAAGAATTCCGCAACACCTTCCGCAAAGTAGATGTCCTATTAATTGATGATATTCAGTTCATTCAAGACAATCGCTATGCTGGTACCCAAATGGAATTTTTCCATACCTTTAATGCTTTAACAGATGGTAAAAAACAAATCGTACTCACCAGTGATACCTTACCGCAAGATATGGATCAAATGGAAGATCGTTTAAAAACCCGCTTTAATTCTGGTCTAGTCGTTACCATTGAACCACCAAATTCAGAAACACTAGAGGCTATTACTAAGTCCTATATAGATAAGCAACGCGAACTCTTGCCAGAGTTACGCATTCCTAATGAAGTGATTCGCTTCTTTGGCACTACTTATTATAATCGCAGTGTCCGTGATTTACAGGGCGCTCTTATTAAATTAATTAGCGCTGCTGAAATGGAACAAAAATTAGATCAAATTACAGTGGAATATGCGCGCTATGTATTGCGTGATTTAATTCCTGAAACGGAAGAAACTATTTTATCCATTACCTATATTCAAGATTTCATTGCTGATTATTTCAAAATAAAAAAAGAACTATTAGTAGGGCAGAAACGAAATAAACAATATGCCCATCCACGACAAATTGCCATGTATTTATGCCGCGAACTAATTAATGAAAGTTATCCACAAATTTCCCAAGCTTTTGGTAAAAAAGACCATACTACTGCGATTCATGCGTATACTAAAATTAGCGAAGATATGGAAAAGAATGCTGATTTAAAGCGGATGATAAGCGATATCATTAGTAAAATTAACGGTCATACATAATTATAATTAGGGTGTGGATAACTCTGTGAATAAGCTGTTTATAATTTGTGTTTAACTTACAACTTTTAAACAGTTTCCCAAAAGTAAGTTCATATGTGGATAAATTTACTTTTCCGTTCACATACTTATACGCATGTGGAAAACTTAGTTAAAATGCTACTTTTTAACACTTATCCACTTATCCACCGCCCCTACTACTAAGACTACTAATAATTAAAAATTAATCACATCAGTATTAGTAAAGGAGTACCTATGAAAATTCAATTTTCAAAAGACACATTACAGAAAGCACTTAATGCCTTAGCTAAAGTAAGTCAAAACAAAACAAGTTCTAATTTACCAGGTGCTATTTATATAACTACTAAAAATGGTAAAGTAGAAATGCAAGCCAATGATTATGAAATTGGTATTCGTATTACTATTGATGCCCATATTATTGAAGAAGGCACCATCGTATTAAGCACTCGTTATTTCCAGGAATGGGTTCGTAAAACACCGACTGATACGATTACTTTAGAATCTAATGAAGATACAAAGCAGTTAGTATTACGTTCTGAAAGTTCACAATTTAACTTAATCATGATGGATGCTAGTGAATTTAACTTAGTAGAACAAATTCATGATGAATACCATATTGATGTAGATGGTGAACAATTTAAACAAATGATTGATTTAACCAATTATGCAGCAGCTAGTGATGATGATCGCCCTATTTTTACTGGCGCTTTATTAGAAGGTGAAGGTAATAATTTAACTATGGTAGCTACCGATACGCACCGTATGGCTGTTAAAAAGATTACTTTAACAGAAACAATGCCAACGGCTATGCGTATTCTAATCCCAACTAAAACCTTAGCGGAAGTATCTCGTTTGTTACCAACTGATCAGCCAACTATGGTTCGCATTATTTGGAATCGCACGAATGTAGTGTTCTTATTTGATACTATTTATTTATTCTCACGACTCATTGAAGGTCAATATCCAGACTATGAAAAAGTAATTCCTTCTCAATTTGATTCCAATGCTATCTTAAATAGTCGTGATTTTGCAGGCGCTGTTGATCGCGTATCTTTATTAGCTAAAGATGCTAGCTATAATGTTATTCGTTATGATTGGAATGATAAAGAAGTTACTTTATCCACGCAAAATGCTGAAATTGGCATGGCCAAAGAAGAAGTCCTTTGTGAATTTAATGGCACACCATTTACGATTTCCTTTAATGGTCGATACATTGGTGATATTTTACGTCACAGCAGTGGTGATCGTATCCATTTATATTTAAAACAAAATGGTCCTGTTGTTATTCGTCAAGATGACAATCCAAACTATACCTATGTTGTAACACCAGTGCGGACTAACTAAGCGCTGAGTTAGGAGAAAACTATGAACACTAAGAAGGAACCAATTCAAGTTGAAATTCATACCCCTTATATTAAATTGGATCAATTATTAAAATTTGAACAAATTATTGGAACCGGTGGACAAGTTAAATTTTTATTAGATGATCAAAAAATAACTGTTAATGGTGAAATTTGCCATGAAAAGCGCAAAAAAATCTATCCTGATGATGTAGTTGAAATTCAAGGTATAGGCACTTTACTAGTCGTACAAGAGGAGGCTGACGAGTGAACATTCACTCCTTAGAGCTCGTTAATTTTCGTAACTATACGCAAGCTAATTGGACCTTTCCACCACATATAATTGTTCTTTATGGACCTAATGGCGTAGGGAAAAGTAATATTTTAGAAGCCCTTTATGTAAGTACCATTGGTAAAAGCTATCGCACGAATGATACGCAAGATTTATTACAATTTGGTGCTACTGAAGCAGGCATTATTGTGGAATTTATAAAGCAAGATACTAAGCAGAAAATCAATTTACGGTTAAGTGGTAAGGAAAAGAAAGATATTCGTCTTAATGGCAATCGAATTTTGCAAAAAGAATTGATGGGCACCTTGAATACGGTTATTTTTAGCCCAGAGGATTTGCAATTAATAAAAGGCAGTCCGTCCTTACGGCGTCGCTTTTTAGATATAGAAATTTCACAAACTAGCGCTTTATATTATCAACAATTGCGCATGTATAATAAAATATTACAGCAGCGCAATAAAGTGCTGAAAGATTCCTATGGTAAACGTAAGGTATCCTTAGCAGAATGGGATTATCAGCTGGCAGAAACAGGCTCGTTTATTATAAAAAAACGGCTGGATAGTTTGCGTAAGATTAATTTGCTCTTAGATTTGATGAATCGCCGTTTGACAGGTGGCAAAGAAAATTTAAAACTGACCTATGACCAGCACCAAAGTGAAGGTTCCTATATAGTTGAACCAGAAGCCTTGTATAATCAATTACAAGCTAATTTGCCGGTAGATCGTCAGCGTATGAGTACGTCTTTTGGCCCTCATCGTGATGATTTAGGCTTTTTCTCAGGGCCTATTGATTTAAAACGATTTGGCTCTCAAGGGCAACAACGAACTGCTATTTTATCACTTAAATTGAGTGAGTTAGAATATATTAAGTCGGAAGTCGGTGAATATCCGATTTTGTTGCTTGACGATGTATTAAGTGAATTAGATAAAGAACGACGACAAAACTTATTACAGTTTATTCATAAACGAATTCAAACGTTTATTACTACGACCGATTTAGAAGAAGTGCAGCATTTAACTGATGTAGCCTTAGTTAATTGTGAAAGGCGGTGAGACCATGAATAGCAAAGATGAAAATACAGCGTCTATTAAGGATAAAACAGGAGCCCATGGCACTACAGCTGATAGTACAAAAGAACCAGTGGTAGATTATATAACGAACCTTACGGATAGTCATCGTTCCGCGGGGCCTGTAGGTTATAAAAGAGATGCTTATATTAAGCAATATGATGCCCATTTAGATAGTAAATATAGTCAGTTTAAAGTATTTCAAAGCTTTGCTATTATGCGTCTTTACCATGATTGGCCTAAGGTAGTGGGACCTTTATTGGGGAAGCAAACTAGGATTATGGCCATTGCGCCACCTATAATAAAAGTAGGTGCTTTAAATTCACCTTGTTTGCAACAATTGCAAATGATGAAACGACAATTATTGCAAAAAGTTAATGCTTATTATGGCAAGGAACTTATAAAGGATGTACAGCTTTCTATGTATCGGCAAAGCTATATTAAGGATGAAGGGCAAGTTTATTATGGCACTACTGGTAAAACAGAGCAGTATGAAAGGCCTTTATTAAATTTTGAGGCTATTCCTATTAATGAGGCAGAGCTAGCTCAGATTGATAAGGTAGTGGCTATGATTCCAGATCCCAAAATGCGTGAGTTATTCAGAGAGACTCAGATTAAACAATATAAGAAAACAAAGTATTTGAAGGACCATGGGTATCATGCTTGTGCTCACTGTGATACATTAGTAGGGCCGGAAGATACCCTTTGTATGAATTGCATTTTAAAAGCTAAAGAAAAAGCAAACCATGCGTATCGGCAGCATATTGAAAGTATTAAGTCACTTTTATTTGAACAACCACATTTAGTCTATGAGGCTGTATGTAAACAAATACCACTGTGTTCTATGGTTGATTATCAGCTAGCCCATAGGGAATGTGTATATTTTTTTAGAAATCGCGTAATTCGTGAAGCCTCTGATGATAATTATGATATATATATGCTGCTCATGTTGATTACTCATAAGCAGGCACAGCAATTGGACAAAGATTTTGTGCAAAATGCAGTAAAAAAAATGCGCTCTCAATATGAGCAAAAAATAGCTAAGTATAATCGACATTAAATAATTAAGAAAGTGATGGGATTTAATTATGTTTGTACATTTATCAGATATGTATAGTGTATCTATTGAGGATATAGTAGCGGTAGTTCAAGATATTCCACTATTAAAGGGACGGCGCCGTCGCAATAAGCAGTGGCAAAATAGTGAAGTAATCCATGTATTTCCTGATGAGCCGATTGAAAGTTATTTAGTAACGGTTGATGCCATTTATGGTTTAAGTATGTCAATTACGGGCGTAGGACGGCGTTTACAGCGGGCAGCTACAGGAATTCCCGTTAGCTTATACACAAAACGATAAAAATAGAGTATAATTAAGGGTAAATCTTTAAAAAAAGTAAATCCTAACAATATAGAGTTAATTACTACTAAAATAGGGAGGATATAGGATGGCAGAACAAAATTATAGTGCCGATAATATACAGGTCTTAGAAGGTCTGGAAGCGGTACGTTGTCGCCCAGGGATGTATATTGGTAGTACATCTTCTAAAGGGCTACACCATTTAGTGTATGAAGTGGTTGATAATAGTGTGGACGAAGCCTTGGCTGGTTATTGTACGCATATTGAAGTAAATATTAATGAAGACAATAGTATTACGGTTATTGACGATGGCCGTGGTATTCCTTGTGGCATGCATGAAACGGGGGTACCAGCGGTTGAGTTAGTATTGACTAAGCTTCATGCAGGCGGTAAATTTGGTGGCGGCGGCTACAAAGTATCAGGTGGTCTTCATGGTGTAGGTATTTCTGTAGTTAATGCCTTAAGCGAATGGACGATTGTCAAAGTTCGTCAAGATGGGAAAGAACATGAAATTACCTTTGAACGTGGTCATTTAAAAACACCATTAAAGGTCATTGGTGAAGCTAAGGATACGGGGACAACCGTTATTTTTAAACCAGATGCTGAAATTTTTGAAACGACTGTGTTTGATTTCAGTGTATTGCGTACTCGTTTGCAAGAATTAGCTTTTTTAAATAAGGGGTTACGCATTACCTTAACAGATAAGCGCGCCGAAGAACCAATCGTTGAAAGCTTTATGTACGAAGGGGGCATTGTATCCTTCGTAGAATTCTTAAATGAAAATAAAGATTTAGTAAATCCTACGATTATTGACGTGGAAAATACACGGGATGATGTAGTGGTGGATGTTGCATTCCAATACAATGATGGGTACAGCGAAAATCTTTTATCCTTTGTTAATAATATTAATACCATTGATGGGGGAACTCATTTAAGCGGTTTCCGTAGTGCTTTAACACGTACCCTCAATGATTATGGCCGCAAAGCAGGCTTAATTAAAGATAATGAAAGTAATTTGTCTGGCGACGATGTACGTGAAGGCTTGACGGCAGTAGTTAGTGTGAAAGTATTAAATCCTCAGTTTGAAGGTCAAACTAAGGCTAAACTAGGAAATAGTGAAGTAAAGGGGATTACCGATACGGTAGTGTCTGAAGGACTTAAAACATTCTTAGAAGAACATCCAGCTGAAGCTAAACGCATTATTGATAAGGCAACGACAGCTAATAGAGCTCGTGAAGCAGCGCGTAAAGCCCGTGAATTAACACGTCGTAAGAATGCGTTAGAAATTAGTTCGTTGCCAGGTAAATTAGCCGATTGTTCTGAAAAAGATCCATTAATGACTGAAATTTATTTAGTCGAAGGGGATTCCGCTGGTGGTAGTGCTAAACAAGGGCGTGATCGTCGTTATCAAGCAATTTTACCATTGCGTGGTAAGATTCTAAATGTGGAAAAAGCTCGCTTAGATAAAATTTTAGCCAATAATGAAATTCGTTCCATGATTACGGCTTTTGGTACGGGGATTGGGGAAGAATTTGATTTAGCCAAGAGTCGCTATCATAAAATTATTATCATGACTGATGCGGACGTTGATGGTGCCCATATTCGTACATTGTTGTTAACTTTCTTCTATCGTTATATGAAACCATTAATTGAAGAAGGGCGTGTCTATATTGCCCAGCCACCTTTATATCAAATTAAAAAAGGTAAAGGTCATTGGTATGTGTATAGCGATGCAGAAATGGCAGCTAAATTAGATGAAATTGGCCGCGATAATATTACGATTCAACGTTACAAAGGTCTTGGGGAAATGAACCCAGAACAGCTCTGGGAAACAACCATGAATCCTGAAAATCGTACTATTTTGCAAGTAAGTTTAGAAGATTCTATTGAAGCGGATAAAATTTTTAGTGTCCTCATGGGTGATAAGGTAGAACCTCGCCGTAAATTCATTGAAGATAATGCAAAATTAGTTCGTAATTTGGATTTATAACAGGGGGGAGGCTATCTAGTGAGTAGCGAAGCGAATAATAAATTAAAACGAAGTCTAAAATCGCGTCATATGAATATGATTGCGCTAGGTGGAGCCATTGGTACTGGTTTATTTGTAGCTGGTGGTGAAGTAGTTAGTACTGCTGGCCCTGGTGGTGCCTTAGTGGCCTATGGTTTTATTGGTATTATGGTGTATTTCTTAATGACTAGTCTTGGTGAAATGGCCACCTATTTACCGGTACCAGGTTCCTTTGGAACCTATGCATCTCGTTATGTAGATCCTGCTTTTGGGTTTGCTTTGGGGTGGAATTATTGGTTTAACTGGGCTATTACATTGGCTGCTGAATTGGTAGCAGGTGCTTTAATCATGAAATATTGGTTCCCAGATATTCCAGCTATTGTATGGTCAGCTTTATTCTTATGTGCTTTATTTTTGATGAACTATTTATCTACCCGTTCCTTTGGGGAAAGTGAATATTTCTTTTCCAGCATGAAAGTTATTACTGTATTTGTGTTCCTCTTTGTAGGCACCATGTTGATTTTAGGAATTGGTGGCACTTCGCCAGGGTTTGAAAACTGGACTCGTGGCGATGCTCCGTTTGTTGGTGGTTTTGGTGCTATTTTAGCTATCTTCATGGTAGCTGGTTTCTCCTTCCAAGGTACTGAGTTAATCGGTGTAGCTGCCGGGGAATCAGAAGATCCAGAAAAGAATATTCCCAAAGCTATCCATTCTATTTTCTGGCGTATTTTATTATTCTATATTGGTGCTTTTACAGTGATTGGCTTCTTAATTCCTTATGATGATCCTAATTTGTTAAATGCCAGTGTAGAAAACATTGCTATTAGTCCTTTTACTTTAGTATTGGATCGATTTGGTTTTGCCTTTGCTGCTAGCTTTATTAATGCCATTATTTTAACAGCTGTATTATCAGCTGGTAATTCTGGTTTATATGCATCAACTCGTATGTTGTATGCTATGGCTAAAGAAGGCGATGCGCCTCAGGTATTTGCTAAAGTAAATTCTCGTGGCGTGCCAGTACCAGCGCTTTTAGCAACGGCTGCCTTTGGGGTATTTGCGTTCTTAACCTCTTTAATTGGTGAAGGGACAGCTTATAACTGGTTAATTAATATTAGTGGTATGAGTGGTTTTATTGCTTGGTTAGGTATTGCTATTGCCCATTATCGTTTCCGTCGTGCGTTCCATGAACAAGGTAAGAGCTTAGATTCTATTCCATTTAAAGCTTTATTCTTCCCCTTTGGTCCAATTTTCGCGATGATTTTATGTTTAATCATCATTGCTGGCCAAAATTACACAGCTTTTACTGGTGATACGATTGACTGGTATGGCGCTAGTGTGGCTTACATTGGCATTCCTGTATTCTTGTTAGTATATGCTAGTTATAAGGCTAAAAATAAGACTCATATTATTCCGTTAAAAGAAGTTAATTTAGAACGGGATTATGAAAAATAGAAAAAATTAAATTTAATGCTTGACTTGAAGTTAACTTCAAGTTCTATAATAAGTTCCGTAGTCATAAGTAAGGCAATTATTTATGGCTATGGAGCTTTTTATTTTAGAACTATTGAAACATTATATTCAATAAATAGAGATGATAGTAGAAAGGATATGTATATGAATTTATTAGATCGTGTAAATACACCACAAGATATTAAAAGTATGAGTGTAGCAGAATTAAAAACCTTAGCTCAAGAAATTCGTGAAGTATTGATTACCCGTGTTTCTGAAACTGGTGGTCATATGGCACCTAATCTTGGTTTTGTAGAAGCTACTTTGGCTTTACACTATGTTTTTGATTCACCAAAGGATAAATTTGTCTTTGATGTGTCGCATCAATCCTATATTCATAAAATCTTAACTGGCCGTAAAGCTGCTTTTACGGATCCTGCTTCGTATACGAAGTATTCAGGCTATACTAACCCTAATGAAAGTGAACATGACTTTTTCACAGTAGGCCATACGTCTACAGCCGTTAGTTTGGCTTCTGGCTTAGCGAAAGCTCGTGATTTAAAAGGTGAAACTGGCAATGTAGTGGCTATTTTAGGGGATGGTTCTTTATCTGGTGGCGAAGCCATGGAAGGCCTCAATGTGAGCGCTACCTTAGGTAGTAATTTTATTGTCTTATTTAATGACAATGATATGTCCATTGCCCCTAATGAAGGTGGTTTATATCCTCATTTAAAAGAATTACGGGATAGCAAGGGCACAGCCACTAATAATTTCTTCAAAGCTATGGGCCTTAACTATGTGTTTGTAGAAGATGGTCACGATTTAGAAGCTTTAATTAAAGCCTTTAAAGCGGTGAAAGATACAGATCATCCAGTAGTTCTTCATGTCGTTACGGTTAAAGGGAAAGGCTTACCAGAAGCGGAAGCTAATAAAGAAGATTACCATTATATTATGGGGAAACACTTTGATGTGGATGCTTATATGAAAGAAGAACATTTTGATGAAATTATTGCTACCCATTTATTGGCTAAAATGAAAGCGGATAAAACAGTAGTGGGCTTAACGGCGGGGGTACCTGGGATTGCTGGTTTTACAGCAGACCGTCGCGCTGAAGCAGGTAAACAATTTATCGATGTAGGCATTGCTGAAGAACATATGGTAGCTATGGCAGCTGGTCTTGCTAAAAATGGGGCTAAACCTGTTATTTTGGATGCTGGTACGTTCTTACAACGGACGTATGACCAATTAACACAAGATTTAGCTTTGAACAGTAATCCTGCCACGATTATTTCATTCCCTTTAGGGGGCGGCATTTCTTCCATGGATGCTACCCATTCTAGTGCTTTTGACATGGCTATGATGAATAATATCCCTAATTTACGTGTTTTATCGCCTGCTACAAAAGAAGAATTAATAGCTATGTTAGATTGGTCTTTAGACCAGACTGAAATGCCTGTTATGATTCGTGTGCCAGGTGGCAAAGTACAGACTTATGAAGCTGGTAAAGCCTTTACAGGTGCTTTAACAAATGAAGTAACAGCGCGTGGTAATACGGTAGCGATTTTAGGCCTTGGTGCATTCTATGATTTAGGTTTACGTACTAAAGAAGTTTTACAAGCTGAATTAGGCATTGAAGCAACCTTAGTAAATCCTCGTTTATCCTCTGAAGTTGATGAAGCAACGTTAGAAGCTTTAAAAGCTAATCATAGCTTAGTGGTTACTTTGGAAGATGGCGTATTAGACGGTGGCTTTGGTGAAAAAGTAGCTCGCTTCTATGGTCCTACGGATGTCAAAGTATTAAATATTGGTATGAAAAAAGAAGTGAATGACCGGGTGCCTATGAAAGAATTAGTAGCTCGTTATCATTTATCGCCTGAATTAATCGTCGCTGATATTAAAGGTATTTTAAACAAATAAGTCAGAGATTATACATCAATACGTTAATTTATTATAGACACATTGAGTTGTTATAAATACATTAAGCTGCTATAAATACGCTAATTTTTTATAAAAAAGTAAGCCTTGTTCTACCCGTATTACGTGAGGTAGGATAAGGCTTCTTTTTATAAACTGTGATTACTCATAGCGAAATAACGTAGATTTTGGTATACTATACGGTAAGTATATATGATATATACCAAGCGTACATGTGTAAGTACATATGGTACATGTAATAACGTATCCACTTGAAGTAAGAGGAGAGTGATAAATCAGTGGATGGTGATGTAGGTCTGGAAATATTAATAATTTTATTATTAATTGTAGCTAATGGTATTTTTTCAATGACCGAATTAGCGATTGTTAATGCCCGTAAAGGTTTATTAGAAGATAGTGCTGAAAAAGGTAGTAAAGGCGCTTTAAGAGCCATTCAATTGTCGGAAGATCCTAATCAGATGTTTTCCACTATACAAATTGGGATTACCTTAATTGGTATCGTTACTGGTTTGTATTCAGGCGCCGCTTTGTCGGAGCCGATGGCTAAAGTTATTAAAGAATATATACCGGCCTTAGCAAGCTATGCTGATTCTGTAAGCCCTATTATTATTGTTTCCTTAACAACATATTTATCTTTAGTGATTGGGGAATTAGTGCCTAAGCGTTTGGCCCTTAATGCACCAGAGAAAATTGCTATTTTTATGGCGGTACCGATGCATTATTTTGCTGTTGTAGCGACTCCTTTAGTGGCGTTACTAAGCGTTTCTACGTCGTCTTTATTAAAAATTATGGGCGTCAAAGATAAAGAAGAAGCGCCAGTAACAGAATTAGAAATTAATAAAATGTTGACCCAAGGTGTGGAATTGGGCGCTTTTGAAAAGGACGAACCACGTCTGGTAGATAATGTATTTCGTTTGGCTGATTTAAGTGCTGGTGATGTTATGACACCACGAACGCAGTTAAAATGGTTAGACTTAAATAGTCCTGACGAAGAAATTAAAGAACGATTATGTCATTCCACTCATTATCGATTACCTGTAGGCCGCGATTCCTTAGATGAATTAGAAGGCTTAGTCGTAGTGGCTGACGTCTTTGCGGAACATATGAAGCAAGGTGGTCATAAGACATTAAAACAATTGGTAGAAGAATGTACGAAGCAGCCGGTTATGGTGCCTGAGTCGATTAGTCTTATGAAGCTATTAGAAGTCTTTCGTACAGAAGGGGTTCATGAAACAGTTGTATTAGACGAATATGGTGGTTTTAGTGGCCTAGTTACTTTGCATGATATTATGGAAAAGCTAGTAGGTCTTATGCCAGCTAGTGAAGATGAATTAAAAGAAGAAGAAAATCGCGTTATTCAGCGCAGTGATACGACTTGGTTGGTAGATGGGCTTTTAAATATTGATGAATTTAAAGAATATTTCCATATTACCAAGGAACTGCCAGGAGAAAACGAAGATCTATATAAAACAGTAGGTGGCTTTTTAATGTACTTATTTGGCCGTATACCTAAAGAATTAGAACGGTATGTGTGGGAAGAGTATACCTTTGAAATTGTTGATATGGACAATGTGCGTATTGATAAAATCATGGTAACCTATGAACCGCCAGCCATGAGTGAAGAAGAACCTACAGAGGCTTAATTAAAAATAAACCCTAATAGTTACTTAGTTAAGAAGTAGCTATTAGGGTTATTTTTATGAGCTCTTATTTATTAATCTTTATTTTTGTAATAGTGACCAGGTACAACACTATCTGTTTTAGCTAAGTTATCTAAGGATATTTTTTTATCACCCCCCATGAGTACTTCTAAGACCTCTAAGGTATGGGTAACTTTGGCTATAGGGAGTTGACTTAATAATTGCTCATAATATTGAATTTCTAAATTATGAATTTCCTCACACACTAAGGATACGGATTGGCCAACGTCGGTGATTTTTAATAGGACGGATTTCAAATCGGTAGGCTGATGAAACTTGATGAGCAAGCCATTGGTGGCTAAAAATTTTACATATCTTGATACTAAGCCTTGTGAAAATGGCATAGCTTGGACTACTTCTTGATAGGTAGCCACTAAATCAGGTTTTTGAGCGACATAATTTAAAATTTGCATTTGCGAATGATTAAATTTTTTCTTCAATAAGCGCTCTACAATTTGAGGTGAAACTCGATGGATATATTTAGGTAAGGCTTCATTGATAAATTGTTTGCGCAGTTCACTATTATACATGGAAAATAAACGAGCGGTGTCCACTAATTGCTTATATAAATTGTTGTTGTTTGGACTAGTATTCATGCACTGTCTCCTTATATATATTACCTGTAATATATTTGACATTATACCATATAAAAAGTAAAATGTAACTAAAATATAAATAAAATAGTAATGAGTACATGATATAGGAGGATATGCGATGCAGTGGCAGCCAAGGCGTGTAATTAAACAATGGGGAAGTCTTATGTTAGTGGCAATATTATTAATCGCCAGTGGATGTGGTAGTGATTCTGAATCAAAGGAGCAAGCACCCCTCGTGAAAACGATGGTGATTGGTAAAGAGATAGGACGTAGTGAGAATAGTTTAGCTGGTACGATTAAAAATCGATATGAAACAGCTTTGTCGTTTCAAATTGGTGGTCGTGTGATTCAAAAGAATTTTACTGTTGGTGATAGAGTGAGTGCCGGTCAAGTATTAGCTGTCTTAAATCAGAGTGATACGAGCAGTCAATTGCAAAATGCACAAGGGGCTTTAGCAGCCGCTCAATCGCAATATGAATTAGCCGCTACTAATGTAGAACGATATCGCGTTTTATATGCCCAAGAAGCGGTAAGTCAATTGCAATTAGATCAGATGGAAAATTCCTATAAAGTAGCAGCGGCTCAATTAGAACAGGCACAGGCTAATATAAAAACCAGTGAAAATCAACAGAATTATACGCAATTAATAGCCCCAGCTGATGGGATTATAACCGCTAGTTCTATTGAAGTAGGCCAAGTGGTAGGGGCTGGCCAAACGGTAGGGACAATAGCGGTCGGGGATGAGCCAGAAGCGGTGATTGCCTTGCCAGAACAAATGATGGCCTCTGTGAAGGTAGGTTCAGAAGCTACGGTGACTTATTGGGCGTTACCAAATGTAGTAACTACAGGCATTGTGCGAGAAATTTCACCAGTTCCTGATGCAACAGCGCGAACCTATACAGTGAAAGTGGCTTTGCCTAATCGACCTGCACAGTTACAACTGGGGATGACGGCTAATGTAGCCTTTACCGAAGGGAATGGCCAAGCCTTAGAAGTACCATTAACAGCGTTAGTGGGGGCACGAGAACCTAAACAAAATAGCACAGCACAAGTATATGTAGTAACCAAAGATAATACCGTTAAATTAATAACTGTTACCTTGGGCCAAATGGGAGCCAATAGTGTACAAGTAAGTTCTGGTTTGCAAGCTGGTGACCGTATAGTGACGGCAGGCACGGATAAATTAGAAGAAGGGACTAAGGTACGGATATGAATTTCAATTTAGCAGACTGGGCCTTGCGTCATAAATCGATTATTTATTTTTTCATAGCCATGTTTTTTGCCATTGGTACCTTTTCCTTTATGAAAATAGGTCGTATGGAAGATCCTAATTTTACCATTCGTACCATGGTAGTAGCAGCCACTTGGCCCGGTGCCTCACCACAGCAAATGTCTGAACAAGTGACGGATAAATTAGAAGAAAAGATTCGCGATTTACCAGGGCTTGATTATACCAAAAGTTTTACCGATGGTAGTAAAACTGTTATTTATGTAAATTTAAAAGAAAATTTGCCCGATGATCAAGTACGGGCTGCTTGGACAGAAGTACGCCATATGGTAGATGATGAGTGGTCAAGTTTACCAGCTGGGGTACAAGGACCTATTATTAATGATCGTTTTGATGATGTGTATGGCACGATTTATGCCTTAACGGGAGAGGATTATTCCTATGAAGAAAAACGTGCCTATGCAGAGCAAATTAAGCGTGTCCTATTGACTGTACCTAATGTGAAACGCATTGATTTAAAAGGGGTGCAACAACAAACCTTATATGTGGAAATGAATAAGGATAAATTGGCCTCCTATCATATTAGCAGTGAGTCCATATTAAATGCGTTGAAACAGCAAAGTTCTATGGCCCCCGCTGGTATGATTGATACGGATACAAATAATGTATATCTGCGCGTTAATGGCCTATTCGATAGCGTTGATGCCGTTCGTGAAATGCCTTTACAAGTGAATGGTCAGACCCTTCGCTTAGGGGATATGGCGACGGTACGGCTTGATTATGGTGAACCAGAAAGCCCGTTGTTCTACTTTAATGGTAAACCAGCCATTGGTATTGCTGTTTCCATGGATCCAGGGGCCAATAATATTGAATTTGGTGAAGCCTTACAAGCTAAATTAGCTTCTTATAAAGGGGAATTACCAGTCGGTTTAACAGTCGATCAAGTATCTAATCAACCGCAAGTGGTGGATGAGTCTATTAGTGAGTTTACTCGCTCTCTCTTTGAAGCGATTGCTATTGTATTGGTAGTTAGCTTTATATCCTTAGGGGTGCGAAGTGGCCTGGTGGTAGCCTTAACCATTCCCGTAGTTGTGGCGACTACCTTTGTGGGCATGTATGCAGATGGATTGGATTTACATAAAGTAAGTTTAGGGGCTTTGATTATTTCCTTAGGTTTATTAGTGGATGATGCCATTATTGTCGTTGAAATGATGACTCTTAAAATGGAAGAAGGATTAGATACCCATTCAGCAGCTACCTTTGCGTATAAATCTACAGCCTTTCCGATGCTCAGTGGTACTTTAATAACTTGTGCAGGCTTTTTGCCTATATTCCTTTCCGAAGGATCCGTAGCTGAGTTTACCCATTCCTTATTCATCGTAGTAGCTATGGCACTTTTATTATCTTGGTTTGCTTCTGTATTAGTGAGCCCTGTATTGGGCAGTCGTTTAATTCGCATTAAAGATAATCATGGTGAAACGCGGACTGTTCGTGTGCAAAAAGCCTTTTTACAACGGTTTGAACGCTTTTTGCATTGGGCGCTTGGTCATCGACGGACCGTATTGATTACGACAGTCGCTTTATTTATTGTTTCTTTAATTAGCGTACCTTTAATTAAAGTTGAATTTTTCCCTGCTTCCACACGGCCTGAAATTATGGTGTCCATTCAATTTCCACAAAGTTCATCCTTACAATATACAAAGGAACAAGCGGAGACCTTGGATGGAATTTTAAGCGGTGACAAGCGGATTAATCACTATTCAGCGCATATAGGTGAAGGAGCGCCCCGCTTTATTTTGACCTTAGATCCAGAAGTGGAACGCAATAATTTCATGCAGTATGTAATTGTAGCTAATTCTTTAGAAGATAGAAATGAATTATATACTGAATTGCGAGCCAAGTTAAATGATACTTTCCCTTCGGCCTTAGTGAATATGACCTTTTTACAAACGGGACCTCCTTCTAAATATCCTATTATGTTCCGCGTATCAGGACCAGATACGGCTAAAGTAAAAGATATAGCCAATGAAGTGAAAGACGTATTTAAAACCTATCCAGATATAACGGATATTTCTGAAGATTGGCCAGATAATACACCGACTATACAGGTTCACATTGATCCGGCGAAAGCACGGCTAATGGGCGTAGATAGTTATACTGTAGCTACTGATTTACAAGGAAAAATTTCAGGTGTTACCGTAGGTCAATATTATGTAGGAAATCAGACGATTCCTATGAAATTTAAATTGAGTGGTAATGAAGAACACAATATGAGTGTGTTACAGAATATTCCTATTCAAACGGGGTCAGGCGCTTATGTACCATTGAGCCAGATTGCTACCATTTCTTTAGGTAATGAAGATGGTATTATTTGGCGTCGTAATATGGAGCCTACTATTACGGTTCATGGGAATGTACCGCCTAATGTAATGGCAAATTCCTTGGCTAATGATTTAAATAAAAAACTAGATACGGTGAGAGCTAATATACCAGCTGGTTATACCATTGAAGTAGATGGTTCTGCTGAACGTAGTAATATTGCTATGGATAATTTAAAAGGGCCTATGCCTATTATGCTTTGCTTAATCATGACTATTTTAATGTTCCAGTTGAAAAAGATTCCCCTCATGCTCATGGCGCTTTTAACAGCCCCATTAGGCCTAATAGGGGTCGTGTTAACGATGTTATTAACGAATACGCCTATGGGCTTTATGGTGGTGTTAGGTGTTATTTCCTTAAGTGGTATGATTATTCGTAATTCTATAATCTTAATTGATCAAATAGAATTACATCGCCGAGAGGGACAAAGTACCTATGAGGCTATTATTAGCTCTACTATTTTGCGGTTTAGACCGATTATGTTAACAGCTTTAGCTGCTATTTTAGGGATGGTGCCTTTGATGCGGAGTGCTTTCTGGTCTCCTATGGCCATTGCTTTCAGCGGTGGTTTATTGGTAGCTACTATTTTAACACTCATCGTATTACCTATTATGTATTCTGTCTATTATAAGGCTGAGCCGAAGTAAGTCATTTATAATTGTGAATTTTTGCTGGTAATTTTACGATTAATACGATAAAATTTAATCGAATAGCATTGCCTAGACAGGGCTAGATGTGGTTAAATAGGTAAAGAGTAAGTGCCAATAATAATGAAAAGGAGCAAGTACAATGAGTGACATTGCATATTATGCGATCCATTATGGGGTAGATGAAAAAGGATATATCGGCTATAACAAGGTGAATCATGAAGTAGAGGTCGTTTTGCCGGCCAAAGAGTGGCAACAAAAAGTATGGGATTATTTACATACGCCACAAACATTAGAAAAAGCTATAGGCTTAGACACTTATGAAACCATTACGGTTGATCCATTAGCATCATTAGCTGATTTAAAACTTGCTTTAACTGTTATGTGGGGCCGTACGGACGTGCAAGTTGATTGGAGCCGTCCTATTGAAATTGAAGGAACTATGCATTTTCCTGAATAATATCCTCAGTTAGGCATCCTTAACACCTGTTGTGTTAAGTTGGTTATACACGGGGATAGTTTATAATTTAATACATAAATACGAACATATCCACAGAATATACACAAAATTCTGTGGATATATTGTGTATAGCTTGTGTGTAAGTAAATAAATTTGGTGGATAAGTGAATAAAATAGTGGATAACTCTGTGTATAGTTTTTATTTAAGCTGTGATCTATCCACTTATATTGCGATATGCGAGCATTCCGTTTATAATATATACATACATGCGTACTTAGGATAGGAGAAGAAAGGGTAACTTTCTAAAGTATATGCTATGTTATACATGCGTCTATAGCTCAGTAGGATAGAGCAGCAGTTTCCTAAACTGCGTGTCGGTGGTTCGATTCCGCCTAGGCGCACCATACGAATTCAGTAACCATGAGGCTTTAAGCCTTGTGGTTATTTTTATTTGAAAATAATTCCCAAATATGATAAAAGGTATATTAAATAAGCATACATAGCTAAAATAAGCGAAAAAATGGTAACTTTTTACCGATTTTTTTCAAGAAAAGAAGGTAATTTTTTAAACATAGTGTGTATTTTTTTGAGTATCTTTTTGGGGTGGATACTACATCTTATTTTTATATAAATTAAAGAAAAATAGAATAAAAATTAATATTATTTAGTTTTTATATTTTAATACGTAATAATAAATTTAAAATATTTATTTTTATGCTATTAGTTTCTTATAATTGATAGTAAAGATTACAGTGTAGATAATTGAACACGGTGAATGTACACTCTATGCACTACAAGCATGATGATTAGTTGTCATTTTAAACATGCCATGCTATCATACGTATATGAATTGTCTTTCCTGAACGGATTTTTGGGGGCTTATATTTGGGAAAGGGTATGCGTGTTTTTTATGAGGTTACATTTTAAGGAGTAAAGGTTATGTTGAATGAACAAACAATGGTCCAGAAGGACATACCGGTGCAAGGAGATATTCCTGTACAGGAAGAAACACTATCTCAAGTAGGTCAAAGCACCCAAACGTTGGATGCTAGCAAATGGAACAAACAAGATACAGTTTGGATGTTAGGTTTATTTGGTACGGCTATTGGGGCAGGCGTGTTATTCTTGCCAATTAATGCCGGAATTGGTGGTATTTTACCACTTATCTTAATTACTTTGTTTGCTTTTCCTGTTACATTCTATGCACACCGTGCGTTAGCTCGTATGGTTATGGCATCTTCTTCACCAGATAAAGGGATTATTGGTGCTGTTGAAGAATTCTGGGGGCCTGTAGCTGCTCGTCTTTTTAATATCGTATATTTTATTAGTATTTATACCATTTTGTTATTATATTCTGTTGCGATTACTAATACGACTGACAGCTTATTGACACACCAGATTGGCATTGAAGGGATTGATCGTAGTATCATCACTATAGCTGTTATTTTAGGCTTGTTAGCTATCGTACGAATGGGTCAAGACATTATTGTACGAATTATGAGTTATTTAGTATATCCATTTATTGCTACTTTATTGCTCATCGGCATGTATTTGATTCCACAGTGGAATACAGCCATTCTTTCCTATGAACCTGTAGGCGGCAGCATGGGTATGTTAATGACTTTATGGATGACCTTCCCTGTATTGGTATTCTCTTTCAATCATTCCCCTATTATTTCTACGTTTGTTATGAAAGAACGTCATGAATATGGTGATGATCAAGTGGATAAAAAGACTCGTGACATCCAACGTTATGCTGTTTTATTGATGTTCGTAGTGGTTATGTTCTTCGTATATAGCTGCGTATTTAGTTTATCCCCAGCTGACTTACAAGCTGCGAAAGACAAAAATATTTCCATTCTTTCTTATTTAGCAAATCATTTTAATACACCATTTATTGCTTGGTTTGCCCCTATTATTGCTTTTGTAGCTATTACAAAATCTTTCTTAGGTCACTATGTAGGTGCTTATGAAGGGTTACGCGATATTATCATCGACTTAGGTAAAGTGAATAAGAAATCTTTCAATGAAAAAACGATTGACCGTATTATCTTATTATTCATGATGGTTACTTGTTCTTTAATTGCTTACTTAAACCCAAGTATTTTAGGCATTATTGAAACCTTGAGTGGTCCAGCAGTCGCTTTCATTTTATTACTTATGCCAATGGTAGCGGTACGTAAAGTAGAAAAAATGAAAAAATATCAAAGTGTTTCTAATTACTTCGTTATCGTAGTTGGTTTAATCACAGTAGCCGCTATGTTCTATGGTCTTATTCAGTAAGTAGTTCTTAGTTTTACGGTTTTATGCAGTAAGTAATAGATTCTATACAAAACAACAATTCCATAGTGAATTTGAAAGTTGCCATTTGATGAAGCTTCATTAAATGGTGACTTTTTTTATTGGCATTACCTTAGGAATAGGGCTAACCTATTTACTAGGCAAGGGCGTTATGGTATATTAGAATTAATTTATAATTATAGGGGATAGGTACAATACTAAGTTGATGAAAGCATCAACGAGAAGAGATAGAGGAGGTTTATCCATGGTTGGATTAGATGCAAGCGAACAAGCAAAACAAATTGCTAAAGCTGGTTATACAGAAGATAGAGATTATACCTTAGAGGAAGCCTTGGCAGAGGCTAAACGTTGTTTGAACTGTGCAAAACCGTTGTGTCGCACAGGTTGCCCTATTGAAAATGAAATCCCTCGTTTTATTCAGGCTATTGCGCGTGGTAACTTTGGGGAAGCGAATGATATTATTGGTGAACGCAGTAATTTGCCGGCTGTTTGTGGTCGTGTTTGCCCTCGTGAAAAACAGTGTGAAGGGCATTGTATTTTAAATCGTGCTAACAAGCCCATTAATATTGGTAAATTGGAACGTTTCGCGGCGGATTTTGAAAGTTTGCATGGCCTTCGTCGTATGAAACCCATCATTAAAGATCAAGGCAAAATTGGCATTATTGGTTCAGGCCCAGCTGGCCTTACCGTTGCCAGTGATATGGCTAAATTAGGCTATGAAGTGACTATTTTTGAAAAACAGGATGAACCAGGCGGTATTTTACTTTATGGGATTCCTGCTTTCCGTTTAAGCAAGGAAGTAGTACACCGTGAAATTAATCGTTTAAAAGCACTCGGTGTTACGTTTGAATGTAATACGATTATTGGTCCTGATAAAACCATTGATTCTTTATTTGAAGAAGGCTATGATGCTATTTTCATCGCTACCGGTACGCATGTGCCTATGGAATTACCGATGCGTGGCGATGAAAAACCAGGCGTTTTACAAGCAATGGCCTTATTAACAGCGGTGCAATTACATCAAAATGGTCGTGTTGGGGATGATGCGATTCCAGTAAATAGTGGTGATCGAGTAGTCGTAATTGGTGCTGGCAATGTGGCTATGGATGCGGCTCGTACTTGTGTGCGTTTAGGTGCTTCCGTGACAGTAGCGTATCGCCGTGGTGAAGAAAATATGAGTGCTAATCCTTTAGAATATAAAGAAGCTAAAGAAGAAGGGGTAGATTTTAAATTCTATGCGTCCCCTGCTAGTGTAGAAGGGGATGTAGTGGTAGAAGGTTTGCGTTGTGAAATGCAAGAACTGCAAGAAGATGGTTCTATTAAGCCAACTGGTCATTATGAAACTATCCCTGCAGATAAGATTATCATTGCTATTGGTCATAAGCCAAATGCTCGTTTAGTGGGCCCTGGTAATGGCATTGAAGTTAATAAAGATGGTTATGTAGTAACTCGTGAAATGCCATATGGTATGACAAGTCGCAAAGGTGTATTTGCTGGTGGTGACGTAGTACATAAACCTGCCACTGTAGTATTGGCTATGCGTGCTGCCAAAAAGGTCGTAGAAGGTATGGTTAACTATTGTGAAGCTAAACGTTTCTTAGGCGATATGTAACCCCATAGTCTAAAACATATGGCAATAAATAGATAGTAATAAACAGATAGTAAACACATAATATAAAGAAATCGTATATAAAAGTCATAGTATAAAAAAGGCCGTTGCCCACTGATTAGTAGGGCAACGGTCTTTTTCGATTAGATGAGGTTTCGCTGTTTTAAACCTTGAATAATCCATTTAGCGGCTTCTTTAATTGTATCAGGATGAGCGGCTAAGTTGAAACGACCAAAGCCTGGGGTAGCTGGGGCAAAATTCGCACTCGTATTAACCCCAACACGGCATTCTTTGATAAGAAAATTATCTAGTTCATCAGGTTTTATATAGGCGTTAAAATCGAGCCATGCTAAATAAGTAGCTTCTAATGGGGTAAAGCCTATATTAGGTGCTTTAGAGAGCAGTTCTTTTTTTAGCAACTCATAATTGCTTTGAATGGTAGCTAAAAGACCCGTAAGCCAAACATCACCAGTCTGATAAGCCGTTTCAGCAGCCACTAAATTGAGGACTGACAATTGAGTATGATCGATGGTTTTTACATAATTATCGAACGTCTGACGATGCGCTTTGTTGGGAATGATAATATGGGCCACTGGTAATGATGCTAAATTAAAGGTTTTAGAAGCGCTGGTCATAGTAATAATAGATTCTTTGAAACGACCATTAGCAACTTTTAAAGCTGGTGTAAAGGTACCAAAGTGGAAATCTTGATGGATTTCATCGCTAACAATGAGTACCTGGTACTGTTCACAAAGGGTGAAGAGGCGCGTCAATTCTTCTTCAGACCAAAGACGGCTCACTGGATTGTGTGGATTACAAAGAATAAAGACTTTGACCTGATGGTCTTTCATTTTTTGCTCTACATCGTCAAAATCAATATAATAACGACCTGTATTATCTCGTTGTAATTCACTACAAATAGGGGTTCGATCCGTATCTTGAGGTGTGCTAAAGAAAGGAAAATAGACTGGGCTTAGCATCATAACAGAGTCTTTTGGTTTCGTAAACGCTTGGAGAATCCAGAAGAGGGTTGTGATAGTACCACTAGTAAAACGTAGCCAACCCTTTTTAGGTGTATAACCATGATGACGAGTTAGCCAATCGATAAAAGTCTGATGATAGGTGGGGCTTATTAAGGAATACCCAAAAGCACCTTGTTTAATTCTAGTTTCTAAGGCTGTGATTACTGTTTCAGGCACTTTAAAGTCCATGTCAGCCACCCAAAGGGGAATGACATCTGTCGTGTTAAATCGTTGTTGTAAGGCATCCCATTTCACACTATTAGTGCCTCGTCGATCTAGGGCATAATGCTTTAAAAATGTTTCAGTAGTCATAGTTTTTGACATATATACACCTCCTATATGAGTTTAATGAGCCCATATCTTAGAGTTAAATATAATAAGAATTAAATAAAATAAGAACTGCTTTCATTATAACAAATGCATGTAAAAAGGAGAATAGAGGTGTTATAATGAAACGGACGTACTTTATGAATTGGTAAGCGTTATGTAGGGAGTTATTATATGCTTAGATTTAATCGTTTTACCCAAGGTGTATTGCAAGATGTTAAAACCTTAGGTTGGTTTATTGTATTATTAAGTGTATTCCGCTTAATCTTTGTGGTTATATTTAGTAATCAGTTGAATGAAAGTGTTACTATAACCGATTGGTTATTAACTATGTGGTATGGTCTGCGTATTAGTTTAAAAACAGCAGGCTTGTTTATGGCTTTAGGATTCTTTTTGATTACGGTGCCTTGTGTAGTATGGTCAAAATGGCCACGTCGCTACTTGCGAGGCTTCTTGGCTTATGGCGGTACTATACTTTTTACGCTTCTCTTTTTTGTGCGCATACCGTATTTTGCTATTTTTAATTCAAGCTTTAATCGCATGCTAATTAATGGGGCAAATGATGATTGGTATGCTATTTTAGTGACAGCGATTGATACATATGGTTTATTATGGCGTTTACCGTTAGCTTTAGTTGTAGGGCTATTATTAGGTTGGTGTGCGTGGCGTTGGATTGACTATCAATGTCCGCGTACCACCGCGTGGTTAGAAGCTCTAAGTCCTACATCTAACACATCACTTTGGAGTCGTACAATTGGCATTTTACTTATATTAGCTATAAGTGCTGTATTTTTACGCTTTGGTGGAGCCTTTACTTATAGTAACTCTATTAATTGGGAAAATGCAGGCCGTTTACCCTCACAAGTGTTAAATGAAGCGATTCTTGATGATGGTCAGGCTTTGTATCGTGTATATGCTAGTGAAAAACGGTTGGCACAAGCATTCAAATTAGATATTTCTGAAACGGAATTAAAAGAATATATAGCAGTTAATGGTGGTAATCCTAAGTCTGCTACTATTGATACAGCGTTTACCCATACTATAGGTATGCCACGCTTGCAGGAACAGCCTAAGACAGTCGTGTTAGTACTAGGCGAAAGTTACGCTTTATGGCCATTTTTAGATACTTTTAAAGGGCCTGGCGATTATTTAGTTAGTGAAGGGAAAGCTTTAGCGCAATCGCCTCATAGTTTGTTTCTACAAGGCTTAGCTCATGGAACAGGGACTATGCCTGCTGTTAATGGCTATGTAACAGGTTTGCCAAGTACGGGGCTATATGAGAATTATGAAAAAGAGTCGTATAAAGAAAAATATGGCTTTGGTATAGCAGCTACCATGAAGCGGTTAGGCTATAAAACGGTATTTTGGTATGGTGGTTTTGGTGCTTGGCAGGATGTGCGTAATTTTGTGTTAGCTCAAAATTTTGATGAGTTTCATGATGTAGGTTCCTTCTCGCAAAAGTCAGGTAATGCGTGGGGAGTGCCTGATGGTGTGCTATTTAAAGAAGTAGAAGCCTATATGGCGGCGCATAAGGGGGAAAAAGTATTCCACTTTATTTTGACTACTAGTAATCACCCACCTTATGATATTGACCTCGATGTAGCTGGTTTTGATGCTCGTAAGGTGATGAATACAGGTATTAAGGAGTTACCAGAAGATTCGGAACGCATCATTGAATTAGGCCATATTTGGTATGCAGATCAAATGATGGGGCAGTTTGTTAAACAAGCACAAACGGTGGATCCACAGACTTTATTCGTTATAACAGGTGACCATGGGGAACGATTTACCTTTGCTAAGGAAGTGGATCGTCGTACTAATTCGGGGATTCCTATTATTTTCTATGGTGCAGGTATAGATGCTAACAGGCTAGCTAGTTATAAAGGTGGTAATGAATCGGGCACTTCAAATTCTCCCCTTGCCTTTGCTAGTTCATTGCAAATTATACCAACGTTAGCTGAATTAGTAGGGCGTCCTGGTGATACTTATGAAAGTTTGGTGCCAAGTATTTTTGATCAAGGAAGTTTTGTATTTAATCATGAATTATGGATTGATCAGACGGGCTATCATGAGCAAAAAGAAGGGCTACCAGCCACTTATAAACAGAAAATTGACGAGTTACGCACTATTGCTATTTGGCGCGTGAAACGTGGAAATGCGTTGAACTAGATAACTAATAAAAACGGCCCCTACTTGTAGGAGCCGTTTTTTCACGTGCATTGTAAGATATTATTTATGTTCTTCTTCATTGATGCGTTGGATTTCGAGTGCTTCTTCACGATTGAACTTAGTAGACAATACGAGGTTTACAAAGTAAGCAATTGTAATGAGGAAGACTGCAAGGCCAAGCCATTCAGCAGTGCTAGCAAAGTCTTTGCCTACCATGCCAAGTGGATCTTCGCCACCACCAGAGGTTACGGAAATAACGATGATTACCGCAATTAATACACCAATTAAACTTTCACCAACAATCATACCGGACGCAAAGAGTACGCCACGACGGTTACATTGTTCAACATCAGCTTCAGCTAATTTACCGCTTCGTTCTTTAGCTCGTTTTACTAGATATTTACCAACGAAATAGCTCATGAAAGAACCGATAACGAGTGGCATTTCAAGAGTTGGTGGTAAGTAGATACCCATACCAATGGCTAATGGTGGTAAGGATAAAGTAGCGGTTGTGCTCTTAAGAATTAAGTTAACAATAATCCCGATGATACCGATACCAACACCAATAAGGATATAATCCCAATCAAGATTGGAACTAAAGATACCTTGTGCAATAGTTGTCATCAAAGTAGCTTGTGGTGCGGATAAAGCAGCGGAAGGATCCATTTCAGGACGAGGCAAGGCGCCTGTGAAACCATAGGCTTCATATAAAAGGTTAAGTACAGGAGCGATAGCTACGGCACCAGCAACGGAACCAATTAATAAAGCAACCTGCTGTTTCCAAGGCGTAGCACCTACGAGTTGACCAGTTTTAAGGTCTTGTAGGTTATCGTTAGAAATAGCGGCGATACATACAACTACACTAGTCATGAATAAAGCCATAGCGGTAGTGAATTTAACGCCTGCTTCTGTAGCAAATAAGTCATTAGCAGAGGCAATGGCAAAAACTACGAGGGATGAAATGATAATCCCTAAGATACCAATACCGGAAATTGGGCTTGCAGATGTACCGATAAGACCAGCCATGTAACCACAAGCAGCGGCTACGAAGAAACCGATACAAAGGGCAATTATGATACCGCAAACTACTAAGGTCCACATAAGAGCTGGATTGATATCAACGGCACTTACGAAGGAGTAGAAGCAAATTACTAGACCAATTAAGATTACTAAGAATACGATACCTACTGTGGATGGTTTCATATCAGTATCCATACGATGGGTATCACGTTCTTCGTTAGACATTTTCATGTTTTTAACGGAGATGCGCATACCTTCAACGATTGGTTTAGCTAAGGTAATCAAGGTCCAAATAGCGGCAATACCGATACAGCCAGCGCCGATGAAACGAACTTTTTCTTTCCATACAGCCATGGCAAAGGATTCTACTGATTTAGCATCGCCCATAGGTAATACATTGGTTAAGTATGGTACGAAACCACCCCAAGCAATAATCATACCGACTAAAATGGCAATACCACTGGCAATCCCAATGAGGAAGCCAGCCCCTAATAAGGCGGTGGAGAAGCCTAGTGGGAATTGGGTAACCCCACGGCCTACACCAAACCAGAAGCTCATTTCACCAGCTAAGTAATGGAAACCATTGGTACATAAGCTGATAATACCGGCAAAAATACCACCACTAACGATTTCTTTCATACCGCTAGCAGAAGCAGAGGCGCCTTTTTCATCACTGTGAGCTTGGCTACCAACTTTTAAGATTTCAGCTGCAGCGCGGCCTTCTGGATATGGTAAATCGCTGTTAACTACCATAGCGCGGCGTAGTGGAATGGTAAATAATACCCCTAAACAACCACCGCAAGCACAGAGTAGTAGCGTTTCACCATAAGGGAAACCTTGCCAATAGCCTAGCATCAATAGGCCTGGCAATACGAAAATAACAGCTGATAAGGTACCAGCAGCAGATGCTTGAGTCTGTACCATGTTGTTTTCAAGAACGTTAGAGTCTTTGAAAAAACGTAGGATAGCCATAGAGATAACGGCTGCAGGAATAGAGCTAGAGAAGGTTAACCCTACTTTAAGCCCTAAATATACGTTTGACGCGGTAAAGATAATAGTTATAAGTACGCCTAATAGCATACCGCGAAACGTTAATTCCGGCAGATGCAAGTCATGACTCATAAAATCATGCTTCATACTAATCCTCCTTACTTTTTAAAACAGGAAAAAATAATATCCTTACTAGACAATTGTACAAAATATACGGACAAAATTCAATAATTTGTAGTTAATTATAATGTATACATTACAATTCATCATGAATTTTTCATAGCAATCTGGTATACTAACTATATATTTAATGCATATATTATAAGATGTTTGATGTGCAATTAGAGAATGAAACGTAGTTAATATGATTACCTGAAGGAGGTTTTTGTTATGAAACACGTATTAAAAACATATATAATGGCTGCCTTAATTGGTTCCGTTGCATTAGGTGCTAATGGCTTAGTGCAAGCATCTGATGTGGAAGTGGTAAAAGTTAACGCAGAGCCAGCGGCTGCTGTAGTTAATGATAATGGTGATGTAGTGGCTGTGGCAACGCCAACGGAAGCCCATAATAATACGACGGGCATCATGACTAAGCGCATTTCACAGGATATTTCCCCAGCGACGAATAAAGCTTTATGGGAAGAATCTGATGAATTAGCGCGTGAAGCCGATTTAGTGCAAGTACCTGAAGCGAATGCCTATTATCAGCGATTGGCTGTTTCTGTTTCACCAGTAGCCGTAACGGGCGATCGTTTACACATTACGTATCCAACAGTTACATCTGTAAGTCCAGTGGTGACGAAGGAAATTAATGACCGCATTACTAAGTATGTTCAGACTTTACAAAAGAATTTAGAAAAGGCTAATTTAAAAGCTGATATGAAAGAAAATCTCTACATTACTTATGATGTAGAAGCCAATGATAAAGGGATTTTCAGCGTTTTAATTAAATCCTATACTATTGGAGATCAAGCGGCTAATGGTTTAAACACGGTAAAAGCGTTTACCTTTAATAGTACCAGTGGTAAAGTTTTATCCTTAGGTGATTTTGGTGGCGTATCTAAAGAGGTACTAAATACGGCCATCAATGAGGATGAAGATTTGAAAGCACAATTCTTCCCTGAAAATTTACCAGTGGATAAAGTACCTGCTGATTTCTATGCGACAGCAGACCATGAATTATATCTTATTTTCCAACAAGGTACAGTAGGACCTATGTCTTCTGGTACCATTTATGTACCAGTTGGTAAAAGTAAACGATAAGAGTAAACAGTAACATATAATGAAAAGAGCTGTAACTCAAATGACGAATATATTTCGCATTTGGTTACAGCTTTTTTTATTTATTGTATTTTTGGGCACTAGCCATTAATTGTTGGCCAATTTGAAAGGCTTGATTTAAATCATCTTCAAAATGAGCTTCTCGATAGGCTTTTTTATCACTTTCTGAAAAGATGGATGACTCAAATTTACTATAATCATCAAATTGTACTGTATTATAGGCATAGTGCTTGAGAGGTTCTACACCTAATATACGATGTACACTAGCTTCTATAGGGGCTAAGCTTTCACGCAAATGAAATTGATAGCTTTGCTCTTCGGTCATGTTCATGGTATAAATAAAGGCAGAAGGAATTGTTTTACCAAGAACAGATGGTACATCAGCGCTATAAATATAGTTTGAAAAAAGGAAGCGTTCAAAGAGGGCTTGTAAGGTTGCTGTTATATTTGAAAAATAAATGGGAGAACCCCAGATGATAGCATCGGCACTTTTTAATTGTTCAATAATTGGTGTTAAATCATCTTTTATAATGCAAGTACCGTGTTCTTTATCTTTTCGTTTACAATAAAAGCAACTGACACAGCTACGATACTGTAAGGGATAGAGTGAGATTAATTCTGTTTCAGCGCCAGCTGCTTGGGCACCAGCTAAGGCTTTATTTAGTAGTTGTACTGTATTTTTGTTGGGGCGAGGGCTGCCATTAATGGCGATAACTTTCATAATAAAACTCCTTTACAAAATAAAATTAGAACTTTCTCTTTATAAGTGTGTATAAAAGGTGGTTGTTATGACATATCCAATGTATTTTTTCTCAGAAGATTTTTTGTCGATTCGAGATTTACTTACTGAATTACCAACTAAAGAATGTTTCTTCAAGGAAGGGGCCTATTTATGGCAACCTGGTGATTCATTAGAATACTTACACTACATTCAATCGGGTGTTTTACAATTTTCTATTAATCATCCCACAGGCCATGAAAAAATAATATCTTTTCATGGCAGAGATACTTTATTTCCTGTATTTTTCGAAGGTCCTGTACAGTTAGAGCAGGCTTTAGAAGCACAAATACTAGCGGATACACATACAGTAGCAGTGAAACGCTCGGATTTTCATAGCCTATTAGCACTTCATTCAGAAGTCAGTTCAGCTGTTATTCGCTGGTATACGCACTTCGTTAATTTATTGCTCTATGAAACGGGGCATCAAGAATATAATGATGGGTTTAGTAAATTGTGTAATCTTATTTACTTACTTCTTTGTCGTGATAAAACTGAAATAGTTATTAGTCAGGAACGATTAGGTAAAATCTTGGGGATGAGTCGGGTACATATTAATTGCTATTTGAGCCGCCTTAAATCAGAAGGTATTATTCAATTGCACCGTATGCGCATAGAAGTGTTGGATAAAGCAGGGCTTATAGCTTATTGTTCAGAAGCTACCGTTGATTGGTAGGCCTGAAAATATGTGACTTGCTCTATGAATACACTGGTATTCATACACAGTTATAGTATAGATAAGCCTAATTGTTATGTCTGTAAACTAGGTTACATAACATAAAAAAGCCCTTAGGCAGGAATTTCTTATATCATGAAATTTCCACCTAAGGGTGTTTATGTTTATAAAGTTTGTAGTACTAATCTAATTATTGTATGTTTGTTATTGCATAGTGTAGTAATTATTACACATTGAAGCGGAAGTAAGTTACATCGCCATCTTTCATAACATATTCTTTACCTTCTAGGCGTACGAGCCCTTTTTCCTTGGCTGCATTTTGGCTACCGCAGGCTACGAGATCATCGAAGGCAACGATTTCGGCACGAATAAAGCCTTTTTCAATGTCGGAGTGAATTTTACCAGCTGCTTGAGGAGCTTTCGTTCCATCTACGATAGTCCAAGCGCGTGCTTCCATTTCACCGGCGGTGAAGAAGTTAATAAGGCCTAATAAAGCATAGCTGGCTTTAATTAATTTATCAAGACCACTTTCTGAAACGCCTAGTTCTTCTAAGAACGCAGTCGCTTCTTCATCAGATAATTCTGCAATTTCAGATTCAATGCGAGCCGATACAACGACAACACCGGACCCTTCTTTGGCAGCGTATTCTTGCACTCGTTTCACATGTTCGTTGCCAGAGTAGTCAGAAATTTCATCTTCTGAAATATTAGCTACATATAAAGATTTTTTAGCTGTTAATAAGGTTAACTCTTTAAGAATTTCTAATTCTTCTTCATCAAGTCCTTGGGCACGCACTGGAATGGCTTCGCCAAGACCTTCAATTACTTTTTCTAAAATAGGAAGTTCGATACGAGCGTCTTTATCACCACTTTTAGCGATTTTTTCAATGCGTTGTTTACGTTTTTCGACAGAATCTAAGTCAGCTAAGCAAAGTTCTGTGTTAATGATTTCAATATCACGAATAGGATCGATGGAGCCAGATACATGCGTAATATTAGGGTCATCAAAACAACGAACTACTTGAGCGATGGCGTCTACTTGACGAATATGGCTAAGGAATTTGTTGCCTAAGCCTTCTCCTTTAGAAGCACCAGCTACAAGACCGGCAATATCTACGAAACGCATAGCGGCAGGAATTACTTTTTTAGATTTAAACATGTCCGCTAATTTATAAATGCGATCATCTGGTACATCAACAACGCCTACATTTGGTTCAATGGTACAGAATGGATAGTTAGCTGCTTCAGCGCCTGCTTTAGTAATAGCATTGAATAATGTACTTTTTCCTACATTAGGAAGACCTACGATACCTACTTCAAGATTTGTGCTCATAATACCACCTTTTTAAATGACTCGATATATACATAATTGTTGTTTATTTTATAACTGCCTATGTTATATGAATATGATTTTACCGTATATGCACATGACTCTATATGCATATCAACAATATATTATAGCATAGAAATAGTTTTACTGCATGATATTTGCGCATAGGAACTGAAATTTGCTAACTGTATGAAAAAGGGCTATAACAAAATGGCGAAAAAGTTTCGCATTTCGTTACAGCCCTTATATGGAGTGTGTTATAAGTTACATTTTAGATTATAAGGAATGGGCACGTAATTCTTCAGCACTGTGCGTAGAAATCCAAGCTGGTGGAATATCAAAAACGGTATACGCACCAGTACCGCCATGTTTAGCTAAGCGATAAATACCACGAGCATAGGCTGTTAAAACAGAGCCCGTAAATTCTGGATTGCTATCAAGTTTTAAGGAATATTCAACTACATGACGAGTACCTTCCGTGCTTTCGCCGCTGCGAAGGACAAAACCACCATGAGGAATTCCCTTATGATTTTTATCCAGTTCTTCTTGGGAAATGAAATGTACAATTGTTTCATAACCAACGAAGTAGTTTTCCATGGTTTTAATATCATGCTCAATTTTAGCTTTATCAACACCATCGGCAGCGACTACGTAGCATTCGCGAAGATGGCCAGATTGAGCCGTCACTTCAGGCGTTTCACCATTGCGAATCTGGTCTAAATACTCTTCACGAGGTACCGTATATTGACGGGCATCAACAACACCTTCTAAGCGACGAATGGCATCGGAGTGACCTTGGCTTACACCACGACCCCAGAAGGTATATGATTTACCCTTTGGCAAAATACTTTCTGCAAACACTCGTTGCAAGGAGAACATGCCTGGATCCCAACCGCAAGAAATAAGCGCGGCATGGCCCCCTTCTTTAGCGGCTTTATTTACATTTTCAAAGTGTTCAGGAATGCGTGCATGGGTATCAAAGCTATCGATAACTGTGAAATGTTTAGCTACCATTGGTGTTTGTTCAATTAAGTCAGTAGCAGAACCACCACAGAGAACCATAACATCAATTTTGCCCTTGAAACTTTCTAACTCGCTCATAGCATAGCTTGGTACGCCACTTACAGTTTGTAAACCGCTACGACGAGAGAATACACCAACTAATTCCATATCTGGCTGTAATTTAACGGCTGCTTCTACGCCACGGCCTAGATTGCCATAGCCTACAATGCCTACTTTAATTAAACTCATAAGTAAGACCTCCTAAAATGTATGTGATAATAACTCTTATTTAATTATCTTATTTTAGTATACCGTTTCCGAACTGACCTGTACAGAGTAAAGTGAAATTTTCTATAGAAAATAAGCTGAGTATTAATTTCAGAGTTAGGTTACGATAAATTATACTAAAAATTATGATAAAAATTTTATTTATATCATATATAGGTATTGTGTTTTACCGTTGCTTAGGTTATAATAGTAAGGCTTATTGATGGTAAGCGCTTCCTACCCCTATGGAAGATAGGGGCATAAGTCCAAAAGAGGAGGTGATTTTGTATGAACAAATACGAAGTCATGGTGATTGTGAAACCAGCCGAAGAAGAGACAACCAACGCGGTTATTGAAAAAGTAGAAGCTTTGATTGCTCGTGTAGGCGGCACAGTAGAAAAGGTAGATCGTTGGGGCAAGCGTCGTCTTGCTTACGCAGTGAAAAAATTCACTGACGGTTTCTACGTATTGGTTAACTTTGAAGCAGATCCTGCTGAAATCAAAGAAATCGATCGTGTATTGAAAATCAACGATGATGTCCTTAAACACCTAATTGTTAAACACGGCAAGTAAGCTCTGGGAGGTTTATTATGAACTCAGTACAGATCTTAGGTAATTTAGCTCGTGACCCTGAAGTGCGCTTTACTAAAACTGGTAGAGCCGTAGCAACATTTACAGTGGCTGCGACAAACACATATTTTGATTCCATAACCAATGAACAGAAGGAACAAACTGCCTTCATCAATTGCGTTGCATGGGGTAAATTAGGGGAAGCAGCTGGTAACCTGCGCAAAGGGAGCCGTTGTTTCGTTGAAGGTCGTTTAAATACCCGTTCCTATGAAACTCAGGATGGGCAAAAACGCTATGTTACTGAAGTAGTGGCTAACTTTGTTGGCCAGTCTTTAGATGCACAAAACGCTGATAGCTTTGGCGGTGGTTCATCTAATTTCGACAGCTTTGGTGGCGGTAACGAAGAAAACATTCCGTTCTAGTGTTTAGGACTCCTACTAATTCGAAAAGGAGGATTCACAATGAGAAGAGATAGAGGCAGAAAGCCAAGAAGAAAAGTATGTAACTTCTGCGTTGATCATGTAGATCAAATCGACTATAAAGATATTGCTAAACTTCGTCGTTTTACGACTGAACGCGGCAAAATTCTTCCTCGTCGTATTTCTGGCACTTGCGCTAAACATCAGCGCAAATTAACTCTTGCAATTAAACGCGCTCGCGCTATTGCATTGTTGCCATTCACTGCAGAATAATCGCATAACAAATGAAAACCCAGTAACCATGATGGTTGCTGGGTTCTTTTATTTTATAAAATGAGTTAAATGGGGGTAATTCGTGGTAGTAGCATCACTATAGTATCCCCGAAACAATCAAATCATGCTTCTATAGCACCCACCAATTTTTTTGATAACTGTGTCATGTTAGTACCGTATGGTAGCAAATTTACAGCTTCTAATAACTGGGATTGTGTTTTATGAGTGTACACATCTTGAGTAATATTACGGCTATTGGAGTGTCCTACAATTAGTTTAACCAGTATTTCATCAATACCATAGTTGCTAGTAAAGGTAATAAAGGTATGACGGCCATCATGAGGTTTATGTTCTTCAAGTCCATAAATCTCTATTATTTCGTCATCTTGATGTGCCCAAAGTGTTTGCAAATCATCAAGGCTATATGGCTTATGCTTGTCTGATTTACCTAATGCTGGTAATTTAATTAATTCAGCATAGTTTTTTTGTATATAGTCATTTTCATAAGCTACTGTAAACACTGCGTTTAAGGTCACTTTAATTTGCCGTTTGTTTGCTGCAGATAATCCACAGTTATCGACAATATCTTGTAGTTGGGCAAGACGTATTTTCTGTATAGGCACTTTTAATAAATGCGTGCATCGACTTTTGGTCATGTTGTAATTGGCTACATTTGCTATACCTAAATTTTCTTTTTGCTTTATCATAAGGTTCTAAACTTCTTCAAAAGTAATATCTTTGGATAAAGATAATTCTGGTCACTTATTATAGGCTTCTAATTCTTCCAAAGCTTCTTTTTGAGTTGAGAAATGTCCTAATGATTTTTTATTTATTATTTATGTTTAGATATTAATTCTTCAAGTTCTTTTAAGTCTTCTAAATCAGCTAGCTTAGCGTTTTCTTTTTTTCTTCGTGTATCAAAGTCGGTATAGGTATTATTGGCTCTTTGTCAAATTTTGGGGCGCTAAAGAGATTATGCACTCTTAGGAAGGACATGCGACGTAATTGTTGTGT